>JBBQXW010000070.1:0-27208 GCA_038209275.1 Chloroflexia bacterium | reverse complement strand
AAAAAAATAATTTTATTTTTTTTGTTTTGAATAAAAGTTTTAGCTTTTCAACCCGCAACTATTTTTAGCCAAAACTCTAAACTTAGATTAAGCACAACTGGAAAATTTTAGCTAAGTCCCTTCGAGACGGCGCTAAAGAGGCTACCAATCTGTGGGCCTAGAAGTACTAGAATAGCAATAACCACTACTGCCACCAGTAACAAAACCAGGCCATATTCGACCAAACCCTGACCTTCTTCGCCTTTGTCCTTGCCAGTATGACCAGTCAGTAGCGTCAGTTGTCGCCAGAGCCGATGCCATCGGCTCAACTTAATCTCGGTTTGTTCTTCCTTAACTGGAAAAGATTCCATTTTTATCTCCTGTCTTTTCGACCTATCTGGTACGAATCTGATAATAAGCTTGTTTTTAGGAGTTGAAGCTAAATCGTAACTAAAAAAACCACCAAGTACCCGTTGGGTTTCGGATACCAGGGGAAGATTATAGAGGAATTTGTACAGGCAAATAAAAAGGGTACACTAACCCTTACACTTTATCTAGTATAAGGGCTGTTACTTTTTGTGTAAAGGGTCATAGGAGAAAAGTACTAGGGAACAGAAAACTATCTCCCTGGCTTTCCTTCTGAGCCAGCGCATGTTAAGCTGAGTAATCCTTAAAACGAGTAGCAGAATTAGAAAAGCAGGAGGTTTTTATGGCAGACGAAGCCAATAAAATAGAGGTTACAAACAACGAAGCCGAGGGGCGCTTTGAAGCCCTGTTCGACGGAGAGAGGGCAGTCGCACTATACCAACGGGAGGGGCAGAAAATTATTTTCACCCACACCGAAGTGCCGGAGGCGCTGGAAGGGCATGGCGTTGCCAGCGTGCTGGTGCGTACCGCCCTGGATACGGCCCGCACCCAGCAACTTGAGGTTATTCCGCTTTGTCCTTTTGTGGCAGCCTATATCCGCCGTCATCAAGAATATCTGGATTTAGTGCCAACCCAGTACCAGGAACGAGTACGACAGGTTTAGCCTGAAAGCCTAACAGGATTTTCACGTACTGCCTACAGCAGATTACAGAGAAGTAGGGGCGAATCGCATACGCCCTTGAACACAGCGTCAGGTCAACCGGGCGTATGCGATTCGCCCCTACCATAACCAAAAAGTTAATTCTTTATATTGCCTGAGTAGAAAGAGCGAGAGAAAAAGTAGCCAGGCG
The DNA here is from genome assembly GCA_038209275.1 of Chloroflexia bacterium. Classification (GTDB taxonomy): domain Bacteria; phylum Chloroflexota; class Chloroflexia; order Chloroheliales; family Chloroheliaceae; genus L227-5C. The sequence goes on along the minus strand of JBBQXW010000070.1, from coordinate 26,012 downwards.
CTGCCAGCGTTGGGCATTTGCTCCCGCAGCAAGCGGGCTGGTGGCGATGCTAATTTCAGTACCGTAGAAGGTTTGCTGAAAATCGAGCAGATTATTCTTTCGCAAATCGGCGGTGGCAGCCGCTAGTTGCTGGTCGGTCAGCCAGTTTGCCAGGGTAATATGAGGAATAAAGTAATCATTTTCAAAAGGCGCTTCCAGGGCAAACCAGCCGCGCAATCCTTCGTGCAACTGGCGATGCAGTTCCAGCAAAGCCGGATCGGGCTGAACGCGCAAGAAAATGGCGCTTTCGTTAGAACTATGATAAATGCTAATGCCATTCAGGGTTATTTGAGGGGCAGATAGTTTGCTCAGGATTTGGCGCAGGTGCTGCAAAACCGAGTCTATTGGGCAGAGCGTTTTGTCCGGCCTTTTCAAGGTCAGATGTGCGCCGCCGTTAGGGAGCGCGGGTAAATAGCCGGGGTCATAGATTGTCCGAAATGCCGTTAATTGTTGGGCGATTGCTTCGGGCAACTCGATAGCCACGGCTGCCAGCAACCCGGCAGCCGTTTTAGTTTGAGTAATTTGATTAGTAATGGCGAGAGTCAAATTTTCGCCGTCCTTACGCTAAACTCAAAGTAAAATCGGTTTTTCGTAGGACATTGCTCCGCCAATGGATTATCGCCTTTGCCATCACTCTGTGTTTACCTCAAACGTCGCGCCCGTCGCCGACGCTGCCAGGTAATCATCCCCAGCGAAACCGCCGCCACTTCCAGCGTCCCCAGCAAAATTATTAATAACCAGGGAATTTCGCCGTCGCTAGTTGGGCCATATGCGGACGACAGCGAAGCATGGCTATGACCACCACCGTACCCAGCCGCCGGAGCGCCACCCGCCGGAACACTATTGCTCATACGCCCATCCAGTTTAGCGGTAATTGGCACACCCTTCTGGATGGTGTCAGTCAGCAGCGTCCCGATGTCGCGCTTGGTATCGGTCAGGTTAGTAACTTTGGCAAAGAGGTCTTTGTAGCCGGGGGCGATTTTGGCCTGAAAGTCAGTTGTACCAATTTTATAAGTCTTGGACGCATCGAGCGGCAAATAACCCGCGCTTTCGGAGGCCGGGTCAGCCAGCACCTGCACATTGGTGGCCTTGCTACCGTCCAGCTTGAAGCGCACCCCGCTTAACTGGGAAAAGCTATCCGAGCCGCGCTTTGAAGCGTTCAGGTCGAGCAATTCGGCTAATTGCTGCCCGGTCATTTCCGAGGTGACAATGCTGTTCTTGTAGGGAATAGCGGTAAAGAAATTCTCGACGGTAATTGGCCCTGGCGGAATAGAGGCGCGGAAGGACGAAGAAGTCGAAAAGAACGCATGTGTCCCCGCCGCCTGGCGCACTGTATCCATGGCCCAGTTGCCCAGCAGCGACTCGTCGGTTGAGATATTGGCATCGCTTAATTCAACGCCAGCCTGCCCTAATACTTTGAAGCGTTCAGGGCGCTTGGCTTCGAGGTCTTTTTGCATCTTCTGTACCTGGGCAGCGATGGCCGGGTCTTCGGGCTGCGAAGCGTCCATCTTGACCAATTGGCCCTTGACGTTGGCAAGCTTGCCATTTTCAAAGACCAGTTCGGCTTTAGAGAGATAGGTCAGGTACTGGAAAGGCGAAATAAACCAGGTCTGCGTACCGGGAAATTTGGTCAGTTCGCTTTTGTAGTGCGAATGGGAACCCAGCACCACATCAATGCCGCTTACGGCTTTAGCCATTGCTTCGTCATCTTCGCGGTAGGAGTGACCAATGTAAATAACCGCGTTAACTTTTTCTTTGTCGCGCAAATCGGAAACGACCTGTTTAGCAACCGCCATGCGGTCATCGAAGATACCACCAGAAGGGCGCAATTCGGGCTTGATTAGTTTGTCAAAATCCGAACCAGCCAGTGCAAAGAAGCCCAGTTTAACACCGTTTATTTCTTTGACCCAGTAAGATTTGTTGTCAACCGTCAGCAAAGGCTGTTTGGTGGTCGGGTTTACAAAGTTAGAACTTAGCACCGGGTATTTGGCACTCGATTGGCACTGCTTGAAATTATCCGCGCCGTAGTCAAATTCGTGGTTGCCCAGCGCCATTACATCAATCAGGTCGTTGAACCAGGGCCATTCCATGCACTTGTATTCGTCGCTCCAGGTCGGCGTTCCCAAATTCATGGTATCGCCGCCCGATACTATCAGCGTATTGGGATTGCTCTGCTTCTGAGCCTTGAGATAGGCAATGGTACGGGCGATACCCGCCTGGTTATTTTGCCCTTCCGAATAGAAGGGGATAGCGTGCGAATGATAATCGCTAAAGTTAACAATCGGAATAGTGACAGAAGGGCCGGAAGTCTGAGCGAACAGGGAGGTCAGGGGCAGGGCCGCCAGTAGCAGCGCGCTACACAGCAGCAAAACGCGAAGTCGGGTGAGCCGCATTATACTCTCCTTATGAACTTAAACGAGTCGTCAGGTTACACGAGCCAGGAAAAGGAACTGCGCCGCGAGAAGGTTAATCGCTGTTAGTTGCCGAACCAATTCTACACCAAAACAGGGAGCGAGTCGAGATGGATTTTGAGGTTGGAAGTGCCTATTTTTGCAGAGGTGACTTTTCGTAGGGGCGAATCGCATACGCCCTTGAACACTACGTCAGGTCAAAAGGGCGTATGCGATTCGCCCCTACCGCGCTCGACTGTTTTTGGCAGTCTATAATTAAAGTCAATTTCATACTTTTGATGAATGTTTGTCCTGAAGGCTCCTTTCTCGCCACTGCTGGCAGAGGTCGCGGGCGGCTTCGGCCCATTCGGGGAAATCAAAACTGAAGCCGCTTTCTAATAAACGGCCCGGCACTACCCGGCGACTCTTGAGAACTAGCTCGGTTTCGGTTCGCAAGGCCAATGCGCCTATTTCCAGCATCCACTCGGTAGCCGGAAGGCCCACCCGCATACCCCAGGCTTCTCGCAAAATTCGCATAAATTCGGCGTTAGGCAAGGGCGCAGGGGCAGCCAGATTAATTGCCCCTTCTAATTCTTCATGCTCGATTAACCAGACTACCGCCCGAACAAAATCCTGCTCGTGCATCCACGAGATATACTGCTGCCCATTACCCATTTTCCCGCCCAGCCCATAGCGCACCAGTCGCAGTAGCACGTCAAACACTCCGCCCTGGTCGGCACTCATCACCATGGCCGAGCGCAAAAGTACCTTGCGGGTAGTCGCAACCTTCGCTTCGTGCATGGCCTGTTCCCAGCTAGTCGCTACTTCCAGACTAAAGCGCCAGCTATCGGGGGCGTTCTGCTGTGAACCGCCTATTATTCCGCTTGCTTCGTCGTTAGCTTTATCGTAGCGATGGTCGTAAATAGTGGCGGTACTGGCCTGAAGCCAGACATGGGGTGGTCGAGAAGCCTGGGCAATCGCCGCGCCCACGAGCCGAGTAGATTGTACTCGTGAACCTTTAATAAGCTGGCGGTTTTTAACATTGTAGCGGCAATTGACGGTATAACCAGCCAGATTTATAACCGCTTCTGCCCCCTCAAGCTCTTTTGTCCAGTCTCCCAACGTTTGGGCATCCCATTGAACTGTTTGCCACCGGGCGGGAACTGGTTTACGACTGACTACCACCACTTCATGACCAGTTTGATGAAAAGCGCGGGCTAAAATTGTACCGACCTGTCCTGAACCACCAGTAATTACTAATTTCATAATTTATGTACCTTATTAAATCAGGGTTTTCGCTTTGGTAGTAGCGATTGAAATCGCTATGACGGCTGGGGAGTTACTTCAGGGGAGCGCCGAAATTAACCTCCGTAGGGGCGAATCGCATACGCCCTCAAACACGGTGCCAGGTCTAAAGGGCGTATGCGATTCGCCCTACCAAAATTCACCTTTGCCAAAATAGGCGCTCCCTACTTCAGTTCCCCCATTACCGCTTCGACTTTAGTCAGAGGCAGACGCAATTCCAGGCGCGTACCCTGGCCCGGCGCGGAGGTAATAATTATCTCGCCGCCCAGCAATTCGGCCTTGCGGATAAGTTTTCGGAGGCTGCGAGTGTGAGCTGGCATGGCGGCAACCTCGAAACCGCGTCCGTTGTCTATCACCGCGATTGACAGATAACTGCCATCTTTGGCGCTGACGACGGAAACTTCGGTGGCTTCGGAATGGTCGTAAGCATTGAGCAGCGCCTGGGTGACGGCGGAAGCAATTACATCGCACAGGCGGCTACCCAGTTCGCTTTCTTCCAGCCGTTCGGGGGAAGGGCCAAGCAATTCTTCCAGCACCGCCAGTTGGCAGCTAACCCGAATGGGCGACTCGGCGTGCAAATTCTCCAAATCTTCGACGGCCTGACGCAAGTGCATAAGCAAGCCCAGCGTGCGGCGATGAAAAGCATCTTCAACCAGCATTTGCGTGGAGCGCAACCCGTCCGAAAGTTCCCTGACAGTCGCTAACATTCGCTGTAGGGGCGCAACTAATTGCTCCCGTTCCGGCGGGGCTGCTTCGGCTTTGTTTAGCTGGCGCTGCAATTGCTGCAACTGGCTCTGTAGTTGCGAAGTGCGGTGCTTGAGAACATTGTGTAACTGTTCGGAAACAATCGAACGCAAATCGGCATCATCGTCCAAAAGCATTTCGGTGGCTTGCTGCAATTTTTCGTTTTTGATTTGCAATTCAACCAGGGTCGCTTCTTTCTGGCGCAAGGCTTCCTGCTCGGCGGTAAACAGCCGGGCATTTTCAATGGCGATAGCGGCTTGCCCGCCAAAAGCGTTAAAGAGCGTCAACAAATGCTCGTCTTCGCCCCGAAACAAATTATCAATCAGGCGATTATCCGCATACAAAAACCCCATACAAGCCCGACCATTCTGATTGTGGGACATTGCTCCGCCAATGGACTTGCCCTCACCCTTATCGGAATTGTAAGACATTGCTCCGCCAATGGACTGCACCCGTCCGACCAGAGGTACACACACCACCGAGCGCACCTCGGAATTCAGACCGAGTTGATTACTAAAACGCGGGTCGGTACGGGCATCTTCAATCAGCAAAGGTTCGCCGCTTTGCTCCACCTCACGAATAACCGAAAGATTGAGCGTCTCACGTTCGGTGGTCAAGTCCTGGTTAAGCGAACGAGCCAGCCTGATGTTAAGTTGCCCATCTTCGCCGTAAAGCAACACAAAGCCGCGCTCCGCCCCCAGTACTTCCATTACTACCGTGAGAATACGTTCCAAAAGCTGGTCAAGGTCTAAGATGGCACTGATTTCGCGGCCCACTTCTACTAGCCCAGCCAATCGTCGCTGTCGCACCAGTTCGCGATGCAAGTTCGCCTCGTCGGGCAGCGTAGCAGCAGGCTCAGTCTGAATTGAGGTTTCGCTTGCTGCGCCCGGCGCAAGCCGGATAATCTTTTCCAGATAACGAGTCGCCCCAATCTCCCGGAAAAGCAAGAAGGCCCGCCGCAAATAATCACGCCCGCGCTCCCGCGTCACCTTTGCTAACAGCCCTTGACTATCTGATTTCTGGGAGTCAGGCTTGTGCGAGTCGGAAGTGTGAGACATTGCTCCGCCAATTAATTTCCCCTCACCCCTATCAAAACTGTGAGACATTGCTCCGCCAATGGATTTCCCTATCTCATAATAAGTGCGGGCTTCTTCGTAGCGCTGGCCCAGGCGCTGGGCAACATTCAAGCTTTTGCGCCAGCACTTTTCAGCTTCTTTGGTCTCTCCCTCGGCCCAGGCAACCTGCCCCGCCACCCGCCAGGCGTAAGCCTGATGATTGGGAAAAAAGCGCGTGCGGCTTAACGCCTCTCGCACCATTCGCCTTAATTCCAGGGTCTCCCCGCCCTTCGCGCCGCGCCTCAGTTTCGGTAGGGGCGGGGTTTCCCCGCCCTTCGTGATTAAATCAGGGTCAGGGGAATTGGGCGAGGAGACCTCGCCCCTACCAGAGACGGTAGCTAGATAGGTTTCGGCAAGACACGGGTAGACCAGCATAACCTGTTCGAGACGGAAGGAATGGCGGCGCACCAGTTCGACAGCTTGCGAGGCATGACGGCGGGCTTCTTCGGCGCGTCCGGCTTCGAGCGTAATCTGGGCCAGATTCGCTTCCATCAAGATTTCGACGATGGTAAGGTGCATCTGGCGGGCTTTTTGCAAGAGGCGTTCGGCCTGAACTTCAGCTTGTTCAAGGTTGCCGTTCAGCAACTCGATGGCGGGTTGCATAAAATTGATGTCAAAGGTATCATCCAGACCGCGTGTTAAAGCTGCTTGAATTTTGAGAGTAGCGTTAGCGTTTGGCAAATCGGCCAGGTTAAAATAACAGGCGGCTTGCTGGTTATGAAGTAGCTGAAGCACGCCCAGCACTTCCAGCGTTTTGGCGATGGGTAGAGCCTGCTCAATCCAGACCAGGCAGGTACGATAATCGCCCCGAAAGAAAGCCGCCATGCCCCGGAAGAGATAGACATAGACAAGAGCCAGCTTATCATCATAACGATTGGCTAGAATTTCGGCCCGTTCCAGATACTGACGGCTGCGGCGCTGCCAGCCGACTGCCGCCGTCAGCAAACCGTGTTCGGCGTAGAGGCGAGTGCGCTCCTCCGGCACATCGAAGCGTTCGACCAGATTGAGCGCCCGCAAATGAATATCGGCTCCGCGCAACATTTCGTACAGCAGCATAAAATTGGAGCGGCTGTAAATCAGCAGCGCATCCAGTTGTTCGGGCCGCATCTTCTCGCGTGGCACGAACGGGGCGATATGCAAGGAGTGTCTGGCCTGTATCAACCCTTGTTTGACCACCGACCAGACCAATCCGCTTTTGTGGCGCGGACGGTTTTCGCCCAGCAACCGTAGCGCCTGTTCCAGATGTTCGACTGCCGCCGCCAAATCGCCCTGCAAAAAGAGGGCATTGCTCAATTTCTGCTCGTAACGGGCCAGCCGCGAAGCGGTTTTGGCTTCTTTAATGAGCCGTTGATATAGTTTTTCGGCTTCATCGTATTTTCGTAGACAGACGTAGGCGTTCGCCAGATTTTCGCGTAATTCGTCAAAATCCACATAAGGATTGGTTTGACCGGGGCGCGGCGCATGAGCCAGCGCCTTTTCGTAATACAGCGCCGCATCGCCATAAGCATAAGTTTGCTCGGCCAGATTTCCGGCAAGGACGGCGTAACGGGCAGCGCGTTCAGCATTATCGCTTTGCAAAAAATGGGTCGCCAGATTGTAAACGCTGCCGGAGTGGTCGGCTTCCAGCGTTAATCCGGCTATCTCATGCAAATTGCGCCGCTCGGCGGGCGATAGCGCAGTATAAAAAGCCTCACGGATTTTGTCGTGCGAAAAGCCATAGCAACCGGGTTGGTCGGGCGTTTCAAAAAGAAATTGCTCACGCAGACCCATTTCAAGCCACTGAATAATTTCGGTACTGCTCGCATTTTTTAGCAAGGTCTGTAAATGCTCAAAAGTGAAGTTGTGGCCCAGCACGGCGGCGCAGGCGAAAAAGTGACGGGTAGCGGCAGGAAGTTCATCCAGCCGTTGCAGCAAAATTTCGGCGGCGTTGGCAGGCAAGATTAAATTAGCCGGATGGTCGGCGACATAATACCAGCCCTGGCTGGAATATTTTACCGTACCCTGCCGCACCAGCGTTTTGACTGCTTCCTGGACAAAAAGCGGGTTGCCCTGGCTCAACCGATAGAGCCGTCCACCTAATTCACTACAGACCTGCGAATAAGTAGTATCTTCCGGGCCAAGTAAATTTTCCAGCAAAGCGGTAACTTCGCTAGAACCTAACCCGCTCAGTTTCAGGCGTTGGACGCGATTAGAGACGGACGAAGCGGCGAAAAGTTGTTGCAGGGCGGGGGTTTCGCTACGGTAGCAAAGCGCCAGCAGGAAATAACCCTGCTCAAGCCGAGCGATAAGAGTGTTCAGCAGGGCGAGGCTACTCTGGTCGGCCCACTGCAAATCGTCCAGCAGCAACACGAGCGGATGGGCCGGGGTCGCCAGTTCAAACAGAAAATCCGCCAGCATTGCCCGAAAGCGGTTTTCCTGGCGCTCTGGTTCTGGCACGGCAGCAAGCGCAAGAGTGGGCTCGGCCTCATTCTCGAACAGAGCGCGCAAAGCCGGGGCAACCGAAAAGATTTGGGGGCCAAGCAAATTTAGCTGGCGGCGTAGCTGGTCGCGGCGGGTCTGGCGCTCGGCTTCGGGCAGCGTTTGCAAGCGGTCTACGTAGGCTGACACAATATCGCCAAACGGTTTGTAAGGCAAAGAAACTGCGTCGTCAGGCAGACCCGATTTGCCACGTAAAAAGAAGCCACCCGCTAAAGCTAAGGGTTCAGCCAGCGTTTCGACCAGGCGGCTTTTGCCCATCCCGGACGGCCCACTTAGCACAATTACCTGGCCCTGCCCGCCGCAGCTTTGGGCCAGCGCCCCGCGCAATTCGGCTAGTTCGGTTTTGCGCCCGACCAGCGCACCCGCCGTAAGTGGCCCGGTGCGGAGGTCGCTCATCCCCGGCACAAAATCGGGGCAATCTTGCGGGTCGCTACAGCGTTGCAAATCTGCCAGCAAACCGAGTGCCGACTGGTAACGTTCGTCAGGGTTTTTCGCCAGCAGCTTCATTACAATCTGCTCGATAGCAGGCGAAATGGCCGGATTAATCTGGCATAACGAGGGCGGGCGACGGGCGAGATGCTGGTGCAACAGCCCGGAAAGATTATCGGCTTTGAATGGAAGTTGCCCACTCAGCATCTGGTAAAAAACAATGCCGAGTGAATAAAGGTCGGAACGGCTATCTATGGGCCAGTTGAGTAGCCCAGTCTGTTCGGGAGAAAGATAGGCGGCGGCACTGCTAATGTTGGCTTCTTCGGTTTCTTCGGTCTGCTCGTAGCGAAGGCGGCGCAACTGGGCCAACCCGAAATCAATCAACCGTACTTGCGGCCCGTCGGGGCTTTCCAGCACCAGTATATTAGAAGGCTTAATATCCCGGTGAATAATCCCCTGCGCATGAACATGACTCAGCGCATCGGCAAGCTGTTTCACCAGCTCAATTACTGACGACTGCACCCCGTCGGGTGGGCTAATGCAGCCACGACGGACGACGGACGACTCAGCCAACAGGGTAGCGAGAGTGGAAGCGGGAATATAACGGGTGACAAGGTAAAATTGACCGTCGCTTTGTCCGACGTAATCAATTGGCACAATAGCTGGATGATTCAGGCGGGCCAGAATAACCGCTTCGTGCTGAAGGCGCAAAAAGACATCGAGGCGGCTTTCGCGCAAGCGGGGTGCGATTATTTTAAGGGCAACCGGGTTGCCGCTCTGTCGGTCTAAGGCGCGGTAGACGGTACTGAAAGACCCGGCGCTGATTACTTCTTCAAGCTGGTAGCGTCCATCGAAAGTCCGAATTTGTCCCATTGCCAGTGTAGCCACTTTTACATTCTTCTTTTTTCTTAATATCTGGAAATTTTAGCTAAAATTTCCAGATATTAAGTTTTTCAGGCTTTAGCCCATACGCAAGCAAAAATTCCGATTGAACTTAAAAACTAGAAAACTTAAAAAGGCGGGGAATGTAGTGCAATGAAGTTGGATGTAGTGGATAACTGCAATCATGATAGCGGTTGCGGGTAAACCTGTCTGTGATGCTGCTAACATGGGTGCTGTATTACGGCAAAGACAAATTTCATTGTAGGAGAGGGCTGCACCCTCGATTTTGGTGACATGGGAAAATCGAGGGCGCAGCCCTCTCCTACAGATTTACCAGGAAGGAGCTTGTCTAGGCTGGTTTGAGAGCGCGAACATAAGCGATGATTTTGTTTAGCTGGTCGTCGGTGAGTTGAGTGTTAGACGGCATCGAACCGCGCCCTTTGCGCACAATGTTGCGAAAAGACTCATCGCTATAGCCGGTAGTGCTAAGACGTGGGCCAATGCCACCTTTGCGGCCTTCGGCGGGGTGACAGGTAGCACAATTGCTCTCCAAAAAGAGCGCTTTGCCTTCGGCGGCCACACCTTCGAGTTTGGCGGGGGCGGCTGTCTCGGCTGCCCCGTTTGCGCTAATAACAGCAATCGCAATAAAAGCCACAACTAGCACAACCACAAAAGCCGCCCCAAATACCAGAGAGCGGTTCATAGATTTACCCGCTCCCGGCTGAGAATTTTTAGTCTTTTCAGTCATTCAAAATACTTTCTAAGTTATCAGTTATCAGTTATCAGTTATCAGTTGTCAGTTTTTACTGACAACTGATAACTGATAACTATTTAATTTCATTCAAGATAGCGGTTAGCTCTGCTGTATCTTCGGGTAGCGTGGCGTAGCGCACCAGCGCCACGAGAGAAGCGCGGAGGGTGGCGGCATCGGTGGCAGGTTGAGCCACCAGGGTACGTACTTCGGTCAGGGCTTCAGGCTGACGGCCCAGAGCATAGAGCGCAAAAAGCATAAAGACACCTGCGTCAGGGTCGGATAGCTCGGAAAGAGCATCGGCGGCTTTGAGGGCGGTATCGTAGCGGGTCAGCCGAACAGACTGCCAGAAGAGAGCCTGAACCCCGGCGTGCTGCTGGTCGTTTAGTTCGGCGGCCCGGTAGAGGGCGCTGTAGGCGTTTTCATGGGCATTGCGAAGACGGTAGCGCATGGCAAGATAGAGGGCGGCGTGGGCGGCAGCCTTCTTTAGTTCGGGCATTTCGACGTTGGTAGTCAACACTTCTTCATAAAGCGGTGCGACTTTTTCGTATTGTCCCGCTTCTTCGTAAACCTGTGCCTGCGCCCATTTTAGAATACCGCGCAATTCGGCTTCGGCGCTACCTTTGCTGGTGGGCCGCACGCCCAAATTCTCGGAGCGAAACCAGCGTCCCCGCCCACTGCTGCCGAGTTTGTCCATTTCTTCGAGCGCCTTGATTTTGTCATCCAAACTTTTGCGGCCCGCCAGATAGCTATCTTGCAGCAGGGTACGCAGATAAGGCAATAATTCGCGGCCTTCGGTATAGAAAGTTTGCTTCATGCTTTCGGCAACACCCAGTAACTGATGGGCCAGAGGGCGATTATAGGCAAAGGCCATCAGCCAGCGTGGTAACAAAAAGACCCAGCCCACCCCCTCATCCAGCCAAAAACGATGATAAGCTGAATCGCCAACCGCCACGCCCCACTCCTCGTCGGTAGCGCGGGCCTGCAAGCTACCCTGCTGTTCCTGGGCCACCAGGCGCTCTTCGATGGCGGTGAGGATAGCCAGGGCGACGTTGCGGGCTGGTTCAAGAATACCTTCCTGGACAGGCCGCGAAAAGCGCCGCTGTTCCAGCATAAGATAAAGCCGTAACCGCTCTTTCAAGGCAGGATGCAACTTCGGTTCAGAAGAAGATTGAAGGCGATTGGCTTGCTCGGCTAACCAGGGATAAGTTTCAAACAAGCGGTTGGTCAATTCAAAGTCGTAGGGATAGCCTGCCGCTTTGACCGCCTTTTCAAATTCACCTAAAAAATCGGGATTTGAGTTACACAAAATTGCCATACTATAAAGGCGGTGGCGCTCTTCATCGCTCAAGCGCCCACTTTCTTCCACAAAATAAAGGAATAGCCCCGCCAACGGGTCGCCCGCAGTGCGACCAACGGCGGCATCCAAATCGGCGGCACTTGTTCCGTGGGCATATAAATCGGCAGCAATATAAAGCGGCAAAGGGGATTGACGGGTCAAAGTGTTCAGCCAGACTAATTCTTCGGGTGTGAGAGCGCGACCATAGGTTTTCTCAAAATATAGCGCCACCCCATGCCCGGTCAGGCCGTCCAGTCGCAAAACCGCCGGATGACTTAGCTTCTCGGCCCAGGCTGGATATGGTTCGGTAGCGAAAATCCATAGAGTGCGCCGGGTAGCCTCAATTAGCGGGCGCAAAAAGCGGTCACCTTCGCCCGCCCGATAATTATCAAAAAGCAGCACCAATGGACGTTCTTTATCTACATAGCTATTAATACTGCTTGCCAAATCGTTAGCCAGCGTTTCATCGGGGCGCAGGTAAAACTCCCACTCATCCGTCCGAAACTGAGGTCGCAATTCTTCCTCTACAAAAACGCGAAGCTGGCCCAGGTTGGTCGCGTTTAGCTGAATGATATGTTCCAGCCCGGTTTTGATAAAAGCGGCGGCCTGTTCACTAAGCTGGTTGGGCGTATACATCGTATAGAGGCGGCGCAACAAAAAGTGCAGCGCACTCGGTGGCAAAGCCTGGACTGCCCGATAGCGACCTTCGTCCTGCTCTACTCCCCAGGCCAATTTTTTTAAGTCGGGCAGGCCCAACCCCAGTTGAATTTGCTCGACCCGGCTTTCCAGTTCGGCGGCGGTTTGAACTCGGTCACGATAGGTGCCTAAATAAGGATAGAGCGGGCTAGTTTCGTCCTCACTGAACAAAGCGGCAAGGGCAGGTATGCCGTCCTGGTTGGCGGGCCAGCAATAAACCTCGGCGGCAAATTGGATGCTGTGGCGGGCCTGTTGCGCCACTAAATCCAACAAGGCGCTGCGGCCCGACCCGGCAGGCCCGGTGATAAAAATAGCTTTAGGCATTTCAGGGTTGCCACTCCGCAAAGCGTCAAGCGCACCCTGCAAAAAAATCTGTTCGCGCTCCCGCTCAATCAAGCCACCTACCGAATTTTGGTTCAACATGTCTAACGTTCGCTTTCTTATCAATTCTGATAAATTTTTCTTTTCTTTCTGGTACTATTATAACCGCTTTTCTACCCATGCGGCAATCAGGCCAAATAAATTTTTAGGAAGGAACACAGATTAGCACAGATGAACACGGATGAACATTAAATTTAAGCACGAGTAGGATTTAAAGTGAAGGCATTTTTTGTAGGATGCTGCTCCGTCAGCTGATTTTCCATTGGCGGAGCAATGTCCCACAGGTGCAGGCCGGATTGTAGAATGCTGCTCCGTCAGCTGATTGTTCGAAGTTTGAATAAATCTGTGTTCATCTGTGGTTCTCTGTGTTCATCTGTGTTCCAGGCATTTTGAATCTGGGACAAGGTAAAATTTCTTGACAAGTCGGCTAAAAGGATTATACTAGCGCCGGATGGTTGAAGGAACAGCAGTAAAGTAATGTAGTAAATGTTTGATTGTTTAATGATTTGATTATTTGAATAAAGGCTAGTAAGCAAGGAGGAATTCCGTGACGACTGTAGCGCAAACTTATACCGCAAAGGATTTTAACCTTTCGGGATTGAACGGCATTTCGGACAAGACACTGGAAACTCACTTTGGGCTTTACAAAGGCTATGTCACCAACACCAACCTGCTGAACGAGCAGATTGCCGGTATGATTGGCAACGGCAAGGCGGGCAGCGCTGACCCGGCTTTCGCTGAACTAACCCGTCGCCTGGGCTTTGAATACAACGGGATGCGGTTGCACGAGTATTATTTCGAGAATATGACCGCCAACGGGCAGGGTCAGCCCGGCGGAAGTGGCGCATTAATGCAGGCGATTAATACCAGCTTTGGCGATTTCAACACCTGGAAGACCGATTTTGTCAAGGTTGGTGGGATGCGCGGCGTAGGCTGGGCGATTACCTTCCAGGACCCCTTCACCATGCGGCTCTCGAATCACTGGGTTACGTTGCACGAAGATGGCAACCCGGCTGGTTTCAAGCCGATTCTGGTAATGGATGTGTGGGAACACGCCTTCTTGCTGGATTACAAACCAGCCGAGCGACCTAAATACATCGAATCCTTCATTTCCAACATTGATTGGAACATAGTCGAAGGTCGGATAGGCTAGATTTTTAGCGCCAGGCCTTGCCAAATCAGGTTGTTGTATCAACAGCACGCTGATTTGGCAAGGCCCGCTTTATTACTGCATAATTATGTCAAGTTGGGAATACACCCGCCGCCATCTTCGCAAAGAAGAACTAGCAGCCCGGTTTAATGCAGTCGTGGCTGAAATGAGCGAAGTCGGCTGGGAACTCGCCAAAATCACGCCCACCTATGGCTACGTCCGTACTTTCTGGGAACAGCAAGGACGCGGGCCTTTTCAGGGCAGCTACCTGCTCTTTCGCCGCCCGGTGCTTGCCCCACTAGACTCTAACCAGAACAGTAGCAAAAGCAATTAGATATTGTAGGACATTGCTTCGCCAATGGATTTTCCGTTTAATTAGCGTTAGGACATTGCTCCGCCAATGGGATTTCCGTTTAATTAGCGTATGATAAAATACAACAAGATTTCAAATCGCCAATTGCAAGGGGTATAACAATGACCAATGTTGTAAATCAAGCTGATACAGTTGAATTAGAGCTGGAAGAAGATTTACTACCAGCCGATGATGTAGCGGGCGCAGCACAGGGCCAGTGGACTTATGCGACTTATGCTAAGTTGCCTGATGATGGCAAGCGTTACGAAATCATCGAAGGAGTGTTATACCAGATGCCCGCGCCTGAAACTAACCATCAAAGAATTAACAACTGGATAGCCTATTATTTGACTACTTACGTGCAGATAGCCGGGCCAGGTAGCGTTCTTAGCGCCCCTTGTGACGTAAAATTTGATGAAGACAATACGGTGCAACCTGACGTAATTGTAGTGTTAAACGAAAACAAGGGCATCATTACAAAGAATAATATCGTTGGTGCGCCGGATTTACTGATAGAAGTTAGCTCTCCCAGCACTGCCCGTCATGACCGTAATCGCAAATTCGAGTTATATGCCAGATTTGGCGTAAAAGAATATTGGATTGTAAAGCCTTCCCGAAAAACTATCGAGATTTTCGTATTACAACAGGGTAGTTATGTTTCCAAAAAGATTTACCAAAAGGACGATATTCTCGAATCCACTATCATACCCAACTTACCAATAAAAGCGGCCCAATTCTTCGCGTGATTACTATTCTGATTCTCCTATTTTAGTCCTGTTTTTTGCCCTCAATTCATAAATAATGGCCTCAGTGAGCCTATACCAGGAAGAGTAGGCTGAGGAGTATACTTTTAATTGCGCTCGATTTGTAGTATGATAGAATACAACACTAACCGCCAAAAGAGCAGAATGGGCCACTCATGTGAAAGCAGAATTTGGATTTAGAGTTTTGTTAGATGTAGCTTAAGGAGTGCTTCAACCACTATTAATGTCAGAAATGATTAAACATTCTTTAAAAAATAATGATAACAGAGCTTTTCGTTATACCGAAGGCTTAAAATTATTAGCTCGGTCTATTAGTCTGTTTACCTCTCAAGAACAAACTCTAACCCAGGCACTCAAAATAACCGCCGAAACTTTAGAAGTTGAAAAATGTTTGATATTGCGCTACGACTCCCCCACCAATAAACTACTGCCAGTATTACCCACTTATGGCTTGCCAGAAAACGAAATAAACCAGCTTTACATTGAACTCGCCGAAAATACAGAAACCGATTACCAGCTTTTTAGCACGGCATTTTTCGAGAATCGCCCAATCTATAGCAATCAGGCCCATACTTTCAGTCGGCTGGGGCAAACATCGCTCAAGGTACAAAATATTTTAATACTGCCGATTCAGTTAGCGGGTCAGGCACAAGAAATTTGCGTTGTCATGAACAAGACGAGCGGCCCGTTTGATGCACAAGATGTAGAAGCACTTTCAATGCTGGCAAATATATTGGCGACATTACCCAAGAACTCGAACATGATGCAACAGCTAAAGAGCGAACAGCGTCGCCATCTGGCAGTATTGGATGCGGCGGTAGATGGCTTCATCGAAGTGGGGCGCGATTTTAAAATAACCTTGTTCAGCAAAGGAGCCGAAAATTTAACTGGCTGGTCGGCGGCGCAGGCACGCGGGCGCACCTGTAGCGAAGTACTATTGCCCCACTCGCCAGAAGGTGAATTGCTCTGCTATAATTGCCCGCTTCAACGCTCTTTTCGGGACAAAGAGTTAATACCGAATGTAGAAACGCTCTTACGAACCCACGAGGGCGAAGATAACTGGGTTTCGTGCAGCTATAACGTGGTTAAAGACGAGCAAGATGAAGTCGTTTCGGGCATAATTGCCATCAAGGATATTTATCGCATCAAAGCTTTAAGCGATGAGTTGCGCCAGCAAATTCAACAGCAAGAAAGCTTGTTGGGAGTAATTAACGCGATTAATGGCTTGAGCAGCATCGAGGATATTTACAGCAAGGCATTGGGCGAAATCTCTAATGCAATTAATTTCGACCTGGGTATGATTCACGCCATCAAGGAAAACCAGGAACTGGAACTGATGGCAATTTCAGAGTCGGAAGTATCTTTATCCGACCCACCAACGCTTCCACCAGTGCAACCCAATAATAATTTTCCTAACCAAAATAAGCCTTTTCAAAATCCAGTGGCCTTTTTTGAACCAGAAATAGGCCAGGATAAAGATTTTCGGCGGCGGATGCGCCGCAACGACCCGGTTAGCGTGGTGTTGAGCGGACGAACTTACTATCGGCAGCGCTATCGCCACCCTAACAAGACCGCGCTAAATTGCGAAGCACTCCGCCAGAACGAACCATATATGGCGGTAAATCTGCCGGGACATGAAGTTTGCAATATTTTTGAAGGGTTCGATGGAGTTCAATCGCATTTGTGTGTAACGATTAAAACTCAAGAAGCTACGTATGCAGTCTTACACCTTGCCAGTTATCGCCCCTACGCTTTCTGGGGCAGCGATTTTGCATTGGCCCTGAGTATTTCTAAACAAATCGCGGTGGCGGCGGAACGGGCGCACTTATTTGAACAGGTAGATTTATTGGCCCGCACCGACCCGCTTACCAAACTCTACAACAAGCGCGAATTCTGGCTACGCATCGAAAATGAGATGAAACGGGCCGAACGCCAGCGCCGCCCGCTTAGTCTCTTAATTGTAGACCTTGACCGCTTGAAATGGTATAACGATTTCTACGGCCATTCGCATGGGGATGTCCTGTTAGCCGAGATTAGTCAGCTTATTCGTGACAAATGTCGCAATACCGATATTGCTTTTCGGTTTGGTGGCGATGAATTATGTGTGCTGCTGCCGGATACCGGGCCACGCGAAGCTTTTATGGTAGCCGAGCGTATTCGGATGAGCGCGATACAATTGCAAGGCGCACCAAACGATGAAGTAATTATCGGTTCGCAAGAGCAGAACCAGGTGACGATGAGCATCGGGATTGCTTCGTTTCCGAACGATGCCCTAACTGCCGCCGAGCTTTTTGAGAATGCAGATTCGGCCATGTACCGGGCTAAAGAGACAGGCAAAAATCGCTCGGTAGTCTACGACGCTGAAGTAGATGCCAATAAAACCAACTATCGTCGCCGTATCCGAGAACTGGAAAATACCGACGAGCGCTACAAACCCGCCGCCCCCAATCCAGCTAACTCTTCGGCGCTACCTTTGCTAAACAGTGGACAGCAAGTGACCTTCTCGATAAATTCGACTAGCTTTGAACAAGATGGCGAAGAAACAATCATCGGCGATAGTCATTTTACGATTTCGGCTTACCCAAAAGGAACTGCCCCGCTTTACCGTGAAACAGAAAACCCTCCTGAAGAAGAATAAATATTTTTGGTTAAATTTAATAAGCAGTTTAGGCATTTGGGCCTTTTGGCGATGAAGTAGCAATGCGCGGCGGATTGCAGTAAAATAAAGCTACCAATATTTTTAGGAAGAAAGATAGAAGATAGAAGATAGAAGATAGAAGATAGAAAGATTGGAGCGCAAAATTATGGCAGGTGCAACGCAGAGCCAGACCAGGCCCTTCTCAAGGGACGAAATCAACGTTGAAATGAACGAGACCGAACGCGAAATTATGCAAATGGTGCGCGATTTCGCCTACAACGAAATTAAGCCCAGGGCGGCGGCAATTGATGAAAAGAGCGAGTATCCAGCAGACCTGGTTGCCAAGATGGGCGAACTGGGACTGATGGGCCTACCTATCCCCGAAGAATACGGCGGCGCGGGCCAGAGCTACGTGCTGTTTGCGCGAGTGGTCGAGGAGCTTTGCTGCGCCTGTGCCAGCACCGGCATTGTGATGGACGTAAATATTTCGCTGGGGGCAGAGCCGATTTTGATGTTCGGCACCGAAGAACAGAAAAAGCGCTGGCTGCCGCAGATGGCAAGTGGCGAGAAGCTTGGCGCGCTGGCAATCACCGAACCGGGTGCGGGCAGCGATGCCGCCGGTATCAAGACGACGGCGGTACGCGACGGGGATATGTTTGTTATCAACGGCTCGAAGACTTTTATCACGCTGGGCGGCGTAGCTGAAACTTATGTTACTTCGACCCTGACGAACGCTGAAATGGCGGGCAAGCACAAGCACATGACCGATTTTGTCATCGAGAAGGGTACGCCTGGTCTGAGCTTTAGCCAGCCCTTTCACAAGATGGGCCTGAACGGGTCGCCGACGGTGCAGGTATTTTATGATAATGTGCGCGTTCCGGCGGCAAATATGCTGGGGCAGGAAGGCGACGGCTTCAAAATCACCATGGATACGCTGGACGCGGGTCGGGTTGGCGTTGCGTCGCAGGCGGTTGGCATTGCACGGGCGGCGCTCGAAGATTGTCTTGAGTATGCCAAAGGTCGCAAGCAATTTAACACTACTATCACCGATTTCGAGGGGATTCAGTTTATGCTGGCGGATATGGCAACCGCGATTGATGCCGCCCGCTTACTGACCTTACGCGCCGCCTATCTGCGCGAGAAGGGTATTTCCTGTGGTCGCGAGAGCAGCATGGCAAAGCTCTTTGCCGGAGACACCGCTATGAAGGTGACAACTGACGCACTGCAAATCTTCGGCGGCTACGGCTACATGAAAGAATATCCCGCCGAGCGCCACATGCGCGACGCTAAAATTACCCAGATTTACGAAGGCACCCAACAGATTCAGCGTATCGTCATTGCCCGCAACGTTTTGAAAGGGTTGAATTAGGATTTAAGAAGGAACACAGATGAACACAGAGAACCACAGATTAACACGGATGACGTTATAGTTTAGAATGGTCGCTGAAAATCTGATTGGTGGTAGTGATTTCAATCGCTTTTCTCTCCAAGTAGTAGCGATTTCAATCGCTTTCGGATTGATTACATCCGAAAGCGATTGAAATCGCTACTACCCAAACCAAAGCGTTTATCAGCAACTATAAAAAAATCTGTGCTAATCCGTGTTCATCTGTGTTCCTGCATTTTCGCCACTAATCTGTAGTAAAAAATACTGTGCCACGATTATGCTACCGCTAGAATTAATCCAGCTTGCAAGATATTTTCTTTTTCCACGAAAATTTTTAGAAACTTTGTGAAGGGCGAAATTTGTTGACCATAGATAATAATAGTACAACCGACCAGTTGGAGGGCGACGAATTACGCCACACGGTTTATCTGGCGCTGGGTGCTAATTTAGGGGATAGACGAGCGAATTTGAATGAGGCGTTGGAGCGGATGCGCGCCGGAGGACGGCTGCACCTGACCTGCCTTTCGAGTTTGTACGAAACCGAACCAGTCGGCTATACCGAGCAACCGCGCTTTTTAAATATGGCGGCGGAGGCGCGCACTTCTTTTAGTCCGTTAGAGTTATTAGATTATGTAAAGCAGATTGAGGCTGAACTGGGACGGCAACCAAATTTCAAGAACGGCCCGCGCCCGATTGATGTTGATTTGCTCTTTTACGATGATTTGGTGCTGGACGAGGAGCGTTTGCAACTGCCACACCCGCGTATGCAGGGGCGCGGCTTTGTATTTGCGCCGTTGGCAGAGATTGCGCCGGGACTAATGCACCCGGTTTTGCAACGTAGCACGGCGGAATTACTGGACGAAATTGATTTAGCGGCAGCAGGAGTGGTGCGCTACACCGCAGAATTGGCGCTAGAATTGACCGCGCCGCGTTTTCTGCTGGTAACGGGCAAACTGGCCGGGGCATGGCTGGACGAGTATTTAAGTGAGCTGGGCAAACGGCTTGGCTTCGAGTACCAGATTGCCGAATTGCCGATAGATGTAGCCGCCTTTATGACGGTGCGCTTTATCGCCGACAAGCTGGTTTTAAGCGAAGAAGAGCGCGAAAAGCTGGATTTGATGATTATTCCGGGTTGGGCGCGGGGCGAGGTAGGCCCGATAGAACAGACTACTCAGGTTAAAGTGGTGCGCGGCCCAACCGAAATTGCCGAACTTGAGGCATTTTTGGGAAAATTAGTGGAACAGGAGCGAGAAGAGGAAACCCCCTTTCGTTCGGCCTATTTTACCGAAACCCAGCTAAGAGCCATGCACTCCCGCATTACCGACCCCAACATCCGTATCTTCACCGATGGCAAACAGATCTTTGCCTTTAACAATCAGATTTTTGCCTGTGGCGGCACCGACGAGCGTGAGATACGAAATATTTTTCGCCAACTCAAAATCGAGAACGCCAACCACGCTTTTTACCTGGGCCGCGAACTTTACAAAGCTGCCCTCTCTATCAAGCTCGGCAAGCCCTATCATCAAGACCGCGACCTCTTTTAATTCCTACTTTCCCTTCTGATTTTTACTTTAAATTTAGAGAAATTTTTGTAAAAATTTCTCTAAATTTAAGTTGCTAATATGACTGGCACACTTTTTGCCTATAGTTGCATGATTGAGTTCAAATATTAGTTGGCAAATCGCCATTATAATATAAAAACAAAAAGCATGAGTGAGGGGAATATGAGAACTATTTTAGGTTTGTTGGGTATAGCGGCGGTGCTGGCGGCGCTTATTATTGGCTATAACTGGTTTACTGGCACTAATAGCTTAAAGATTGAAACGCCCAGTAAAGGTTCAACCCTTTACACCGATACCGCACGAGTAAAACTGAGCGCCTCGGATGCAACACAAGCGACGCTGGCCCAGACTGGCAATGAGTATCAGATTGTCACCTATGTAGATGGGCGAGAAGTTCGGCGCGGCAAAGACCTGACCTACGATATTTCTAAATTGAGCGCGGGCAAGCACGAGCTAAAAGTGGCGATTGCCGATAACCGTAATAGTGTGCTGGATAAAATAGCCCTTCAGCCCGGCGCGGTAGATTTCACCGTATCTCCAACCGCCGCTACAGGTGAGCCTTACAATACTCTCGGTTCGGCAATTGATACTGGCAACACAAACAGTACAGTGCAACAACCCGCCCCTACGCCAACTCCGGTAGTTGTACCAAACACCGTTGCTTCCAGCCAGCAAACCGGGTCGGCTCAACCAGCCTTGCCTCGTTCGGGGTTAGGAGGCGGTCAGCAGGTACAAGCGCTGAACATCAAAAGCGCAAACATGAAGGCGGTCAATTTTACTAATTACGCTACCCCGCCAGCACCGCCCGAAACACCAATCCAGGCTGCTGTTCGTTCGCTCTTTGCTTTTTATGTAGCCGGATTTGTGGTAGTGTTTGGCTTTGTAATGTTTAAGGTAGTGCGCGGCAGACGGAGACACCTGAACCGGGTAATGGTCAGACGTAGTAACGTAATTTAGGCAACTACTCAGCCCCGTCACGCCCCTTTACGGGGTGTGAGGAACGAAGCATCTCTACAGCAAATCGCATTGAAGTTGAGCCGGGTCTTTGCGTAGGGGCGAATCGCATACGCCCTTGAACATTCACCCTAATCGTCAAGGGCGTATGCGATTCGCCCCTACGGATGGGCTAATATCTTTGCAACTTGCTATAGTTGCCGAAGTCAAGTGCTTGGCTAGAGCCGAGACCCTTCCTTCGTCAGGGTTACAAGTGCAACGGGTGGCATAGTTACAGAAATATAAAATAAAGGAACATTCCTGCTAAGTGAGGAATGTTCCTTTATTTTATATTGTAGCAAATTCAAACTTCTCAAATCAGATCACTTAAAATTTAGACTCGTTCGAGCCGTTTTCGTCTTTGTCCAGGTCGTTGACAAAGAGAGGCATAGTATGCCCGAATTCGTCACTGACGTTAAGAGGGCCGCCATCCGCGCCAAAACTGTTGCCATCTTCAACTAATACATTCTTTTCCACTTTAAACTGGCTGGAAAGGCGGCGCAATTCCAGCGCAATTTCGTCCAGCGCAATTGCCAGTGAACTGCTCTGTTTGGCCGAAGCTGCGCCATCCTGAATAACGGTGGCAAGCTGACGCATCGAGGCTACCACCTGTTCGCTGGCGCTGCGCTGTTGCTGGGTTGCCAGCGAGATAGCGTTGGCAAGTTGGACGGTGCGCTCGACCATTTGAATAATGCTTTCGTTGGCATCGCCGCTCTTATGGGCCAGCGCTACGCCCCGTTCGGCATCCTTCATACCCTGTTCGGTTGCCATCACGCTGGCGTTGGTCGCACCCTGAATCTCGCTCAAAACAGCCTGTACTTCTTTGGTGGCACTGCGACTGCGCTCGGAAAGTTTCTTCACCTCGGCGGCTACTACCGCAAAGCGCTTGCCGTTTTCGCCCG
Organism: Chloroflexia bacterium; assembly: GCA_038209275.1. Classification (GTDB taxonomy): domain Bacteria; phylum Chloroflexota; class Chloroflexia; order Chloroheliales; family Chloroheliaceae; genus L227-5C. The sequence continues at coordinate 3,715 of JBBQXW010000070.1, read as the reverse complement.
CCGCCACGCTTTCGATGGCGGCGTTCAGGGCTAAAAGGTGGGTCTGGTCGGCAATACTGGTAATCTGCTCGATTATATGCCCGACGCGCTGAGAGCGTTCGCTGAGAGCCAAAATTTTATTGGCAATATCCTGTACCTGAGATTTAAGGCCATTGATGCCAGTAATACTGGTGCGGACGGTATCCTGCCCGTCACTGGCACTGCTAAGGGCTTGCTCGGCGGCGTCCGCTACCAAAGTGGCGGCTTCGGCGATTTGCTGGGCGGTGTGGCTCAATTCTTCAATCGTCACGGTGGCCTCGGCGACTGCACCCGCCTGGTCTGCCGAGATAAGGGCGGATTGACGACTGGCAGCGGCAATCTGGGCGGCGGCACTGCTCACTCGCAAAGCCTGACTCTGGAACTGCTCGACTACCCCCCCTAATCGCCCGACGCTTTGATTAAAAGTATCGGCTAATTCGCCAAACTGGTCGCGGTTCGACACATCGAGCGTTGTCACCAAATCGCCTTCCGCCAGTTGCATCAAGCGCCCACGTAGTCGCTCAACCGGACGGGTGAAGGCGGAGGTCAAGGTCAGGCCAAAAGCAATTGCCAGAATAATGGCTACTATCCCGGCAATGCCCAGCCCTAACTGAGCGCTATCACGGGCAGTGTTGGCCTCGTTTACCGTATTGCGACTGGCCTGGGTCACTTGCTCGACTGCTGTATCGGTGGTGGATTTAAAGTGCTTGGTTTCATCCAGCGCTTTGCTCAAATCAGGCGCAGTAGTTTTCCAGGCATCGCTGGCTTTCTGGTATTGAGATGATACAATAAAAATCTGTACCTGGTCAATCTGGGTCAACAATCGGTCAAAATCGTTGCCCAAAAGTTGAGTGAATCTGGAAAGATTAGCGCCGGCCATCTGGTCAATCGAAAAGTTAGTATTGGTGCTTTTTATTTCGGTGCTTACTTCGCCCAAAATCCGGCGTTGATGATAGAAATCAACCAGGGCCGGTTGACTACGCACGGCATCATTGGTGTAAGTTCCGCCTTTAAGAATAGCGTTGGTAGTGGTATCCAGCGTTAACAAATCACTATTAGTGGCAAACAGCGCGCTTTCCAGTTTACTGGCCTGATAAGCCAGCAAGCGGGCGCGACCCACTTCTTCCTGGGCGGTGGATGTACGATTTATTTTATTACCAAGCTCACCAATAATTAAAATGCTAAGGACGGTAATGATTGCTAGAAACAGACAGATAACGGCAAACCCGGCCATAAGCTTGGTGCGGATACTCCAACGACTATTCTGCAACCAATCTATAATAAAACCCATTCCAATCACCTTTGAATCGAGAACAAAACAGCACCACACAAACTACGCCAATAACTCCTTGATTATACTACCAAACCCGAATATTTAGCACTTATTTTATTATAACATCTTCAGGTTACGATTTTGCTTACATAGAGGTCAAAAAAGGAGGTAGCCAGCAACTGCACTACCTCTTCAACTTTTCAAGTGACGTTCCAGTAATAAATTAGTATACAGTTGCAGGCGGATAATAGGCGAGGCTCCATTAATTTCTGGTTTTAGCGGCCTTTGAATTGGGCCGGGCGTTTTTCAATGAATGCCTGCACCCCTTCCTGAAAGTCGCGGCTCTTTCCGGCGAGGTGCTGCGCGTCGGCTTCCATTTCGAGAACTTCGGACAGGGTGCGTTCCAGCCCGTCGCCGAGCAGTTTCTTGGTCAGGCCGATGGCGTAGGTTGGGCCTTGTGCCAGTTTTGTTGCCAGCGCCAGGGCTTCGGCATCCAATTGGTCGGGCGCGACTACCCGATTGACCATGCCATATTCGAGCGCTTTAGCGGCGGAAACTTCCTCGCCGGTAGCGGTAATTTCGAGAGCGCGGCCCAGCCCGACCAACCGGGGCAGAAAATAAGCCAGACCACTATCCGGCACTAAGCCAATGCGAATAAAAGCCGAAATAAAGCGGGCTTTTTCCGAAACAATCCGCATATCGCAAGCCAGCGAAAGCGAGAAACCCGCCCCCGCCGCTACGCCATTGACCGCCGCAATAATCGGTTTTTGCAGACGGCCCATCTTGACGATAAGCGGGTTGTAATAGGCCCGAATCCAATCGGCGGGGTCGTTGCCCGTACCGCCCTTGAGGTCTGCCCCGGCACTAAAGCCGCGCCCTGCCCCGGTCAAAATAACCGCCCGAATTTCTTCATCTTTTGCAATCAGGTCGAAGGCATCGCTTAGTTCTTTAGTCAGTGGCCCGCTCAGGCTATTGAGCGAATCGGGCCGGTTCAAAACCAGCCGGGCCACGCCCTGAGTGTTCTTCTCGAAAAGCAGGTTATCGTAAGTTCCGGCACTGGAAAATTCGCTTGCCGTTTCAACCGCGCTGTTGCTTTCTGCCATTTTATTGCTCCTGTTGCTTATTTTTTATTGATATTGAACAAGAAATTGACGATGTCCCCATCCTGCATTAAATAGGTTTTGCCTTCACTGCGGTACAAGCCGAGCTTTCTGGCTTCAGGAATGCTACCGCCTGCCTTGACCAAATCATCGAAGCTAACTATTTCGGCCCGGATAAAGCCGCGCTCGATGTCGCTATGAATTTCGCCTGCCGCGCTAACCGCTGGGGTACCGCGCTTGATAGTCCAGGCCCGCACTTCGTCCGCCCCTGCCGTGAGAAAGCTCATCAGGCCGAGCAAATCATAAGAAATATGAATAATTTTGGTCAGGCCCGATTCTTTGATGCCCAGTTCGGTCATAAATTCCTGGGCTTCTTCGTCGTCAAGCTGGCTGATTTCCATTTCGATTTTGCCGCGCAAGGCTTCCACCGCCGTACTCTGGTGCTTGCCCACCGCCGCCCGTGCTTCCACCAGCAACTTATCGGCATCGTCGGCGCGTTCTTCGCCCAGATTTAGAATCGTGAGCAAAGGCTTGAGAGTCAGAAACTGGTAGCCGCGAATAACCTTCAGTTCATCCTCGCTCAAATCGAGGTCGCGCAAGGGAATTTCCGAAGATAGAGCCTCGTTCAGCTTTTGCATTACTTCGCGCTCTAGCTCGTAAGTTTCGCGCTCCGGCCCGCGAGTTTTCTTAATCGAATCTTCCAGCCTTACCAACCGCTTTTCGATGATTGCCAGGTCGCTAAAGGCCAGTTCCAAATCCATCGTTTGAATATCGCGTATCGGGTCTACGCTGCCTTCGGGGTGCGGCAAATTCGGGTCATCGAAAGCCCGCACCACATGAACCAGTGTCTGTACTTTCTGTATTTCGTTCAAGCCGGGCAGCGCCCCTTCTTTGCCCGCGCCCTTGTTCATTCCGGCTACGTCAATATATTCGACAGTAGCGGCGGTTGTTTTCTTCGGCACGAACATTTCGGTCAGTACATCCAACCGCTTGTCCGGCACTTTCACCGAAGCAATGTTCGGCGTGCTGGCCGCACCATAGGCGCTGGTCTCGGCATGACCGCGAGTTAGGGTGTTAAAAATCGTCGTCTTCCCGGTTTTGGGAAAACCAATAATACCAAGTGTTAAAGCCATTAATCATCCTTCTTCAAAATTTGTTCAGAAAATTCACGCAGCATTTGATATTGCTCTTTCCAAAGCTGCTCATATTTTTCAGGATATATCTCTCGTAAGTCCAATAATTCTAAACCAGCCCCAACTATCTTTTCAATTTCGGGCCGAAAAATCTTTAGTTCCTTCAGGTTAAACTGAGCATAAAAACTACG
>JBBQXW010000069.1:0-27226 GCA_038209275.1 Chloroflexia bacterium | reverse complement strand
TTGGCTCATTAGTTTTAGATAAGGTGGGTTGTAAGGGCGACGTTCTCCTCGGTTGTAAAGTGGTAGTAATTCTGTTTCAACCCATTTGTCCAATCGATCCAAATACAGGTTACTTAAAACTGGCCCCACAATTGAGCCTTGTGGTACACCACTCAAGCTGGTTTTATGTTGCCAGTTTTCTAAGTACCCGGCTTTGAGCAGGTTCTCGATGAGGCCGAGAAAACGGTTATCTTTAATCTTCTCGCTTAAAATACCCATCAGCACTTCTGGCGACAAGGAATCAAAACATTGGGCAATGTCGGCCTCGATGAACCATTTTGTACCTACCCAGGTTTTGTAGATTTTAGTCAAGGCGGTGTGGCAGCCCCGGCCTGGTCGAAAACCGTGAGAATAGTCGCTAAACTGCGGTTCGTAAAACGCCTCCAGGAGCAGGCGGATTACTTCTTGAAGCAATTTATCCGACCACGATGGCAGACCGAGTGGCCTTTTCTTCTTTGAGTTTTTCTTCTCAAGGTAGATGCGGCGTACTGGTTGCCAGCGATACCGTTCGTAACGTAGTGCTTGTATGATGGCATCTATCTTTGCCAGACTCATTGCATCAGCAGTTTCAGAGTTTGGCCCTGGGGTCATGGCTCCTTTGTTACGGTAGATTTTGCCATAAGCCATTAGGTACAAATCTCGATTGAACAATTGACGATACATTTGATTGAGGGGCAATCCTTGTTTGCCGCGTTCTTGGAGGATACCCAGTACAGTTTTGGCGTTTTGCATTTCGCATACCTCCCTTATTGAGTATCCAAAACACCTGCCTGACTTCCCCGTGTAGCCAGCTTTCCTGACCGCTGAGTCGGGTAGCCAAGAGGTATCACTACCTCTCAGCCCCCTCAGAACCGAACGCGACTCTTTTAAGTCATTCGGCTCAAGCAAATCACTAACTAACCCATAGGTTGCGCTTCCTGCTTGTCACGTTTCAGCTCTGGACTTTGAGCGTGGACGTGTTGATGGCAAAATAGATGTAGCAATCGTAAGTTGTTGTATGTGTCTTTACCGCCTTGTGAACGGGGTACAACGTGGTGGACTTGGAGTTCCTCCCCGTTGAATAACGTTTCTTGACAGACTGGGCATCTACCCTTTTGGTTAGTGGCTATCTTCTGTCTACTCTCACTCAGGTTGCGGCTTTCTTTGGCCTTCCTTTTGTGCCAGTATTCCTTTAGTTGGGGGTCATCCGGTGATGACCTGCCGCTAACCATTATCGGGTATTCTATTGGGAACCAACTAAATTTGAGCAAGTGTCGTCCCGTTTTAGTATTACCAAAAACGAACTTATCCTGTCGTGCCAAGTTCAGCCTTCCCCAATAGTGACGACGTTGCCACTTCGTAGATTTGCTGGGATGAGTGCGTTTGACGTAGCGAACGCAACGCCAGTACATCCAGCTATCAAGTTCGTTAAATGTTTGAGCAGCTACGCCGACGCGGAAGTAGTTGGCCCACCCTCGAATAATCGGGTTAAGTCGGGCCAAAATTGTTTGGACGTTTTGACCGCTTAATGCTAACCATTCGCCTTTGAGCCGACTACGTAGCTTTTGTACCGATTGCTTACTCGGCTTGGTGAGCAGTTTCCAACCAGTTTTAGTAGTTTTAGGTTTTGAGTAGTGCCGAATGTTAAAGCCTAGAAAATCAAACCCCTTACTTAGGTGAACAATCCGGGTCTTTTCCTCGGATAGAACTAAACCACGTTTTGCCAACCATTGGCTCAGCGTTTGTTTGGCGGCTTGTGCATCTTCTTTACTCTCACAAAAAATTGCAAAATCATCAGCATAACGCACCAGCGCCCGTTTACCAATGAGGTTGCCCCGTTTGGAACACTTAACTTCCAAAGCCTCTTCCATACCATGAAGGGCTATATTCAAAAGTAGCGGACTAATCACACCCCCCTGAGGTGTTCCACTTTCAGTTGGGTGGAACTCTCCTTTTCCAGATAACCCGCTTTGAGCCATTGCCGGATTAGCTCCCGACCGGGAACTGGCCCAATGGCTTGTAGAATATAGTCATGAGAAATGTGATCGAATGCTCCTTTGATGTCGGCATCCAACACCCATTTCTTCAATTTATTTGGACGAGCTATCTGATATATCTTTTGAATAGCATCGTGTCCACTCCGACCAGGTCGAAACCCATAGCTAGTGCCTTCAAACCGGGCTTCCCAGCTTGGTTCGATGGCATTAAGAACCATTGCTTGTAAACAGCGATCCTTGACTACGGGAATGCCTAATGGCCTTAGTTTGATTTTGCTAAGAGCCTTCGGTATGTAGATACGACGGGCGGGTTTGGCTTGCCAGGGTCTGTACCTAGCCAGTTCAGTTACTAATCGTCCCCTGGCGGCTGGTGTTTTCACTACCAGCTTGTCCACGCCCGCCGTCCTTTTGCCGGTGTTAATTTGAGTTACCCTTCTAACGCTTAGGAGGCGATTGGACTGGCAACGCAACATTAACTTTTGGAGTGAGCGCACCTTTTTGAAGTTGCCTTCCTGGGTAGCCCTAAATATACGCTGTCTTAAGTTACGCACCGTTCGATTGACCGTGGGCCAATCCACTTTAGACCAATCAAGCAGTGTCTCAGTTCCGTTTGCTAAGCTTACATCTTGCATCTAACTTTTCCCTCGATTTGTAACCTTTACCTCGTAATGTGGGTAATTGACCAGTATCACGTCAGCCACCTTTCGGCGTGGATATCTCCTATTCTTGTCTGGCTGACAAGCCTTGGTCCTATCTGCCCGGTTATACTTTGTTTGTTTAGCTTTCCCGTTTCCTTTCGGCAGGCAGCTTTCGCTTCTTGATACCTCCCTTTCCCACTGAGGAGTTAGGCCGCTCTTACGATTGGCTGACTGACTGATTTTACTCAGCCAGACCTCATTGGGGTTACTGCGTTCCCCACTTTTGAGATGCGCTTGGTTTAGGTGTCCTCTTTACTGCGGAGATGTATGGCTCTCTCGAAACCTGATAGTAGGCCAGGTTTCCTTGAACCGAAATTCTCATTTCGGCTCTTTAATCTCAATATCAACGCAGCAACTGTATTGCGTTGACCAGCCGTGACGCAGCCTCATCAAGGATTCATTTACATTCACCTTGCCAATCTTTCCCTAGTCCGGTTTGGCTTTTACAGTTAAGCTACTTCCTTAGACCTTACCCTGCGCTTTAGACTAAACTGTTACCAGTAAAGCCTAGCAAGATTGGGAACAGGTCTGAGAGCTGACCTGAGATAATTCGCATTATCCACTCAAAATGTGCGGCTTTCGCATCGCACGTACTATTCAGGCTCCGTGACCGTAAGCCTCGCGGCTCTTAGGCCATCCCATATTCCCACACTGTTAGACGTAACTAGCCTGACTTAGGTGCCACTTTCGTTCCCTTGAGTGAAGTCGCTCTTCACCGCTCTACCGCCGGAAGGTTTGGGCCACGACGACTGAGAAGCCCTATGCGGTAGACCTCGCATTAAACGCTGTAATCGAGGAATGTACGCTTGCATCGCTGGAAACTATGGTATCGGGCAGTGTAGCTCTCACCGTATCAAGCAGGTCTTGCGGCACTCACTCCTAAGCGTTTTCGGAGCTTTACCGCTTTACCAACATGCTGCTTTCCCCTTTGGCTTTCGCCGCCAGGTAGGTTGGTTGACCTAGAAGTCAATTTCTTCCGAACTTCTCCTTTCTGGGAAAGGAATCTAACAATGGGTTAAATGGCGCACATCATCCGCATACCTCGTTAGGCTTATCCCCTTGTTCCCACCTTTCTTTTTGGCTGGTGCTAGAGGTTTACCCTGTGGGGTTTGTGCTTCAAACAGCCTTTGCAGGCCGTCCAAAGCAATATTCGCCAGAAGGGGGCTTATCACCCCGCCTTGTGGCGTTCCAGCTTCGGTGTCAGTGTAGTGTCCCATTTCCACTACTCCGGCTTTAAGCCAGCGTCGAATAGTTGTAGTAAACAGTGGCAGTTTTGCCAGCAAAGGTTCGTGACCAATGTTGTCAAAACAGCCGGAAATGTCGGCATCGAGGATGTATTGGCTACTTCCCTTTTGACTGAGGGTAGTAAAAATAGCCCCGATTGCATCATGGCAACTTCTTCCGGGCCTGAACCCGTAAGAGTTTGCCTCGAATTTACATTCCCATTCGGGTTCAAGGGCCATCTTGACGATGGCTTGCATTACCCGGTCTTTTACGGTTGGTATCCCCAAAGGTCTCTGCCGCCCGTCACTCTTAGGGATGTAGACCCTTCTGACTGGCTGCGGTTTGTAACCTTTGAGGCTCAGTCCATCCTTGAAAAGCTCGACCCGGTCTTGAGGAGTGTCGCATACCTTTCCATCAATACCGGGGGTATGTTTCCCCTGGTTTTGCTGAGTTACTCGTCGGATCGCCAGGAGTTTAGTCGAAGTGGCTCTTACCAGCAGTTTTTGAAGGTTAAAAACCTTCAAAAACTGCTCTTTTTCAGTAGCGCGGTAAATTCGCTCTTGCAAACGGCGTACATTCGTTTCCATTCCACCCCAATTTATATCTTCCCAGTTAAAGTAGACATAGTCGGCTTTAGAGGAAGGGAGCGTTTGCTCTTTGGTCTGTTCAGTTTGCACCGTCTAACTTCTCCAAAGATTACATCGTTACAAAAGTTTCCTTACTGTCAAGACCAGTCAGAAGTCGGCACCCTTTCAGATTGGGTATTTCCACTTGCCAGATTTTCCAATCTAGTTTGTGGCCCTATCCGTCCCGTTACAGAACGACCTTTGCTTTTTCTGACCTCTTTTACCCTCTGCACCGTCCCCCTTTCTTACGATTGGGATACCGTTCTTTTGGGAGCGGGTACAAAGGGCTTACCCAGTTGACAACAGAGAAGCTACGAACTGCGAGGTTGGAGCCTATGCCCCGGTGGGAGTTTCGGTTATCGCTGCTGCAAAGAGCTTGCAACAGACCTACCCACTTACCGTTTTGGTTATGGCATATCAGCCTCTTTTGCCATTTGCCCTTCACGAGGTTTTAAGATGGCTCTGAGCGTTTGTTCAACCTTTCAGTTCTTCCCCTAGTCCATTACCACCTTGAGGCTGGCAGTTCTGGAACATTGTCCCCGAAGCTTCAGACGTTGAATTACTTCTTCGCCTGTTCGGGTAGGGACACCTGGATAACACAGGGTTCAATTGATTGTGTAGTGTCAATTGACACTTCTCTGCGGCCCTTATGAGGTCTGGTGTTTATGCGAACACCGCTCCTCCTGGTCGCAAGCCCCTAAAGGGGCGTAGTTTTACGCGACGCGCTATAATATTTAGAGGACAATAAAAAAGGCGTAATACCCAAATTGGGTATTACGCCTTTAGTTTCTTAATTACCTTGAGCATCAAGGTTTTAGGTTGTAGAGCGGAAGCGACGGGATTCGAACCCGCGGTCTCATCCTTGACAGGGATGCATGTTTGGCCACTACACCACGCCTCCAAATTTTGCGGTTAAAGCTCCAAGAGAAGTTATTTTTGTCTTCAACTCTTGAACGCGACCTTATAATAACAGAAAATTTTAGAGCTGTCAAGCGCAAAAAAGCTTGGTTCCAACGGGGTGCGCGTCAATTTTTTGCGCCAGGGCCAAACCTACCCGGACGTGAACGTCCGGGCTAAGAATAAGCCAGTTCAACTGTTTTTAGCCCGGACGTTCACGTCCGGGATTTGCAAAAAATTGACGCGCACCCACGCTCACCTTCCAACGTCTTACCAGTTTGGATCGCGCCTCGTTTTACCCTTAAGGCCAGTTGTTTTTGAACTCGCCGCTCTAGTTCATCTTCCAGTAGTCGTGAGAGAAATTCGCCATAGCCCCATTGCTCAGCGTCAGCCTGGCGTTGGCGAGCCTCTAGCGTTACAAGCATGCCAGATAAGCGTAACTGTTTTAGCCGTGGTTGAAGTTCTAGATTTAATTCCACGTCCACCTCCAAAGCTAAAGAGATGGCCCAGTAATTCACCAGCCGTCCGTTTGAAACGACTGGACGGTTGAACTCTTTGAGCCCTAAAATGGTTTTGGGTCGTTGCAGTTAACTGCTCTTTTGAGTTAGAAACTGCTGTATCGGGTTGTGGCTGATCTAAGCCTTGCTCTAAGATTCGTTTGATGGTTTTGTAAGTGGCTTCGTCGAAACTCAAGGCTCGTTTACAGGCTGCTTCCAGGCGCTCTTCGCCAACCCCAGCCTGGTTCTTCAAGCGGACTAAGCGGCCCGCACTTGGTAGCCGGTCCAAAACACTATCTTCTAACAGCCGTTTTACCACCTCTCCCGTGGCTGTTCCAATTTTGTTAGCTTGTGCCTGGACACTTTCTCTTTCTAATTGAAGGCCAGGTAATTTATGCGGCGGTAGATGATCCGGGCGGGTAAAACGCTGACCGCTCTGGGTAGCTTTGGAATGGGTCGCTACCAGCTCGTATTGCTGGGTGTAGATTCTAATCTTCCGACTACCGCCCCGAACTCGCAGTTTGTGCCCAATCAAGCGGAATGGAGCCGAGTAGAAAGACCCTTCGAAAACTATGTAGCAATCCCGGTGTAAGGTCAGATCTTTCCAACTAGCCAGATCGTAAGAAGCTTGAGGTAAAGCTTTCAAAAGCGGTTTTTCCACCTGCTCAAAAAGATCAAGGGGCGAGCGTTTAGTCGTGCCGTGCACTCGCTTTCCGGCCGTACTCAGGCACCATTCCCGCACTTCTTTGTTAGCAACCGTAATGGTGGTAGGGATTCGACCGCCCAGGAAGTTGCGTTTAAGGAAATGGACACCTGATTCAACTTTACCTTTGTGTTCAGGAGTGCGCGGACGACATGGGGCGATCAAAAAGCCATAGTGTTCGGCACATTCCCGGTAGGCTAGTTGCAGTATGGGTTCATCTCCCAGCCAATCGGTTTTGGTAACAGCTGCCTTTAAATTATCTGTAACCACTCGCTTAGGAACGCCGCCGAGGAATTCAAAAGCGTGGCGGTGCCATATAGCCGTTACCTCAGTGCCACTCTGCCTCAATTCGGTAACAACCGCTCGGTAAGGTTCAACCGTCGAAACATTCTGGGGAGGAGCTGGTTGAGACAGGGTCCCACCAACCAGTTGTTGAAGAGGTTCAATTGGTGGTAGAGGATCTTCTAACAACGAGTGGTCCGCGGCCCATTTGCGGTAATGTTGAACGGTACGGCGGTCAATGCCGGTGGCTCTTGGACGGCCCGGTCACTAGGGGTCTGTTGAATATGACGAATAAGTTCGCGAAGGTCCATGGTATCTATTCTCCTGCCAGCCATAACTCCTCCAGCGCTACAAATTTAATAAAATAGAAAGCGCTGTAAGAGTAAGCTACTTGGCGGAAGTTGACCAGTACAAAAGTAATTCAAAAAGCAAAGTGTTAGTGGTACATCATTGCCGGAATTAGCTGGCGCATTATTGCCGAAAAAGCTGGTGGTGCATTGCCGACAATGCCTGGATCAGTTTAGCCCATTAGATGACATATTTAAATTGGCCAGCGAGTTAGTATGGCTCAGACTGGCCCAGTGTTACCGACATACCTGATTTTAGTAGACCATTGCCTACGGCTATTGACATCAGTAAAGCGAGACGGTAGTAGCTGGATAAGAATACCCAAAAAGTATCAAATAGGATGGGTTAGGGGATATCCAAAGTGTGTAGTTACTTCCGAAAACCGCCTGGTGGCCTTTTCAAAACCGTCTTTGTAAGAATTCACCATCGCGGAGCGTCTGTTAGAGGTGGCGGTAGTGAAGGATGCTGCTGCTGTTTGGGTGTTCTAGCCGTCTTGTGCTCCAAAAGGTAATGGATACCCTGGACGGGCAGCGTTTGCGTCTCTCCTCTCTAGCCGAAGGGTTGTTAGAACGGCTGACTATTTTTCGGCGAAAGGCTACGGAACGTGACCAAATTGTACTAGTCTTTGCCACAGAAACCCCTCTTAATACTGAACAACGACGAGTGCTAGAAGATGTTCGTAATATGGGCCGGGGTCGGCTTGGCGCGATTTTCGATGTCGAAGCTGTTTCAATTGAAACTGTTTTCCAAAACAACCAAAAAACTATCACCTCCACTCAACTTAACGTTCCTCTTGAAGCCATGATGGTCAAATCTGGGCCGGACTTGTTAGTTGGTTCCATCTCGCTAATGAAATTATATGCCTTTTTGAAAGCTTACCGCGACCGTACTGAGGACTTAGACCAGTTATACGAGAAGAATGTGCGACGCTTCCTCGGCGGACGAGGGCGAATAAATAAGGCTATGCAATTGACCCTGCAAAGTGCTCCTGAACAGTTCGGCTTGTATAACAATGGAATTACGTTGGTGGTTAAAGGCTTCGAGCATAACATCAACAATACTTATGAACTGATAGACCCCTATGTGGTAAATGGTTGCCAAACTACCAAAACTATTTGGGGGGTTTTCATCAGCGGCTTGAGTCGGGAGGTCAGGGAGATGACCCGGAATTGGAAACCTGGCGCACTAAAGCCGAAGCTGGAGTTGCGATACTAAAAATCGTTAAGGTTGGCGGGGATGGTGAAACTTTGCTTAGGGCTATAACCCGTTACACCAACAGCCAGAATGCTGTAAGCGAAAAAGACTTTCTAACACTGGAGTCTGATTTTCAACGTTGGGCCAGGGAGATGGAGACCCAGTACGATGTATTCATGGAAGTGCAGCGCGGAGGTTGGGATTCGCGCCAAGCCCTTCAACGACAGAACCCGGAGAAACACCAATTCACAAAATGGGCTAACGCCTTCGGTACAGCCACAATATAACGTGAAAGCGCACCTTAACAACAACCCTTGCTCAAGTTGCGCCAGACTTGTTTGAGCCACAAAGCAAAGGAAGAATTGATAGACATTCAAATGTTGTTAGTACCAACAGCACCCCGCTTAGAGGCTGCACGAATTCAGAAGGTAATTCGGCTTGCCCCGATTTTAGAAACAGAAGAAGTTTTACTAGATAATCTACTCTGGCAACTTGGACGTTGGCAGGAGCAAGTTGATCATTCTTTGAGTAGCAGCCAATATCGTCAAAATCCAGTCGATGAAAGTGAATCTAATCGAATGGTGCAAATTCTAAGAGCTATCCGCGCATCTTTGCGTGATAATTCCAACATCAAAACCATTTTATTTTCTAGTTGGCAACCAACGCTAGACGTTGTTTTCAAACAACTTGTGACAATTTATGGCAAAGATGCTGTAGTTCAGTTCAATAGCCAACTCAGTGCATCTGAGCTTCAAGCCGCCGCGGATGATTTTCAGACCAATGAACGTTGCCTTTTCATTTTATGTGACGAACTAGGCGGAGAAGGGCGTAACTTTCAAATAGCTGATCAAATCATTCACATAGATTTACCCTGGACACCTGCTCAAATAGAGCAACGGATTGGCCGGGTTGATCGTTTAGGACGAAGTGGTAGGGTTTTATCATTAATACCATTCGCTCTCAACTGGCTTGAACAAGATTTATTTCAAATTTGGCAAGAAGCTTTTCAACTTTTTACCCATTCCATGAGCGGAATGGAAATCGCTCTAGAAAACGTCCAAAACGAGTTGATGGAAGCATTATTAAGTAGCCCACGTCAAGGAGTAGCTAATTTATTATCGCCAATGCTGGAGAAAGCCAGCGAGTTGCGTGAGATCGTTCAGGAAGAACGTTATTTCGAAGAAGCGGCCATCAACTATCGTCGCCGCCAAGAGTTCCACGAATTAGCCAAAAAATATCGAGATGGCAAATTATTAAGAACTGCTTTTATGCGATGGGCTAATTTGATCGGTTTGAATGGCGAATATCATCCGCACTCTGACACTATAATTTTCAATCCTCGCCACTTTCGTGCTAATAGCATGAGTAATGCCAAATTCTTTCAGCCACCAAATATGCAAGAAGCTTTACGACGCTCAGGCCGATCCAATAACTTGGTAATTAGTGGTACATTTAACCGCGATATTGCTGTTAATCGCGAAAACTTGATCTTTTTTGCTGCTGGTAACGATCCGTGGACAGATACGATTATTGCTAACGCTTTTGAAACAGATCGCGGGCGTTGTTGTGCTATCGAACGAATAGTTCCAGAACTGGAAAGCAACTGGGAAGGCTTTCAGTTACTTTACAGTTTAACCGTTGATCCGCGCCCGCTCTTTGCTGCTGGATTCGAGCCGACACATCTTTTTAGGGCTACCGGTTATTTAACTATTGTCACTTACCAGTTGCTTATCTCAAGTTCTGGTAAGGTAGTAGCGAACGATAGTAAGATTGGCAAAATTACTAAACAACATTTCGATAAGAAAAACGATCTGCATCTGGGAAAACGTGCTGCTAGTGAGGCTAGATTAGCTTCATTTAAAGAACGCTACCCTAAACAAAAATGGGAAGCATTACTGGAGCGGGTTTTTAGGGTAGCCCAACAAACCCTGGCTGAAGAACTAGATTTTATGCCAGACCTAGCACAGGAAGCCCAAGCCGAATTTGAACACTATGCCGCTGGGCAAAGAGCGGCTTACCAGTGGTTTCAGACTAATAATTTTAGCCAGGAGTTTGATTTTGAGCGTGCCATTGCTCAGTATGAACAGGTATCGACACAATTGGTTGCCGGTATTCGGCAACCCTTGTGCCAATTGGAGTCAGTCTGTTTCTGGTCGTTGCGAGGTAAGCCAAAAAATGTCTGAAGCCTTTGAACAACTTCTAAAATTATTAGGGCAGCCCGAACCTGATTACCAAGCTTACAAACGTGAGTTAAAACTTTTGCAAACTCGCAATGATGCAAGGGATGAAATAGATAATAGAGTAATATATCGGCTGATTTTAGCTTTAGAGCAATTTAGCCAAGATGCGAAGCAAGCCAGCCAATTAGATGTAGCAGTGTTGCTACGACAGGTTATAAGGATGCGAAAACAATCATTGCCATTGCATCCAAGTTGGTGGCAATTTTTGAAAAAGGTTGCACCTCAAACCGGCCTACATTACCTAGAAACTGATGACATGCAGGCTAATTTGTTAGTGGAGGCTGGTCAGTGGACTCCTCAATGGCTGCCAAACAGTGACGATTACGAAATTGATTTGCTGCAATTGCGGAGAACCGATAAACAAGCTTCTGGTGATGGATTGTTATATTCCTTGACTGAAGGAGAATTTACCAACTATCAGTCCATAGCGCAGAAAGTAGCGGTACAAGCTTGTTTGTTTGCCCCATTAGGTTCGGTTACGCTCGTAACTTTACCGACAGGGGCGGGGAAAAGTTTATGTACGTTGCTTCCGGCATGGCAAGCTTCAGAGGGCGGTACAATCAAGGGTGGCACGACTTTAGTTATTGTCCCAACAGTGTCACTAGCTTTAGATCAAGAGCGGCAAGCACAACGTCGGTTTACTAACGCGCCCGCCCCCGAATATCAACCTTTGTGTTATATAGGTGATACCGATGAAGAAACTAAGCTGGTTATTAAGCAAGGTCTACTCAATGGCACGCTGCCGCTTTTGTTTACTTCGCCCGAAGCTATAATGAACGGCAAGTTAGGGGAATATTGTATCGAAGCGGCCAGACGGGGTACACTTAACCGCTTGATAATTGACGAAGCCCATCTGGTGGAAACATGGGGAGCAGGCTTTCGAGCCGAATTTCAGTTTCTAGCTGCCTATCATCAAAAGCTGTTAGAGGAGACGAACAATCAGCTACAGACAATTTTGCTTTCGGCGACTGTTTCTTCGGAATGTGAGAATTTGCTATCCAAACTTTTTAGAGGTATTGGTTCTTTCCGTACTGTTCAGGCTAATCGTTTACGTCCCGAACCAGCTTACTGGTTTAGTTACGTCAGAGATGAACAAACTCGACAATCTCACGTTTTAGAAGCCCTGGCTCACTTACCACGCCCAGTTATTCTTTATGTAACTCAACCGTCAGATGCCGAAGCCTGGTTGAAACGCTTGAAGTTAGCCGGTTACTTACGAGTAGGAGCTTATACCGGCCAGACCGATGGCCCTACGAGGCTTAAAGTGAGCCAACAATGGCACCACGACCAGCTAGATATAATGGTGGCTAATTCGGCTTTTGGTTTAGGGGTGGACAAAGGTGATATTCGGACTATCATTCATGCCTGTTTGCCCGAAAACGTTGGCCGCTTTTATCAGGAAATTGGTCGTAGTGGTAGGGACGGTTACAGCGCGGTTAGCCTACTTTGTGTCACAAAGGCTGATGAAGATTTGCCAATAGGCTTAACCAGTCGCGCAGTTATTACAAGCGAAACCGCTATCGAACGGTGGCGAGGAATGTGGCAGACTGTCCGTTTTGTGGGCGACCGAGGTGATATGGTACTGCTCGATATAGACGCGCCACCTTTTAGTAAGCCTGAAATGCTGCAAAGTGAAGCAAATAGAGGCTGGAATGAACACACATTGTTGTTATTACAAAGGGCTGGTTTGATTCGGATCGATGATATTGCCAACCAAAAGTTTTTAGCTGGTTTGTCGGTCACTACTAACAAAGAGGTAACCCAGACTTGGTTTCAAATCTCACTACTACAACCTCAGTTACTCAATGAACCTGCCGATATGCTGAAAGCAAGCCTCGAACCTCACCGCTTAAAAGAAAGAGAAGTAGTGGATGCAGCTTTTTTGAAGTTGCAAACTTTAGCACGAGAATATGCAAAAAATAATGAACAGACTTTGCAAACACGGCTTTGTCTGGCTCAACACTTGGCGGAACTATATCCTAACACTGAACTGGCCTGTGGTGGATGCCCAACTTGCCGCCAACAAGGTCAACTCCCTTATTCTAATCCTTTAAGGTTAGATCTAAATCTGGAACCGCCTGGTTTTGGAGCTGCTTATCTACATGGCGACCTCAAACTTATATTGGGTGCGCGTTCAGTGCTGAACGTTTCCTGGCTAGGTCAATGCGACCCTGAAACGCTAATCCAGCAAAAAATTGGGACGCTATTGGTAGAGTTAGTGCGGGCCGGATTTCAGCAATTGATATTACCTGATGAGTTAGGGCAGGATACAGAGTGGCAATTACACTTATTAGCCCAGTTAAGCCGACAAGCTAGTACCCCTCACTTTTTATTAAATGAGGATTGGTTCTACCAGGATAGCACTTTACCCTTTCATGCTTTGCCGACCGTTATAGTTTATCCTACATCAGACTACGCTGCCAATCGGCTATTTCAGGTTTTACAATCTCGTTACGTATCGCAACTTGAAACAATTCCATTGGTGAACTTCATTCACGAAAGTTTGTATCTGGAAAGTGAAAACGGTTTGTTTCAAGAACGTGTTAACGGAACCTCCCATACCTTAAGTAGTCTACAGAGCTTGCTTAGTAATTTACAACTATCCGATAGCTTTAAGTCGTCCGACCGCTTTTAGCTAACACAAAGGAGTAAAACCCTGGCTTACGAAATACTCAATAACGCTGCCGTAACTCCACAGCGCCTGCACGCTTTAGTGCGATTGGCCTCACGACTACCCGACCCAAGCAAAGATGAGATGCAAGCTCTGTTACAACCTTCGGAGTTAGTGGAAAAACCTGAAACCTTTCAAAGCACCTTCGAGGCTGCCGAGAAATGTGGCTTGATTGCTTTAAATGAAAAAAGGGTTATCTTGCAAATCGAACCGCTTCAAGTCGAAACTGTGGCAGCTTTTCAAGCTTTTATGCAAAGCAAATTGTTAGGTGTGACTAACGAGACCAGCCCTAATTATCTTTTAAACCTTTTTTGTGCTTGGTACGCTGTTCAAAACGAAGGAATTTTCAGTGCCGATAGTAAAAAGTACGAAAATGAATTTTTAGAACAGGTCTTTCCCAACGGGGGCATTAGGGAATTTAACACCACCAAGTTTAACGGCTGGCGCAACTGGGCCGTTTTTGTAGGTTGGGGTTGGCTTTTGAATACTGATTAAGGTGTACCCTAAATCCATAGCCTACAAGTTAAGGTTTGAACCATTTTGTCAAATCAATAGCGGAATGACTTTCGCCGGGTAAAAGACTAATCGAAACCATTTTTGAGAGGGCAATTTGCCCTTCCTAATTGCCCTCCGCTTGTTGAGGCCGTTCTAGCCGCCACTCTAGCTTAAAAATCTGACCAAAATTGGTCTAAAATATATCCAAAAAGCCGCCTTTTTCGCTTGACAAGCCTACTGAAACCTTAACTTGTAAGCTATGCCCTAAATCGTATAATGCACCGTTTCGGGGGTTATGCAAAAACCCCCAAGGTCAGTTATTTGCTCGGCATATTCGGTCAAGTTTTTGCCTAAAAAGAGCATAGGCGGTATATTTGGCATGGTCTTCCTCGCAGTTGAAAATTTGTTGGTCGCAAATTTTGTTCAACATAGCGAAGAAGGCCAGTTTTAGCAAATTTTTAAGCGAGTTCGACAATTTTTGTGGACTGTAAGCTGGAGAATCCGAATCCGCTGGCCCATAATACGGTTGATAACCCGAACAATGTTGTATCTCATTCAAGCGGGCGGGCCGAATTTTCCAAAGGGCAACTTGCGGCGACTTTGCCTGCCCTATCCTGGAACGTTATCCGGCTGGGCAAATTTATAGAATCAAAAGGAAGTGTACATGAATAAACCAAATTCAGCCGGAGCGCGATTCAGGGCGGCGGTGAAAGAGGAAGCTCCTTTGCAAGTAGTTGGCACTATTAATGCCTATGCCGCCCGGTTGGCGGAACGCACCGGCTTCAGAGCTATTTACTTGTCCGGCGGCGGAGTAGCGGCGGGTTCGCTGGGTATGCCCGACCTCGGTATTTCTACACTGGATGATGTATTAACCGATGTGCACCGTATTACCGATGTCACCGAACTGCCTTTGCTGGTAGATGCGGATACCGGCTTTGGCAGTGCCTTTAATATTGCCCGCACCGTAAAATCACTAATTAAAGCCGGAGCCGGAGCGCTACATATTGAAGACCAGGTGCAGGCCAAGCGCTGCGGTCATCGCCCCGGCAAAGCGATTGTTAGCCAATCGGAAATGGTAGACCGCATTAAGGCGGCGGTTGATGCCCGGCAAGACGGCGATTTTGTGATAATGGCCCGCACCGATGCCCTGGCGGTAGAAGGCTTGTCTGCGGCTATCGAGCGCGCCCACGCTTATGTCGAAGCTGGCGCGGATATGTTGTTTCCCGAAGCAATTACGGATTTAGCCATCTATAAACAGTTTGTCGAAGCAACCAGAGTACCGATTCTTGCCAACCTGACCGAGTTTGGCCTGACCCCGCTCTACACAGTAGAGGAACTTGCCTCGGTTGGGGTAGGGCTGGTACTCTATCCACTTTCGGCTTTTCGGGCAATGAGTGCGGCGGCCCTCAAGGTTTATCAGACTCTGCGCGCCGAAGGTACCCAGAAAAATGTCGTACCGCTTATGCAAACTCGCGAAGAATTATATGATTTTCTGAATTATCATAGTTTTGAGCAGAAACTGGACGAGCTTTTTTCGCGGGAAGCCGGGGAAAAATAGCTTTTTAGCCAGGAGCCTATCTCAGTAGGGGTTTGATTTATCAAACCCTGAACCCGGACGCAATGAATTGCGCCCCTACTGGGACAGGTTCTAATTTGAAAGAGAAAGCGAAAATAAATGTCCCATGATATTCGTGCTGCCAGCCGTCCGGCTCCCGATGCGCTACTGGTAGACCTGGCTGAGTATGTTAGCACCTATGAAGTTAGCAGCACCGAGGCACTGGAAACGGCTCGCTATTGCTTGATGGATAGTTTAGGCTGTGGGTTGCTGGCCCTGAATTATCCGGCCTGTACCAAACTTTTAGGCCCGCTAGTACCGGGCGCACAGATGGTGCATGGCGTAAAAGTGCCGGGGACTGCTTATGAACTAGACCCAGTGCAGGCGGCTTTCAACCTCGGCACGATGATTCGCTGGCTGGATTTCAACGATACATGGCTGGCGGCGGAATGGGGGCATCCTTCCGATAATCTGGGTGCAATTCTGGCGGTAGCCGATTATTTGAGTCGGCAGCGACAACAGCAAGGTCAGCCTCCTTTGATCTTAAAAACGGTGCTTGAGGCTATGGTTAAGGCTCACGAAATTCAGGGTGTATTGGCGCTGGAAAATAGTTTCAACCGGGTAGGCTTAGACCATGTAATGCTGGTGCGGATAGCTTCCAGTGCGGTAGCGACTGCCACGTTGGGCGGCACTAAAGCTGAAATAATAAATGCTATTTCCAATGCCTGGATTGATGGTAGCGCCTTGCGTACTTATCGCCACGCCCCTAACACCGGGTCGCGCAAAAGCTGGGCGGCGGGCGATGCCACCAGCCGGGGAGTACAGCTGGCGCTTATGGCGTTGCGCGGCGAGATGGGTTATCCTTCGGCCCTTACCGCACCAGTCTGGGGCTTTCAGGATGTACTGTTTAAAGGCCAACCGCTTAAAATTAGCCAAAAATACGGTAGCTACGTAATGGAACACGTTCTATTCAAAATTTCGTTCCCGGCAGAATTTCATGCTCAAACGGCGGTGGAAGCGGCGATTGCCTTGCAGCCGGCAGTTTCAAATCAGCTGGCTGCTATTCAAAAAATTGTAATTGAAACCCAGGAATCGGGGAGACGAATCATAGATAAAACCGGCCCGCTTGATAATCCCGCCGACCGCGACCATTGTATTCAATATATGGTGGCAGTTGCTTTGCTCAAAGGCAAATTAACGGCAGACGATTATGAAGACACGGTAGCAGCAGATGAGCGTATCGATAAGTTGCGCGAAAAAATGGAAGTGGTAGAAAACGAACGATTTACCACCGACTATTTAGACCCTTCCAAACGGGCTATCGGCAATGCGGTGCAGGTTTTCTTCAGTGATGGTAGCGCCACCGAACGAATTGAGGTGGAATACCCGGTTGGACACCGACGCAGACGGGTGGAAGGTATTCCTTTGCTCAAGGCCAAATTCGAGCAGAATATCGCTACCCGCCTTTCGCCCAAACAATGCCAGATGTTACTCGAACTCTTTTCGGAACAGACAAAGCTTGAAAATACTTCGGTTAGTCACTTGATGGATTTGATGGTAGTCTAAATTAGAAATTTCAAGGGGCAAAACGATAGCCGATGCCCGGTTCGGTCAGGAAATGGCGCGGGTTTGCCGGGTCGGTTTCCAGTTTGCGGCGTAAGCGGCCCATGTAGACGCGCAAGTATTCGGCTTCATCGCCGTATTCTGCGCCCCAAACTTTTTGAAGAAGTATTCGGTGGCTCATCACTTTGTTGGCGTTGCTGACAAGTTGCTCTAATAGCGTAAACTCAGTTGGACTAAGCGGTACTTTTGCTCCGTTGAGATAAACCAGGCGATTTTCCAGGTCAATTTCAAGCTCCCCGTAGCGCCGCATACCAGAAGATGGCTCGTTGGTAGTCCAACTGCTGCGCCGCAAGACTGCCTGAACCCGCGCCATTAATTCTACCACCCCAAACGGTTTAGTCAGGTAATCATCCGCTCCCAGTTCAAAGGCGGCTACTTTGTCGCTTTCCGCATCCAACGCCGTCAGCACAATAACTGGTATAATCGAACGTTCTCGAACTCGCCGCAGCACATCGAGGCCATTCATACGCGGCATCATAACATCGAGAATCATCATGTGGGGTCGCTCGGTTTCCCACAGCGCCAGCGCCTCTAGCCCGTTACTGGCTTCAATAACCTGAAATTTACGGGCGCTTAAATTGCGACATACAAAATCACGGACTGTCGCTTCATCTTCCGCGACCAGAATACGCCTTGCTTCACTGCCTGACATAGCAGCCGTACCTTTCAATTTCAATGACACGACTTTCGCTCTGGTAGTAGCGATTTCAATCGCTTTGGTTAATTCAGCAGAAAAGCGATTGAAATCGCTACTACTTTTTCGGTGCCAGCGAAAGTTTTAAATGATTAATGATTAGCCAAGGGCAGAGTAAAAGAGATAACCGTACCTTCTCCCAAACTGCTCTCGGCCCAGATAGTGCCACCGTGCGCCTCTACAAAAGCTTTGCAAATTGCCAGACCCAGACCAGTTCCACCGGCCCGGCGTAGCATAGCGTGCTGCGCCCGGAAAAATCTTTCAAAAATATGCGGTAGCTCATCCGAGGCGATGCCTGGGCCGTCGTTAGCTACCCGAATAATTAATTGCTTTTCACTTTGCTCAACCTTGAGGCGCACTTCGCCATCCCCATAAATAAGCGCGTTCGCCAGCAAATTACGTAACACCACTTCAATACGTGGGCCATCTACCATAATCGGTTGTATACCAGCAGGCACCTCTATACTAATATCCACCCCCGGTTGCAAGATGCGTTGTAGCGCATTTTGAATCAGTAGCTCTACCGACCAGCTATGGTGGTGAAGCGGTAGGATACCAGCCTCAAGCCGGGATAAATCGAGCAGATTAGTGACCAACTGCGCGATTCTGTCGGTTTCATTACTGATGGTTTGCAGAAAATGGCGCTGTTCCTCGATTGTCCAGCTTACATCATCTGACAGCAGGGTCGAGGCGTGGCCCTTGATGGCGGTAAGGGGAGTGCGTAACTCGTGGCCCACCGCCGCCAGCAGAGTAGTTTTAAATTCTTCCAGCTCACGCTGGCGGGTAACATCGCGCAAAAGCAAACCCTGCCCGACCAGTTGCCCGGCTTCGTTTTGCACGTCGAACAGCCTCAAACTGATGGCCTTGAGCCTGCCGCTTGCCTGCTTAATTTCAACCTGCCAACTGCGTTGTTCGTCGTCACTACCGACGGAAGTGGCCTTGCGTAAACCTTCGTCGTAGCTTTCAGGATTTTGCGTTTGGGCGTGCAAACAGGCATGAATGGTGCTTATGTTAGTGCCTTCCAGCGCCATTTTGGAAATGCCAGTCAGGGTACTGACACCAGGGTTGGTGTATAAAACAGTCCCGTCCGGCCCGGCTAAGACCAGCCCATCGCTCATGCTGCTCATAATTGCCGCCAGCGTCTGTTTTTCTTTGGCAACCCCGCGATAAAGGCGCTCGTTTTCCAGCGCGATTTGCTGCAAGCGCTCGTCGCTACGTTCATACAGTACGGCGTGTTCCCATGCCAGCGCCGCGTAATTGGCAAAAGTGAGCAGCAGTTCCAGTTCGGTTGGGCTGAACGGGCGCGGCTCTACCCGGTTGACCAGCAAAACGCCGTTGCCAATTCTGGGACTGAGCAAAGGCATTGCCAGCAAAGCCCGAAAGCCTTCCTGATAAGAAAGGATTGGAAATGGTTTTGCCTCATTCTCCCTTCCGGCGACTACCTGAACCGGGCGACCTTCGCGCAACGCCCTGGCCGAAACCGAGTCCGGGTCGTCGGGCGGAATACCACTTATCTGGTCATAATACGCCTGGTGGCTGCTACAGGCCAGCACCCTTAACACGCCGTCGTTATCTACCACCAGCACCCCGGCAGTTTCGATGTCTACCAACCGCAACACTTCTTGAATAATCGTGTCTACTACCGCACGCGGGTCGAGCGTACCAACTACCGCGTTAGAAGTTTCCAGCAAAGTGTGCAGTTCGGTCAAACGAGTAAAAACATCCTGTTCCAGCCGTTCCAACGAGCGAGCCAGTTCGCCCACTTCGTCGGCCCGTTTGGTCAGAATGCCGGGTTGGGGCGGGTGTGGCTGGGGAGATAGCCGAATAGACCGATTCCAGCTTGCCAGACTTTGCATTGGCGTAATGACCCGCCGCATCAGGGCCAGCCAGAAAAGCAGCCCACCCAGACCAAAAAGCAGCGTAATAGCGGTCAACCATGAAGTGAAAGTATTTACTCCTGCCAGCGCTTCCGAAGCGGGGCGCTGCACTACCACCGCCCAGCCAACACTCGGCATCGGCACGGCGCTATAGAGCCATTGCTGGTTGCGCGGGCCATTATCCAACCGGGTAATAGATTGACCGGCTAGGGCGCTGGCGGCGGCGGGAATATCTTGCAGCACTGACTGCAAAAGCCGCTCTCTTTCCGGCGTAGCAATTAATTGCCCCCGGTCATCTATTATACTGATAAGCAAGTGTAAACCCTGGTCGGCTTGCTTGGTATTAATTTGTAACAAAGGCTGGCTCAAATCGTCCAGCCGCAGATTAATTGCCAGCACGCCACGCAGCTTTTGATTTTTGTCACGTACCGCTCTGGCAATTGTTACTACCGCATTAAAAGTGGTCAGGTCTACAATACCGGCCTCAGTGACCGGTTCTTGACTTGTTCCGGCTTTCTGAAAAAACCGCCGCTTTGAAAAATCATTTCCCCGGCTGCGTACATCGTCGGGTACTGACAATTGCAATATGCCATCGGCATCCAGCCAAAAAATGCGGTCTAATTCGGGGCGGGCCGCTTTAAAAGCGCGAAGGATGTTGGTTGTATCATTATCTTCTGTCGGTATAAAATCCGAATTGCTGGCTAGGTCGTTCAGTGCTGCTTTAGCTTCGCGCAAACGGGTATCGGTTTCGATAGCGAGGGCATGGGCCAGGGTCAAATCGTTGGCCTGAGTTTCCGCCCGTAATTGCTGTTGCACGATAAAATTGACCAGTAAACCTGTGCCAAGTACCAGCCCCACAAAGATTAAATATAGGCCCAGCAATTGCCGGAGCAACGATTGGCGTAACAGTTTTACCATGACATTAATTACCTGGTCTGGTCAGAGCCAGCCTTAAACTAAAGTGGCCTTAGTATAGCTCAGTGCCGTAGAACACACAAGCGTTTCAAATAGAGTATAATTTAGCCAATATTTCAGGCTAAATTATAAAAAAGAGATTGAGCTAGTGCTAGAAGCGAAGCGCCTGCGATTAATGCGCTTCAAGTTAAGCGTTTATTTGTGAAGTAGGTACGCGATAGAAGTTCGCCCTGGACAAACCCGAAATACAATCCGAGGGGAAAAGCTTAACTTAACGCACAGGAGGCTACACCCTCGATTTGTGAGGTCAGAACAATCCATTGGCGGAGCAATGTCCTACGAATTAACGACTTCGCCACCGCCTTGCCATAATTATAGAGGTAGTAATTACCATGAGGCGATTTCCAGTAAAATTAGCATTGACAGCCAGTTTAGGGCTAGTAATTGTACTGGCTGGTGGCCTTGTATTGTTCAATTCGCTGGTTAATTCTGGGGAGAGTGCTACTATTGTGTTTGGAGCGACTGTTCCTATCACTGGGTCAAATACTAAAGAGGGCGAGTATAGCCGGGATGGTTACAATTTTTACATGGACGCGATTAATGCTCAGGGCGGGCTTAGGCTTGGGGACAAAAAATACCGGGTAAAATTACAATATTACGACGACCAGGCTAACCCGGAACTGACCGCCCGGCTCTATGAAAAGCTGATTACCGAGGATAAAGTAAATTTTCTGCTTGGCCCTTATGGTTCTACTACTTCGACGGCGGCGGCACGGGTAGCTGAAAAATATCATTTGCCTATTCTGGTGGCGCATGGTTCAGCCGAAAGCGTCTATCCCCCCAACGCTCGTTATACTTTTGGCATAGTTAGCCCGGCCCAAAATTATCTGCGCGGGATTATTGCGGTAGTGCTGGCCCGCGACCCAACCGTCCATACCGTGGCCTTGCTGGGTTCGGATGAAGCCTTTTCTTATGAAGTAATTTCCGGTACGGTTGAATATGCCCGTAGCCAGAACCTTGAAGTAATTTACACCAGCTTTTACCCGCCCAATACCACCGATGTTTCAAAATCGCTTTTGGAAATCAAAGGCAAAAACCCCGACATAGTGCTGGTGGTAGGCCGTTTGCAAGATTCGCTGCTGATTGTGCGGCAGGCGCGCAGTGTAAGCCTGTCTCCGCGTGCGCTCGGTTTTACCATCGGCCCTTCCACGCCAGAATTTCGCACTACTTTAAAAGCCGATGCCGATTATATTTTTGGCGCGACCCAATGGACGAGCGCACTGCAATATAAAGGCGACGACCCCTGGATAACGCCCCGCGCTTTTGCCAATGCCTTTAAAGTACGCTATCCAGGCTATGAAGATGTGCCATATCATGTAGCCGAATCTGCCGCCGCTCTGGTCACTTTTGAGCGCGCTCTGCAAAAAGCCGCAAGCCTTAATCCCGAAGCGGTACGCGATGCCCTGGATAATCTGGATATTATCACTTTCTATGGGCGCATCAAGTTTGACGAGCGTGGGATTAATGTTTACAAACCAATGGCCGTCGAACAACTTCAGCCCGACGGCAAGCGCTACACCGTTTTCCCCTTCGATGTAAGCGAAAAGCAAGCCCTCTACCCCATGCCCGCCTGGAATAGCCGCTAAGTACACCGTTTCACAGAAGGGGTACGGATTTGGTAGGGGCGAATCGCATACGCCCTGTTGACTTTACCTGGTGTTCAAGGGCGTATGCGATTCGCCCCTACGAAAATAATTCCAAACCTTTTCTATGACGAGTTGTACTAAGAACTTGCTGCTGGCAAGAAAATTGCAGTCAACACAATAAATCGTTTATATTTCGTTTATATGCCGTTTATGCGCTTGTTACGGGTTTGTAGCTATACTTCCTTCAAGAAACCAAATCAAGAATCTCGGACTCGCTCTCATAACTGACTCTACTTATCGGATTTTGTTAAGTAAAAACTTAATAACTGTGGTAGCACCTTCTCTGTATTTTATTTGATTACAGGGCCATTCCTGCACTTTGTAGGAAGACTGTAACAATAAGTTAGGATAAGTTAGGAGAAGTTGACTACAACATGCTCAAGGAGGAGACAAACCACTATGAAGAAGAAGTATTTATCGGCTTTGCTGCCAGTTTTATTGCTGTCAGCCCTTTTAGTTGCCTGTGGTGACTCACCAACCGCCACCACTGCGCCAACTACGGCGGCGGCGACAACTGCTGCGGCAACTACCGCCAAAGCTACTGGCGCTGCCACTACTACTGCTGCTGCTGCCGCTACCACTGCTGCGTCAGGGGCGGCTACCACTGCCGCCGCCGCTTCAAGCGGAGATTACAACAAGATAATTGAAGACTCGAAAAAAGAGACCAACGGGCTACTCATCTACTCGATTATGGACGAGAAGAACTGGTCGCCAGTTATCAAGGGTTTTAACGCCAAGTATCCCTGGGTTAAGCTACAAACCCTTAATCTTGGCTCGTATGAAGTTTTCGAGCGCTACTATTCTGAGTCCGCCAGCAACGCCCGCACCGGCGATATGATTATCACTTCTTCGCCCGATGCCTGGCAAGATTTTATTGCCAAAGGCGAATTGAACGTGTACAAATCTATCGAGGACGAGAAAGTACCAGATTGGACTAAGCTCGCCCAGGGTGTATATACCGTTTCTACCGACCCACTGGTTATTACCTGGAACAAGCCCCTGGTAAAAGAGCCTCCCAAAACAATGGCGGATTTAGCGGCGCTAGTTCAGAAAAATCCCTCAGCTTTCCAGGGCAAAATAACCACCTACGACGCTGAAAAGAACGCCACCGGCTTTGCCGCCTTCTGGTTCTGGATTAAAAAGAACGGCGAAAACGGCTGGAAGCAACTCGAAACCATCGGTCAGACCAAAGTAGCGGCGCGTACCAGTGGTGGCCCGATGGTGGATGCCAACCTTTCTGGCGAGAACACGATTGGTTTCTTTGTATCGCTGATTACGGTGTTGCCAAAATTCCCGCAAGCCGAGCCGGTACTGGGTTGGACGACGATTGGCGATGGTACGCCCATTATTACACGCGGGATGGGCATTACCAAAAAAGCCGCCAGCCCCAATAGCGCGAAGCTACTCATGGATTACATCCTTTCGGCGGACGGTCAAATTGCCTTTGCCGATGGCGGTTTGACCGCGTACCGGGCCGATGTAGCCGATAAAGCTAAACTTCACCTGTCGCAAGTCGAGAAGCAGATTGGCAAAGATAATTTGCTTCCGTTCACCTTCGACCCCGACTTGCGCGACCAGGCCAAGAAAGATGCTTTCGTGGCACGCTGGAAGAAGACCTTCGGGCGCTAAAGCTAACAAAGCAGATTAACGAGAGCGAAATTTTTGGCTCGGTGAGCCAAAAATTTCGCTCTCAAATTAAGATTGAGGTTTAGCAATGGTTACACAGGAACAAACCGTCGAAACTCAAGCGCCTCTGGTCAAGCCGCGTTCGTTTGACCGCCCGATACAATGGGGTATTTTCATCATAACCGCGCTGCTGGTTATCTTTCCGGCCTGGCCCATTCTCTTCCAAAGTGTTATGGATAAGCCGTTGTACGACCCGACCCGTAGCTTTACGGTCAGTAATTTTACGCGGGTGCTATCGAACGGCGAGTTCTGGGGGGTACTGCTTGGTACGCTGATTTACGCGGTTTGTACCACCTTTTTAGCCGTAATAATTGGCGCGGCCCTGGCAATTTTGCTGACGCGCACCGATATGCCGGGGCGCAAATGGCTCTCGATTTTTATTGTAGTACCATTTTATGTTTCGCCGCTCGTGCTGGCTTTTGCCTGGATTACCGTATTTGGGCCGCAGGGTTACTTCACCAATCTAATTCGCAATCTGGGCTTACCAATCTGGGATTTGTATTCGCTGGCTGGCATTACTATTGTGACCGCCACTTATTATATGCCCTATGCCTATCTCTATTGTACTTCGACCCTGGCGCTGGCTGACCCGCAACTTGAAGCCGCCGCCCGTATCGGCGGGGCGGGGCCACTCAAGGCGCTCTGGAGCGTAACCGTGCCGTTAATGCGTCCGGCACTGGTGTTTAGCACGCTATTAGTGCTGGTTTCAACTATCGAACTTCTTTCAATTCCGCTGGTGCTGGGTACGCCGACCAATATTAATGTGCTGGCGACCTATGTTTATACCAATGGTATTGTCGGGGTGCGTACCGACTATGGCGGGATTGCGGTTATTTCTATGCTCACGGTTTTGCTGGTGACGGGTCTGGTCGCCTTACAAAGCAAACTGGTCGCCCAGGAACGCCGCTTTGTGACAGTAGGCGGTAAAGCGGCCCGGCCACGCCTGCTGAAGTTGGGCGGCTTGCGCTGGGTCATGTCTGGGTTGGTGGTGCTGTACATCTTTATCGCCATTGTACTGCCGTTGCTTGGTATTCTGGCTCAAGCATTTACCTCCATTCTCAGTCCTTTCATCAATCCGCTAACAGTTGTGACGCTGGATAATTTTGACCTTATTCTTAGCACTCCGGCTTATTCTCAGTCTATTATCAACAGCGTGCTTATTGCGGTGATTGGGGCGGCGGTTGGGGTACTGTTTATGGCGCTGGTAGCCCTGACGGTCTATCGTTCCGACTTGCCGGGTCGAAAAATACTTTCTTACCTGGCGCTGTATCCGCGTGCTTTCCCTGGTATTATTGTGGGCATTGGCTTTTTGTGGGCGTTCCTGCTGATTCCGGGAATCGGTGGTATCCGCAATACTATCTGGGTGCTGGCCCTGGCTTTTATCATGCGCCATTTGCCGCTCGGTTTTACTTCCATCAGTCCGGCAGTCTTGAGCATTTCGCCCGAACTTGACCGGGCAGCCCGTGTTTCCGGCGCGACCTGGCTGGGAGTGGCGCGCAGCATTATGTTGCCGTTGTTGCGTCCCGCCTTGCTTTCGGCCTATGTCTTGCTGATGATTACTTTCCTGAAAGAATACGCGGTGGCGCTGTTCCTGTTCGCTCCTGGTTCGCAAGTAATCGGCACTACCCTGATTGAATTATGGCGGCAGGGCAATGGCGGCCCTATCTCGGCCCTCGCGACTATCCAATTGCTTATTACTTTGCTAATTGTGGTTCTCAGCCGTAAAGTTTTGGGCGTGAAAGTCTACGAAGGCTAAAGCAACGTTAAAATTTAAATTCCCGTTTTGGTAGGGGCGAATCGCATAGCCCGTTTGACCTGGCACAGCGTCAAGGGCGTATGCGATTCGCCCCTACCAAACCACAATTCCAAGTTAACAAATTTGATAATATTAAAGTGAAAAAAATTTATACCTGCATAATGGTACTCGATGGAGAGAAGAAACATGAATGAATTGATTGTTAGTAAATTGAATAAACAGTTTGGCGAAGTCAAGGCGATTGATAACGTTTCGTTTAAAGTAGCCGCCGGCAGCCTCACTACCCTGCTTGGCCCATCCGGGTGCGGTAAAACTACCACCTTAAACTGTATTGCCGGTCTCGAAAATCCTGATGGTGGACTAATTCAGGTAGGAGATTTGGTTCTGAACGATATGAGCCGCCACCATATTTTGCCGCCGGAAGCCCGCCAGCTTGGTATGGTCTTTCAATCTTATGCTCTATGGCCTCACATGACGGTGTACGGAAATCTCAATTACGGGTTGCGATTAAAGAAAATTGGCGGCGATGAAGCCAAACGGCGTATCAAAGAGGCGCTAGAACTGGTGGGTCTGGGCGAACTTGAAAAACGCTATCCTTTCCAGCTTAGTGGCGGTCAGCAACAACGGGTCGCGCTGGCGAGGGCTATTGTTACCCAACCACGTTTGCTATTGCTGGATGAGCCGCTTTCCAACCTGGATGCAAAAGTGCGCGAACAGGCGCGGGCCTGGTTGAGCGAATTTCAAAAGCGCCTGGGAATTACTACTATTTATGTTACCCACGATCAATCCGAAGCGCTGGCAATGTCCGATATGGTGGCAGTAATGTCGAAGGGGCAATTAGTCCAGTATGCCCCCCCCCACGAACTTTACGAGCAGCCAGTCTCGCGTTTTGTAGCCGATTTCATCGGGGCGACGGCTTTTCTGGAAGGGACAGTCGGCGACCAGGTCAATGGCGGAGTCTGCGTGCGCCTCAAAGGGGAGCAGGCGTTGAAGGTAGATACCAACCAGTCCTGGCAAACGGGAGCGCTAGTTACAGTGGCGATTCGTTCGGAGCGGGTGCAGGTAGCCGACTCAGCCACCCAGCATGATAATGCTATCGCGGCGGATATTCGTACTTCACTTTATCTGGGGGCGAAATGGCAGCATACCGTCGAAACACTTGCCGGTGAAATGAAAGTTGAAACGCTCGATGCAGTTCAGGGCAATAAACTCTGGCTGTATGTGCCACCAACCGCCATGATTTTGCTACCACCTGAAAAGAGTAACTAGCGCTTGTCGGAGAGTGCAGTCAAATCAGGTGA
Source organism: Chloroflexia bacterium (assembly GCA_038209275.1). Taxonomy (GTDB): domain Bacteria; phylum Chloroflexota; class Chloroflexia; order Chloroheliales; family Chloroheliaceae; genus L227-5C. The sequence goes on along the minus strand of JBBQXW010000069.1, from coordinate 223 downwards.
AGTGTGTTAGACTGAACTTATGAGTAAAAAATTCAAAACGCTGGATCATTTAGCCACCCTCGATAGCACCATCCGGCTGGGTGATTGCCTGCCGCCCGACCACCTCGCTTGCTTTGTGGTTGATTTAGTGGCTCAACTCGATTTATCCAGCTGGTTCTGTCAAAAGTGAGGCGATTTAGAATAAGCAGGCAAGGCAATATGAGGATAGTGAAAGTTATAGTTT
>JBBQXW010000068.1:0-27362 GCA_038209275.1 Chloroflexia bacterium | reverse complement strand
TATTGATGGCACGGGCCATTTGTAGAGTATCAAGCAACACTAGCACGGTTTCTTCTGGCATTTCCAGATTTAGCGTAATTCGTCTTTGCTGCGCCACTAAATCGAACTCATCTAATTGCAGGCGTAGGAACGGCTGTAGTTGGGTTATCGTTAAATCCAGGGCAACACCATTTTCAAAATGAGCTAAATCTAACAAGTCAGTTACGAGCTTCAAGGTTTTCTGAGCATTGTTGCGAATTTTGGATAGATATTTCTCAACCTGTGGATTGTTACTGATGCTATCCGACAGCAGCGTCTGTAATAATTCGCTGTAGCTGATTATCAAACTAACTGGATTTCTTAAATCATGAGTGACGGTGTTGACAAACTGGTCTTTTAATTTGGTCAATTTCGAGAGCCGCTCTACCTCTCGGTGTAATAGATCTTCCTGCTGTTCTCGAAGGTGCTTTTTTTCCAAACAACTATTGAGGCGGGCTTGCAATAATACCGGGTTGAAGGGCTTGGGTAAATAATCCTCTGCCCCCAATTGAATACATTTAACTACATTTTCCATTTTGTCCAGGGCGGAAATCATGATAACGGGAAGCCGACTGAGGGTAGCATCGGCTTTGAGATGCTGTAAAACCTCATAGCCATCCATGTTGGGCATTTCAATATCCAGCAAAACTGCGCCGAAGGTCTGGGAGTGCAATAATTCCAGGGCTTGCTGCCCATCTACCGCCATCTGGGTTTTATAGCCTAAAACCTTCAGATAGCGAGAAAGCATAATTCGGTTAATACTATCATCATCTACGATTAATACAACATCATCGTAGGAAGGTACAATTGAAGAATTCATTGCATCTATATTATTAGTGTTTTGAGCTAAAGTTAATTGCACAATCGAAGCTCCTTGTTAAAACCCGCAAAATCTTAACCCGTGTCAAATAAAACATAAGCAACTTTGTTGCTGAATAAGCTCTACAAAATTCTGTGGGGTAGTTATAACAAATATAACATACTTACATTACAAACAACATTTCATTAGCGTTAATGCAAGTTGTTATATTGTGTTGTTAATAAAGTTAAGACCGTTAATGAATTAAAGCCGTTTCCTAAATAGTAGGAAGTTTTGCCAGGTAAGCTTCATTTACTGGTTGGGTAGCGGATTTTGACCTTCTTATATTAGTTTCTGTGCAGATTGCACAAATTGTATATGAAACGTTAACAAATTCTGAGCGTAAACTTTTTGCAGCTTGTGCGCGTTGCAACTTGTCAAACGGCTTATAATCTCGTAAAATATTGGAATAAGCAATGATGCTCAAAAAAGTGTTCAAGAACTCAACTATCACGTTATTTGTAGCTTTAGCTTTTTCGTCAAAATGGGGATTTGACCGAAGTCGGTTCACTATAGCTTTACCCTCTCGAACTGACTTAAAACTTATGAGTCTGGTCTCATAAGATTAATACCTTTCCTCTAATCTAAAAATCCTCAGTGTCGAGGTAGTGCAATTAATAGTACTGAACCGGGTATGCCGGAGTAACTACTCCTTTGGCGCACCTGGGCTAATTTTATATAAGGTTTATTCAGGTAGAGTTAAGTGGGGTTTGACCCTTCAAACCTCAACGGAGATAAACCGATTGCATTCTTAGATGGCAATGTCGCCCTCACTTAAAAATTAAAAACACGAGAACGATTAAACCACACGATTTTATTTTGCGTTGAAGCGGACGTTCACAAGGTGGTTTTTAGGAGGGTGGTGTAAAAATGGGGAAGAAAGTCGGATTACCTGCCAAGCAGGGCTTGTACGATCCACAGTACGAGAAAGATGCCTGCGGGGTTGGCTTCGTTGCGAATATTGCCGGAACTAAATCGCACGATATTATTGAGAAAGGGATTACGATTCTCAGTAATTTGGAGCATCGTGGCGCAACTGGCTCGGACGCTCAAACGGGGGATGGCGCAGGGATTTTAATCCAGTTGCCGCATGATTTTATGGTGAAGGCGGCGGCTGAGGCCGGGCTGGGCCAACTGCCGGAAGAAGGGCAGTATGGGGTCGGCATGGTTTTTCTGCCCAAAGACCCGGAGCAAACTGCGGCACTTGAAAAGCTGATTGAACAGGCGATTAGCGACGAAGGTCTGGCGCTAATTGGCTGGCGCACTGTGCCAACTGATACTTCCGCCATTGGCGACCTTTCCCGCGAAAGCGAACCACTCATCCGACAGGTCTTTGCAGGAGTTCAAAGTTCTCAGTCCTCAGTTGTCAGTTCTCAGTCGGCGGAACTTCCTCCGTCCTCCGAAGATAATCGTCAATCGTCAATCGTCAATCGTCAATTCCTGGAGCGCAAGCTGTATGTGTTGCGAAAGGTGATTGAGCAAAACCTGCGAGACTGTAGCCTGGATGGGGCGGAACAGTGTTATATACCCAGCCTTTCCTGTTATACCATCGTTTACAAAGGCTTGCTCACTGCCAAGCAAATTTCGCTGTATTATTCCGACCTGAGTGACCCCGAAATGACCAGCGCAATGGCTCTAGTTCACCAGCGCTACAGCACCAACACCTTCCCGACCTGGGATCGCGCCCACCCTTACCGCTATATTGCCCACAACGGCGAAATTAATACCCTCAAGGGGAATAGCAACTGGATGAACACCCGGCAGGCTATGTTTGCTTCGGAATTATTGGGCGATGATGTAAAGAAGATTAAGCCGGTGGTAGTACCGGGCGGTAGCGATTCGGCGGCTTTCGATAACGTGCTGGAACTGTTGGTGATGGCGGGTCGCGACATCAGCCACGCCATGATGATGATGGTTCCCGAAACCTGGGAAACCAATTCGACCATGGACGCGGATAAAAAGGCTTTTTACGAATATCATCAGTCGCTGATTGAACCCTGGGACGGCCCGGCAGCGATTACTTTTACCAACGGACGGGTTATCGGCGCGACTTTAGACCGCAACGGCTTGCGTCCGGCCCGCTATGTCGTGACTAAAGACGGGCTGGTAATTTTGGCTTCGGAAGTGGGTGTGCTGGATATTCCGATTGAGAACATCGAACGCAAGGGACGGCTAGAGCCGGGCAAGATGTTCCTGGTAGATTTGGAAGAAGGCCGCATCGTCAGCGACGAGGAGTTAAAGCGAAAGATTGTGACGGCCCAACCGTACCAGCAGTGGCTGGACGAAAACAAGCTTCGGCTGCACGATTTGGCTGCACCGCCCGCCGCTTACGAGTTTCACCACCAGACCCATACCAGCTTGCTACAACGCCAGCAGAGCTTTGGCTATACGGTCGAGGAACTGCGGGTGCTGCTGACCCCGATGGCGGCAACGGGCGAAGAAGCCATGGGCAGTATGGGCAACGATACCCCGTTGGCGGTGCTTTCGGAGCGGCCGCAGTTGCTCTACAACTATTTCAAGCAACTGTTTGCCCAGGTGACTAATCCGCCGATTGACCCGATTCGCGAAGAACTGGTCATGAGTTTCTCCTCATCGGTGGGCAGTGAGGAAAATTTGCTGACCGAGACGGCTTTGCACTGTCGCCAGTTGATGATTGACCAGCCCGTGCTAACCAACTACGAACTGGAACAGATTCGCCACATCGAGCGGCCCGGCTTTAAGACCAAGACCTTGCCGATGCTTTATAAGGTAGACAACGATGGCAAAGGGCTGGAAGAAGCACTGACCGAATTGTGCAAGGCTGCTTCACAGGCGATTGACGAAGGCTACAATATTCTTATCCTGAGCGACCGGGGCATTAACGCCAACCTTGCCCCCATTCCGGCGCTAATTGCGACAGGCGCGGTACACCATCACCTGATTCGGGAAAGCAGCCGCACGCGCTGCGGTATTATCGTCGAATCGGGCGAACCCCGCGAGATAATGCACTTTGCTTTGTTAATTGGCTACGGTGCAAGCGCGATTAACCCCTATCTGTCGTTCGAGACTTTGCAGGAAATGTACGGTCTGGGAATGTTGCCGCCCGAACTCGACCACAAGAAAATCGAGAAGAATTATCTCAAGGCAGTAAACAAGGGTCTACTCAAGATTTTCTCCAAGATGGGTATTTCGACCTTCCAGAGCTACCAGGGCGCGCAGATTTTTGAGATTATCGGTTTGCACGAGGATTTGGTGGAGCGTTATTTCACTGGCACGGCTTCGCGCATCAGTGGCATTGGGCTGAACGGCATTGCCAAAGAAGTACGGCGCTGCCACGAACACGCTTTTGTGCCGCCACCGTTGCCCGCACCCCGGCTTTATCGCGGCGGACAGTACCAGTGGCGCAAGAACGGCGAGCATCACTTCTTCAACCCGAATATCGTGGCGAAGTTGCAGCACGCGACGGCGGCGGGCGATTACAAGCTATTCAAAAAGTACAGCGCGGCGGTCAACAACGAGGCAGAAAGCCTTTCGACCTTGCGCGGTTTGCTCAAGTTCAAGAAAGGCCACTCGATTCCGCTAGACCAGGTTGAGCCAGCCGAGAAGATTTTCAAGCGGTTCTGTACTGGCGCGATGTCCTATGGCTCAATCAGCAAGGAAGCCCACGAAACGCTGGCGATTGCCATGAACCGCATTGGCGGCAAGAGCAACACGGGCGAGGGCGGCGAAGACCCTTCCCGCTTCGAGCGCGATGCCAACGGCGATTGGCGGCGCAGTGCCATCAAGCAGGTCGCTTCGGGCCGCTTCGGAGTGGACAGTCATTATTTAGTGAACGCCGACGAAATTCAGATCAAGATGGCCCAGGGTGCGAAGCCGGGCGAAGGTGGGCAACTACCCGGTCACAAGGTAGACCAGTTTATCGCCAAAGTCCGCAATTCCGTACCAGGCGTAACCCTGATTTCGCCGCCGCCGCACCACGATATTTATTCTATCGAGGATTTGGCCCAGCTAATTTTTGACCTGAAAAACGTCAATCCCAAAGCCGATATTTCGGTCAAGCTGGTCGCCGAGGTGGGTGTTGGGACGATTGCAGCCGGGGTAGCGAAAGCCCACGCCGACGGCATTCTGATTAGTGGACACGACGGCGGCACGGGCGCGTCGCCGCTCACTTCGATTAAGCACGCTGGCATTCCCTGGGAAATTGGGTTGGCGGAAGCTCATCAGGTGCTGCTTATGAACAATCTACGTAGCCGGGTACGCCTTCAAACCGATGGACAGCTAAAGACCGGGCGCGATGTAATAATCGCAACCTTGCTGGGGGCGGAAGAGTATGGCTTTGCTACCGCGCCGCTTGTTACGGCTGGCTGTATTTTGATGCGGAAGTGCCATTTGAACACCTGCCCGGTTGGGATTGCGACGCAAGACCCGCGCTTGCGCGAGAAGTTTGCGGGCAAGCCGGAATTCGTGGTCAATTTCTTCAAGTTTATTGCCGAAGAGATGCGCGAAATCATGGCTGAACTGGGCTTCAGGACGGTAGATGAGATGGTGGGCCGGGTAGATATGCTGGAAATCAACAGCGCGGTAGACCATTACAAAGCGCAGGGGCTTGACCTCAGCCCGATTCTCTATCAGCCCGAAGTTGGCCCGGAAGTAAAGCACTACTACTGCGAACGCCAGGAGCATGGTTTAGAGAAGGCACTCGACCATAAGCTGATTGAGGAGTGTTATCCGGCACTTGAGCATGGCAACCCGGTTGAGTTTGAAATGCCGATTCGCAATTCGCACCGCTCGGTTGGGGCGATGCTGGGTGGCGAAATTTCTATGAAATACGGCGTGAACGGTCTGCCCACCGACACCATTCAGATTAATTTTAAGGGCAGCGCCGGGCAAAGTTTTGGAGCGTTCGTGCCGAGCGGAGTCAGCCTGACGCTAGAAGGCGATGCGAATGACTACGTGGGCAAAGGGCTATGTGGTGGTCGGATTGTGGTCAAAACACCCGCCGGAGCAACCTTTGACCCGCGCCAGAACATCATTATCGGCAACACTACTATGTACGGTGCAATTACCGGGGAAGCCTATTTCAACGGCCTGGCCGGAGAGCGCTTCTGCGTTCGCAATAGCGGCGCAAACGCGGTAGTCGAAGGCGTGGGCGACCATGGCTGCGAGTATATGACGGGCGGGCGAGTAGTAGTGCTGGGCCGCACCGGGCGCAACTTTGGCGCGGGCATGAGCGGCGGTATCGCCTACGTGCTGGACGAAGACGGCCTGTTCCACCAGCGCTGCAATCACGGCATGGTAGATTTGGAAAAGGTAGTACAGCCTAACGATGTCAAAGAACTACAGGCTTTGATTGAAAAGCACTACCAGTTTACGGGCAGCCAGATAGCCGAAGAAATTCTGCTGAAGTGGCCCGAATATCTGGGACGCTTTGTTAAGGTGATGCCGCGCGAGTACCGCCGGGTAGTAGCCCAGCTAGAAAAAGAGCGGGAGGCAATCGCAAAGCATGGCTAAAAAACTAACTGGCTTTATCGAGATTCAGCGCAAGAACGCCCCTTACCGTCCAGTCGAGGAGCGTCTGAAGGATTACAACGAGATACCGCACCCGATGAGCGAAGCCGAAGTGCAGGAGCAATCGGCCCGCTGTATGGATTGTGGTATTCCGTTCTGTCACCAGGGCTGTCCGTTGGGCAATGTTATTCCCGACTTTAACGATTTGGTCTACGAAAATCGCTGGCGCGAAGCGCTGGACGTACTGTTGGCGACCAACAATTTCCCCGAATTTACCGGGCGGGTCTGTCCTGCCCCGTGTGAAGCGGCCTGTGTGCTGGGCATCAATGAAGACCCGGTGACAATCAAGCAAATCGAGGTTTCGATTATAGACCGGGGCTTCGAGGAAGGCTGGATTACGCCGCATCCGCCGACTCGTCGCACTGGCAACCGGGTGGCGGTAATCGGTTCTGGCCCGGCGGGTCTGGCCTGCGCCGAGCAACTGAACCGGGCCGGACATCTGGTGACGGTTTTCGAGAAGGCTGACCGGGCGGGCGGGCTATTAATTTACGGTATACCCGATTTCAAAATGGACAAATCGGTGTTGCAGCGCCGCCTCGATTTGATGACGGCAGAAGGTATTCAGTGGCGGCTGAATACTCACGTTGGGGTAGACGTTACAGTCAGAGAACTGCGGCAGGATTTTGACGCGATTGTGCTGACGGTTGGGGCAGAACAGCCGCGTGATTTGCACGTGCCGGGCCGTGAACTGGACGGAGTGCATTTCGCGATGGATTACCTGACCCAACAGAACCGCCGCAACCTGGGCAATAGCGTAGACGAGGCCGATATTCTGGCAACCGACAAAACGGTGGTGATTATCGGCGGCGGTGATACCGGCAGCGACTGTCTAGGTACGTCGCTACGGCAAGGGGCAAAAGAGGTTATTCAATTCGAGCATAAGCCGCCGCCACCCAAAGAGCGTCCGCTCAACAATCCCTGGCCCGAACCGCCGCTAATTTTCCAGAAATCTACTTCGCACGAAGAAGGCGGCAAGCAGGAATTTAGTATGGCGACCCGGCGCTTCGAGGGAGGGAACGGCAAGCTCGAACGACTGCACGCGGTCAAGGTGGAGATTAAGTTCGATGAGCATGGCAATCGCTACTTTGAGGAAATCCCCGCTTCGGATTTTGTAATAGAGACCGAACTGGTGCTGCTGGCGGCGGGCTTTACCGGGCCTGTTCACAAAGGACTGGTTGCTGAACTAAAGTTGCGTCTGAATAAACACGGTGGTGTCTGGACTAATCACGACAAGATGACGAACGTGCCGGGCGTGTTTGCGGCGGGCGATATGGTGCGCGGTCAATCGCTGGTGGTCTGGGCGATTGCGGAAGGTCGCGACGCTGCCAGAGGGGTAGATAAATATCTGACGGGCAAAGTACGTCTGCCTGCCGCCAATACCGTCGCCTCAGCCTCATAGACTTTAACCTCAAATAGCAAGCAGACACAAGCGTCGGTGCAGTTTACCGACTTTTTTTTTGTGAAATTTTTAGGAAGGAACACAGATGAACACGAATTAGCACAGATGGACACAGATAGTTATGCGTTATCAGTCCTCAGTTATCAGTCGGGTTTAATTATAGGAAGTTGCAGTGTTATTGGGGCCGGGGTCTGGGGTAGGGGCTAATTGCATTCGCCTTTCGGATTAGGCACTTAGGCAGCGTTAAAAATTAAGTTTCCGTTTTTCGTAGGGGCGAATCGCATACGCCCTTGAACGCGGTGCCAGGTCAACAGGGCGTATGCGATTCGCCCCTACGGACGTTGTTCTTTACCCAAAAATTTCGCTCAACTTCATTTTGAAGCCGGGAATTACGTCTTCGGCATCAAGCTCTTCGTTCATTACTAGCTCTTGAACCGGGGTGGGCTGATTGGGATGATAAACCGCCACGCTTTTTGTCTCAGGGTTAACCGCCCAGATGATACGCACGCCGACATTTTGCCAGTCTCTAATTTTTCTTTCGGCGGCTTCGCGTTCGGGTTTGCTTCGCAGGTCGCTTGGCGAATGAATTTCGACCACCAAATCTGGCACGCATCGAATCGCTTTTTCGGTTATTGATGGAATACGGCTCGCCACTACATAGCCCAAATCAGGGATAGGCATCCAGCCTGTACCAACATCGAAAGTAGTGTCGAACCACATCATCCCCAATTTGTCTTCGGGGTCATACAAATTAAGGTGCTTGTTGATACGCCGTGCAATCGAACCGTGTTCACCACCGGGCATGGGTTTTTTCACCAGCTTTCCATCAACCAGTTCGTATCTCTCGTTAAATTCTGGTAGGGCTTCAAATTCTTCCGGCGAATAGGTTCGCTCTGCATCAGTTGCCCTGGCTCGTAGTGCCATTCTTTGTTCTCCCTTCGTGCCACTTGATTATACACTTTTTCCGGCTCTTTTGAAATTCTGCAAAATTTCAAAAGAGCCAGCCTAATTGGTCACTAATGCCGAACCGGGAGTTATATTTTTACTTGAGTGTTGTACAGATTGGCATAGGCTCCTCCGCGTGCGATTAATTCCTGGTGCGACCCTTGTTCTTCCAGCCCGTTATCGCCCAATACCACTATTCTTTGGGCATTTCTGACGGTTGACAGACGATGGGCTATCACCAGAGTTGTGCGGTTGGTGGTCAACTGCTCCAATGCCGCTTGCACCGCCTTTTCGCTTTCGTTATCTAATGCACTGGTCGCCTCATCGAAAATGATAATCGGCGGGTCTTTTAAGAAAACCCGTGCAATACTCAATCTTTGCTTCTGCCCGCCGGATAATTTTACGCCGCGTTGACCAATATCCGTATCGTAGCCATCTGGTAAGGCCATGATAAAGTCATGGGCATTGGCTTTTTTGGCAGCCTCGATGATTTCTTCCCTGGTTGCCTCAAGTTTACCGTAGCGAATATTCTCTGCGACTGTCCCGGCAAACAAATAAACATCTTGCTGGACAATCCCGATATTCCTTCTCAATGAGCGCAGGCTAATATCCTGAATGTTTTTCCCATCCAGCAGTATCTTACCCTCAGTCACTTCATAGAAACGCGGAATTAATGAACACAGGGTGGTTTTACCAACCCCTGAATATCCTACCAGCGCCACATATTCGCCCACTTTTATATCCAGCGACAAATTCTTCAGGACATAATTGTAGTCTTCCCTATACTTGAAGCTTACCTCCTTGAATTCTATATTTCCTTGAACGTGGGCAAGCTCAATTGCATCGGCTGCGTCTTGAATATCTGGCTCCACTTCCAACATATCCATATACCGACTAAACCCGGTAATTCCTTCCTGATACAATCTGGCGAAATTAATTAGTCGCTGAATTGGGTCTATGAGAATAGCCACATATAACAAATAAGTCAGCAAATCGGACAAATCCAAAGTAGCATTAACAATAGCCGCCCCGCCAAAGATAATCACTACAATCGTAATGAGTTGAGTGAACGCAACCATCCCGCCAGAAAAGTAGGCTTCACTCTTATAACCATCTCGCCTGCTGTCAATAAATCGCTTGTTTTCGTAAGCGAACTTCCTTTTTTCAGTCTCTTCGTTGGTAAACGACTTTACCACCCGGATACCTGCAAGGCTATCTTCAACCTGGGCATTGATGTCGCCGACTCTATCTTTGCTGATTCTTAGCGCAATATTCATGCGCTTGTTGAAATAAAAGGCATAAACCGCCATGATCGGCAAAAAGAGAAAGACGATTAAGGTAAGCTCAACATTGATATTGATTAAGATGAGGAACGCGCCGACAAATTTCAATAACGCAATGCTGAGGTCTTCAGGTCCATGATGATAGAGTTCGGAAAGCGACAAAGTATCGTTGGTGATGCGCGTCATTAGCTGGCCGGTTTTTTGCTCATCATAAAAACTAAACGATAGTTTTTGATAATGCTCAAATAATTCGCGCCGCATATCCCTTTCCATCATCGCCCCCATCATATGCCCCTTATAGTCAACAAACATGTTACAGGCAGTATGCAGGGCCACCAGTGCCAGCATAACAGCGCCCATCGCATAGATTTGGTTAAGCGCATTGGGCGTATTTTCGGCTAGTAGATTTTTGGTGATGTAGCTTGTACACAAAGGCAATAGCAGCGTAATTGCCGATACCACAAAGGCACATAGCAGGTCAGCAAAAACCAGACCTAAATAGGGTCTGTAATAAGACAAGAACTTCTTGCTTCGAGAATTCACAAATTTCTCCTCAAATATAGTAATCAGGCAGCACAATACAACCACCTCAAGTCAATGAGGTCGTCAGGTTCGCCCGGTTAAACTGGCGCTGAGAGGAGAATCAAAATAATTGGGGAAAACTATCCAGGGGTTTCAACTCGGCTGCGCGCATTGGATACACATCCGTTACGCCGGAAGCTGCTAAACCTATTCTGGATAATGCTCAAGCACAGTAGAATACAGGCGTACCTGTTTGTTCGAGAGCAATTTAATAGATGGCATTTTTTGTGTTTCCTTTCCACTTAACTTCATACGAAAACCAACACCCGAATCTTACCATAAGAAAAGTTTTCTAGCAAGCTGAAAAGGGGCGCGGGTGAGCGTCAATTTTTGCATCGAGCTAAAGAGAACCCGACCATGAATGGTCGGGCTAAGAACGGAAAGCTCATTTATTTTTAGCCCGACCATAAATAGCTGACTCTTACCCACAATGCAGATTTGGGTTCAAATACCCGGACATGAATGTCCGGGCTAAGAAATAAACCAGCCTTTTTTAGCCCGGACATTCATGTCCGGGTTCAGATGTGGATAAGAGTCAGCCATAAATGGTCGGGTATTGCAAAAAATTGACGCACACCCAATTGCCAGGGGTCAGCGTCAATTCTTTGCATCAGGGTCAAGCCAACCCGGACGTGAACGTCCAGGTTTTGCTGACGCTCACCCTATTGCCAGAACATAGGCCAAAATAGTACAGCAATAAAACCCGACCCTATCCAGTCGGGTTTTATTGCTGTACTATTTTGACTTGAAATAAATTTATCTGGGCGGTTGGTTAGTGGCACGAACGGCGGGAGCTACGGCCCGCCCGCCTTCGGAGGTAGCACTTGGTATTACTGGTTCGGGCGGGTGTTTCGCGCCCCGCAAAACGCCGCCACCCGGCAATATCGGCGCAAAGCGGCGCAAACTGAACACATCTACAAATGCTTCGGTCGCTTTAGCGGGGCGGTTCTGTTCCAGATAATGATTGGTGCGTTCCACCGAATCGGCAATATCGGCAATACCGGCACTCAACCAGTAAAGCCAGGTACTGCGGCGCGGACGGCGCACTACCCGCACCACCCGGCTGCGGCGTGGCCCTTCGTCGGCTTCGGTTTCATAGACCCCCGCGTTCGTTTGGGGTGAGCCAGTAGTAGCATTGGTTGTTTGGCGACTCGCTTCTCCCGTATTGTACACTCCAACCGTCGGTTTCGGCGACATTCCCGCTTTGCTATCTGCCATAAAACTTCCTCCTGCATTTAATTATAGGACAATCTGCTGCCCTTTAATTTTAGCCTACTTCTCTTGTTTGGACAAGAACTAAAGGTGGTCAATTCTTAATTTATGGAGTTATTCTAATCTTATCAATAAGCCCGAATTTTTATTACAAAAGATAATAACCCTGATAAATCACCAAACTGTCAGGAAAATGTAATCGAACTGCTGTTGCAATCAACATTTTTGGTGTATAATAACTTTAATGTTAAGTTGACCAATTGAGTGATGGGCAACATGTATGAGTCAGAATTTGGCGGATTCGAGTGAGAACGAATCCGAGGCTTTATTAAACGCTTTAAATGCGCGGATTGAGCAAAATTCGCACGATATAGCGGCACGCTTTGAGCGCGCCCGCGTATACTTCGTATTGAAACAATACCAGGCCGCGCTGGACGATTTGCATACCGTTATTGCTTTGAACCGCAAATCGGTGGAAGCCTGGGTATTGCGAGCTGAAAATTTCGCCTTTCTCAAAGATTACGACTCGGCTTTTGTAAATTACGACGTAGCCTTAAAATTAGATTTGCGGCGCGCACCGACTTACTGGAGTCGCGCCCGTCTTCATGAATACCTGGCTTTTTCGACGGCACAGGGCCGTGAAAATCACGCCTACCGGGAAAAGCAAGGTCGGGCCGCCCTTTCCGATTACACGATGGCGCTTAAGCTTGACCCCGCAAACCGCTCCTATATCCGCGCCCGCGCTCGGCTCTCTAAAGAACTGGGCGAATACGAGCAAGCCTTAGCCGACTATAGTCGCTGGTTTGAACTCGAACCGGGTAATTTTTCTATTCTTAGCGACCGGGCCGAAATTTGCGCCCGCCTGGGCTACAATGAACAGGCCATCGCCGATTATACCGTTTTGCTCAACCAGCGCGGCAATACTTTCCTTTATCAAAAACGGGGCTTACTCTACCGAGCCATCGGCGAATATCAATTGGCCTTACGCGATCTGAATTACGCCCTTCAGCTTGAGCCACCTACTCCACTTGACCGCCTTTTCTTGCACCAGACGCGGGCCGATATTCTTCAGACTTTGGGCTATAAGAAGAAAACCATCGCCGAACTAAAGCAAATTGCCGCTATCGAAGAAGAACTGTATGGTTCTAGTGCAGTTACGCTTGCAAAAATACGCAAGCTAGAGCAAAATACTGGCACTGGCCCAATCATTTCATTAGTTTAATGTTATTTTGAAAAAATTCTATAGAATTTTTTCAAAATAACATTAAACTAAATTCAAGTTGTGTTAGTAATTTTTTTGATAAGGCAAACCTGGTAAAAGTTAAAGGTAGAGAGAAGGTTCTAATGGCTGACTTCGATTATGCGCGGTTGCGCGGCAAAAGACTCAATTTTGTGCCAGCGGGCGTTCAGATTGGTGATTGGATTGGCGACCTCAACCAGACGGTAGAGTGTGGCGAAATTGGCCCGGTATCGGTTCAAGCTATTGTCGAAGCCGCTCGTCATTACCTACATCTAACTAAAAATAGCTTACGACCTCAGCTTGCCTCGCTCGTTTGCGCCGCTACTGGCGATTTGCGGGCGATGGCCTACTACTTCCCCATCACTAATATGCTTGACGATGCCGAACGTCCCGCCTTCTTCCGATTAATCCAAAGCATTATCCAGCTTCCCAATTTCCGGGTTAAAGTAATTGGTGAAGGTGGCGCAATCGTTACTAATCAGGTGCGGATAGATATTCTCGCCATGGTAGCCGGTCATCTGGCCGAAACTTTTTTCTATCGCCCCGATATTTTGGAACGCTTTACTTCCAGCCCGCGCAATTTCTGGCTTTACACCAACCAGCAAACTTTTGAAGCAGGCGGCGGTCTGGCGGGTGGCGATTACAACCCCGAACGCGAAGCGGTGGAACTGGTTATGTCGCGCCTGTACGAAGGCTACGATGGCCCAACCCCCGGTGTAGCGCCCTTCCTGCACGAACTTGGTCATATGCTCGACCACTTTGATTGTCCCACCCTCGAACTGCGCCATAGCAAAGGCTTTCTGCCCGGTCACAACCGCGAAGATGGTTCACTCTTTACCGAACGCGCCCGCGAATTTTTTATCAAGGGCAAAGGCTTTGAGCAGGAACGCTATAGTGCCTACCATACAGGCCGCACCCGACAAGGCGAACCCTGGCCGGTTGGTCATCCCTACGTATTTCAGAACGACACCGAATTTATTGCCGGATATTTTGAAATGTTCTTTCGCAACCCTAATTATTTCGCTGACCAGAATTACGATTTATATCGTGGATTTAGCGAACTGCTTCAACAAGACCCCCGCCGCTATTGGCCCGAAGATTTTCATTTTTACCGCGATGAGAATCGCAAAGTGTATGTCGAACACCAGAAAATTTGGCCTCCTAATATCACAATCCCAAAACATTAAATTTTCAAAATTATGATTGCATAATTGTAAGCTTATGACTATAATTATAAGGTCGCAAGATTAAACAAAGTGGATTAATACGCATTAAAAAGGGATATACATGTCAAAGCAAAATCCTACCACAACGTCACAGACTGAACAAAATCAACCTCCAGTAGACCAGAAGACCGTCAGGCCGACTGCATCAACTACTGAACACTCTTACCAGAATTTTCGTCAGAGCCAGGAATTTAAGGCGCGCTGCTACTCAATACTCCGTAGTACTACTCTTATCGGTGGTTTAAGTATTCTTGTCGGGTCCGCATTGATGATAGTACTGGGCCTGGTAGTGAGTCAGGTCTGGTGGCTAATGCTGTTCCCGCTTGGATTGTGGCTCTTAGCAGCAATCATCGTCTTTTTTAGTGTCAATGCCCAAAGTGAGCGCAATCTCAGGTTCTGTTCCTATTTACTGCTTTTTGCTGGATTGGTTGTTATATTAGGCGTTCAGTTACTGACTGGCTCTCTCAACACTGTAGTGCTGGCTTATGTTTGGTGTGCTTTGCTGGCAGCATTAGTTGGGCTATTAATCAAAGAAATAATTGCCATATCTATTATTTACGCTATTGCTGCCACCAGCACTATTTTGGCCGAAAAACTCTTCAAATTGTACACGCCAGTAATTAATCTGGAAGACCAATATTTTATTCAGGCTTTTATTTTACTGACCGAAATGGGTATTATAGTAGGGGCGGCCATAGTGCTGGTTCAAAGCCTGTACAAAGCCCTCGATAAAACTGAGCAGCGTGCTTACCAGCTATCCGAGGCAAGTCAGGCATTAACTGAGAACAGCCGCTTTGGAAGCCAGGTAAGCGGTTCGTTAAGCAAGCTGGTGACAGAATTGAACACCACCAGCAACCAGCAGGCCAGTGGCGCACACGAGCAAGCCGCTGCCGTAACTCAGGCGGCGCATAGCCTGAATGAACTGGCTGGCACAGCCCGCCAAATCGCCACTAATACCAGCCAGGTAGCACAGGCGGCAAGTAGTGGACTGGAAAGAGCGGAAGAAGTAAGGGAAACCAGCGAGAGAGCCACCAACACGGCCCAGCGGGGTCAAGCTGCTCTTGAAAGCTCAATTGGGGCAATAGAAGAAGTACGCGATGGTATTGGTGAGCTGGCCGAAAGGCTGATGAAACTCAGCGTAAGCTCCAAGCAGATTAGATTGATTATCACTTTGATTAAGGAAATCAGCGACGAAACGCATTTGCTGGCGCTCAACGCCGCTATCGAAAGTGCTGGCTCAGAACATACGCACCAGCGTTTTAGTGTGATAGCCACCGAAGTCAAAAGTCTGGCTGACCGTTCGCTGGAAGCCACCAGCGAAGTTACTAATTTGATTAATGATTTGCAGGGCGCAGTCGCTACGGCGGTATTATCCAGCGAAGAAACCCGTAAAAAGACCTTTGGGGCAGTCGAGCGCAGCTATCAGGCCGGACAGGTGATTGGGGAGCTAAAGCAGGTCGTGGAGGAAACCGCCCGACACGCTAAAGAGATTGTGACAATTATGCAAAAAGTTGCGACCCTTTCGGAAGAAATAAAATATGCTACGCAGCAACAGGAGAGTGCCAGCCAACAGCTTATTACAACTATGGATAGTGTTGGTACAGTAGCCCAACAATCCGCCAGCGCCATAAGCCAATTGTATTCAACTGTCAACCAGGTTGACCGACTGGCAGACCAATTAGATAGCATCCTGAGCCGCAATCAAGGTCTGAGCTTGCAAAGCACTACCTAAAAATTAGGTACTAAAGTACTCAGTTTCTACTAGCTGAAAAGAAGTCCTTAACTTATATAGGTTAAGGGCTTCTTTTTAGCTGCTTTGACTAATAAAATTGAGTGGTTCTACTTTAAGCAACTTGAGTATCAGGATGCTATAACAAGAGTAAAACAGGCAATTGCAGAACAGGTAATTCTTATGACATTGCGCTGCCAATGGATTTTTCGACTTTGCCACTGCCTTGAGTATAAAGAGATTTCTATTTGCTTAAGCCGAGTTTTTATAATATCATTATGATAGGGATAATAGTATGTAAGTAAATAAACCAGTAAGTTCAAAAAAAGGTAGACCATTCGTACACATTCACTACACTTCTTTATTCAGTCTCAGCTTTGTTCAACCAATCTTACTATAATCCATAATTTAGCTCCTCAAAAAATAGATGGTCGGCCTGGGTAGTGGGTCACAGGGTTCTTTCAGCCTGAGAAACGAAATCAAAAATAGTTCTTTTCTGGCCTGATGCAAAAGTAAATTACCTTGTCTGACAAGTTGCCTCATGATCGGTAGGAACTTGGTTTAATAAACCTAATTAAGTTCATCCTTATCGGTTATGAAACAATTTCTTGGTAAGGTGATAGAGACAATCTTTATGATTGGCCTTCAGTTAGATATGCTCTAACAATCTAGCTGACTAAATTAAGTTGCCTGGTGAAGCTTGCCTGGCTTTTGCCCTGGTTGAGTCTATTTTTGCTGTGCTTTGTTTCCGGGTCGAACAAATTTGGTTATTCCAACTCTCCGTTCAACTTCAGCCAAAACTGCTAATCCAACTTTTATGTATTGTCTTAGTTCGTTTTGATCAAGTTATTGGGAGGTTCCAGTCATGAAAGCACGTATAGTGCCTGAACCAGAACTGTTTGCTCTAAGGCTTTTAAAGCTATGTTGCGTCGCAGTCTTCCGCGAGATTTATCTTTTTTGGCGGGTAGTCCGCTACGATGTACCAGCTTCGATTTTTCCAGGCATGTTGTTTGCGGTGTCCGCCTGGCATTTCGGCTCTGATTTTGAGCTGGAAAAACTACCTGCGGTGCTAGTGAAAAGCTTTGTTTACTTCAGTTTCTATATCTACACTTTTTGTCTGGCAAACCAGTTGGTCGGTGTTGAGGAAGACCGCCTCAATAAGCCAGACCGTCCGTTAGTTACGGGAGAAACTTCTATTACGGGGTTTAAAGTAAGGCTTATAATCAGTCTCTTGTTGTTCGATATAGTGGGATGGGAACTTGGGGTAATCGAGTGGACTCTGTTATGGCAATTCGTCATTGTTTCGCACAATTTGTTGGGTTGGGCGCAGCACTGGTTCTTCAAAAGTCTGGCGATGGGGCTAGGCACCCTGGCGATGTTAGCTCCGGCCTGGCAGCTGGTGCGTCCGATTACGCCGCTGGTCTGGAATTGGATTATCCTGGCTTCAGTAGCCGTCTTTGCCTTAATTCACCTGCAAGACCATCGTGATATTATCGGTGACAAAGCAGTCAACCGACGCACTGTTCCACTGGTCTTTGGCGAAGTTGCCAGCCGTCTTTATCTAGG
The DNA here is from genome assembly GCA_038209275.1 of Chloroflexia bacterium. GTDB lineage: Bacteria > Chloroflexota > Chloroflexia > Chloroheliales > Chloroheliaceae > L227-5C. The sequence continues at coordinate 9,756 of JBBQXW010000068.1, read as the reverse complement.
CATTGGCTTTGCCGTAACGCCGATAGCGGTTCATTTTTTCCTAATGGAACCCGCTGGAACTGGTTGGCAAGTGCTGGTCTGTGAAACAATTCTCACTGTACTTAGCCTGGTCATTGCCGTCCGCGTTTTGTTTCTCAGAAGCATCAAAACCGACCATATCACTTACATGCTGTATCCCTACTGGTTTTGCTGCTTACTGGCAAGCTCTATCATAATTCTGTAGCAATAAAAAAGCCTTTGTAAGTTTTTCTAGAAAAATTTACAAAGGCTTTTGTTTTTCCAAATTTCATCCCTTCCAAACGGAAATCCCGACAAATCAACTGAATCGTACTTCAAAATGCCTCTTGCATGGACTTGACACATGAGGTTATAATACACATGTCAGATTTCTGGAAAATCTGACATGTACGCGACTCGCAACATGCTAAAAGTTCCGTTCCTGATTAAAAGTGTAACTACTCACCACCGTCACGCCCCTTTAGGGGTGTGAGGTACGAAACATCTCTAGTTGCCCAAGTTAGTTGCTTTGGGTAGACCGAGACCCTTCCTGCGTCAGGGTGACATCGTGAGAAGCTGAGTAGTTGTAATGCGATAGCACAGGCAAGACAATTTCTTCTTGTTTTTTGTAAAAAGGTATGTTCAACCCTTGAATAATTGACGGCTAAATACATAAGGAAAAGTACATGGCCCGGCTAAAAACTATAAGTGGCGCAGAGCTAAACGGCTCCGAGGATGAGGAAGAAGACTTATCAGCAAAAACTCTGGAGGAGGATAGGCTGTCAGAGCTTGTGCCAACGCTGGAAGATATGGTAGCCGATATTCGCTCGATGAATATTCTATCCAAAGAAGCCTTTTTGAGCTACTACAATTTAATCGAGCCACCCTTTAGCGTAACCGGGACTGACCAGCGCTTTGTCTATCTCTCCGAAAGTTACCGCAATATTTTGAGTAGCTGCATTGCGACGGTGGTAGATAGTATGGGTTTGGGCGTGGTGTATGGTCAGGTCGGCAGCGGCAAGAGTACGCTGGCCCGGTTATTGACCAGTCGCTTCGAGGGCAACGACGAATATCTGATTGCCTATATTGACGACCCCGGCGTTGCGCCAAGTGCTTTGCTCCGCAATATTATGCACGAATTTCGGGTAGATGTTCCGGCCCGCCAGCTTGAAGTATTAAAAAGCTACTTCAAAGGTTTTATTTATGAACAGGCGACACTCCGTGACCGCACGGTGGTGCTGATTATTGACGAGGCCCAAAAGCTAGACCGACATACGATGGAACTTTTGCGGGTGCTGCTCAATTACGAGGACGGGCGCGACAAGTTGTTGCAGATTATTCTGTTCGGGCAGACCGAACTCAAGAATAAAGTGGACAAGCGCCCGAATTTCCGCAATCGCATTGTGACCGGGCTAAATGTCGAGCCAATGAGTATTGTCGAAATGGTGCGCTTAATCAAGCACCGAGTGCGAATAGCCGGGCGTGAAACCCCGATTTTTGAGGAAGATGCGATTGCGCTGTTGGCAGAACTATCGCAAGGCTTGCCACGAAGCGCCTGTGCGGTTGGCTGGTGGGCGCTACGGCTTGGCTGTGAGAACGACGAGAAGCTCATCAGCAGCAGCACGGTACAGGAAGCGGCGCGGCGGGCTTTGCGGGCGCTGTAAATAAATTCACCACGGAGACACGGAGACACGGAGAGAAAGCACGGAGGTTTAGGTTATGAGTTTGGACTTAGGAATAATATTAAAGCAGGTCGAAAATTTATCGTTCGATGAATTATTGACGGTACAGGAGCAAATTACCAGACAATTACGTGCTAAAAATCCTGCACCGACTGTTCAAACTCAAACAAATAATCAGCCAAATCGCCGACTAAAAATACCCGGCGCATATCAGCCTACCGCAGAAGAAGTCGAAGCAAGCCTAGCTGCAATTTTTACGCCCGAAGAAATAGCTCAAATCGGCAAAACTGATTTTAGCAAATTCTCATTTCCAGCGGGTTCAAAGTCGCTATCTGAAATGATTAACGAGGATAGAAATTAAAGGCAGCGAAAAGATGAAACCATTAGAGCCAGTATTAGTAACCGAATTATTGCCTGGGGAACGGACGGCACTTCTGGAATTGCTGGGTGGATTGTCGGCGGCAGAATGGGATAAGTCAACCGTGTGTCCGGGCTGGTCGGTGAAGGATATTGCAGTGCATTTGCTGGGTGACGATATGGGGCTGATTTCGCGGGAGAGAGACGGTTATGCGCCAGAAGTGGCAGTCGGGATAAGCGATAAGGGAATTGATTGGCCCAGCTTTGTGAACTGGATAAACCAGCGCAACGCGATTTGGGTGCAGGCCAATCGAAGACTGAGTCCGCAAATGTTATGTCAACTACTTGAATTTAGCGGGCGGGAGACCTTCGACTATTTCTCAGGTTTAGATATGTTTGCACCGAGCGGGCCGATAGGCTGGGCTGGCTCGGAACCTGACCCAAAATGGCTGCACGTTGCACGAGAATATACCGAACGCTGGATTCATCAGCAACAAATCAGGGACGCACTAGGTAAGCCGGGCTTGAAAGAGGCGCGCTGGTTTCGGCCTTTGCTGGAAACTTTTATGCGGGCGCTTCCCCAAACTTTTGTAGAAGTAGAAACCGCGCCACAAACAACGGTAGCACTGCGGGTCACGGGTGATGCCGGGGGCGAATGGTTTGTAGTAAAGAAGCAAGTAGCGGGCTGGGGTTTGTGGCAAGAGGTTGAACTTGCACCCGTTGCAACGGTTACGCTTGACCAGGAGACAACCTGGCGCTTGTTCACCAAAGGTATCAGCAAAGAGGAAGCCGAAAAGACGGTGACAATAGAAGGCGACCCGGTTTTGGGACGCAAGGTGCTGGATACAGTTTCGATTATTGCTTAGAAGCGGTTGAACATAATTATGGTGAGAGAGAAGACAGCAAACGTAAAAAGACCAGAAAGCACGCCGCCGATAGGGACGCGGAAGGATTTGTTCGCGGCGGAAGAACAGCGCCGGGCGACTTTGCGCTATCTAACGCCGGATGTGGTTGACCCAAACCCCGACCAACCGCGCCAGACGATTAACCGCGAAGGACTGGAAGAACTCAAAAAGAGTATTTCGGAACGCGGAATTTTGCAGCCTTTGCTGGCAATGAAGGCCACCGAAGGCCATGTGACGCTGGTAGCCGGGCAACGGCGCTTGCTGGCGGCGCGGGAACTGGGTCTGAAACTCGTTCCCGTCATGGTGATTGACTATCGGCCTGATGTGGCGTTCGACGCGATTATCGAAAATATTCAGCGCGAGGCACTCGACCCAATTGACGAAGGCGAGGCTTTTCAACGGCTGGCGGACGAACGCAATTTGAGTCATGGTGAAATCGGGGCGCGCATCGGCAAATCAAAGCAGTACGTCACTGACCGTGTTCGGCTGGCTCACCGTCTGACACCACGCACGAAAGAACTTTTGAGCGCGGTAGTACAAGTGGAGAAATCCATTGGCGGAGCAATGTCTCACGATGGAGGGAAGTCCATTGGCGGAGCAATGTCTCACAGTGGTTTTAATGGGAACGCGCGCGCGTTCGATAGTGAAAATAATAACAATATTGAGGAAGCGGTGCAAGGGGCGGCCCGCTCAAAATTTACAATTGCACGAGCGGTAAGTTTTCTGCCGGAGAATACCCAGGAAGCGGCGATGGCAGAACTAGAGTCGGAAGTAACCCGCCTGAATCGCCGCCTGACCACCCGCGAGGTTGAAGAACTGGTCGGACGCTTCAAGGATGAAACCCCGCGCCGCCGTCCGCCCGCCCGCCGCACTGAACCAGTTGCCGATGGCCTGATTCAGATGAGCTTTATCAACGAGCCGGAACAAACCACCGAAGTACCTCGCAAACGTGGTCGAAGCAAGCAAATTCCTCCGGCCCGACGGGTAGATGGTCGCCAGTTAGAAAGCTTCAAGGCTCTGGCAGAACTGGCAAAACTTCCGGCAGACCAGGCACTCAGCCTCGAAATTGATGCCACCATCAAAATGATGGAAGCCGACCTGGAACGCTTAAGAAAAATGAGGAGTGAATAATAAGAAATTAAACCGAAAACTGACGACTGAAGACTGAAAACTAACTATTAAACGCAAACAAAAAGAACAACCTCGCAGGCTGGCTACCGATTAAGGTTGTTCCGATTGTCCATTTATGGCCTTGCTACGCTTTTGGCGAAGAAGGGTGGTTTTGTTTTACCTTCTTTATTATATCGCTTAAAAGCTCCATGTCAAGCGCCAGAGAACGGGAGGAATTTTTATGCCTGAAAATAAGGCTGGCGCAACCGAGCAAAAGTGCAATTCTGGTTTCACTTCTGGCTTTACCATGACGGCGAACTGGATTTTAGATGAGGTGGCAATCAACGAGAGCGAAGCGGTATTAAAGGTAGTGCTGTACATCAACCGCAATACTATCGGGCGCACCGAGCGCGACGGTAGCCGGGTAGAGGCGTTGCAAGCTTCCTACAAATGGCTGGCGGAAAGAACCAATCTGAGCGAACGAGCTGTCGGTCAGGCGGTGCGAATTGCAGTCGAGAAGGGCTATCTTATTAAAGTAAAGCCTGGTCGGGCGGCTTCGGCAAATATAGCTGGTGAGGGTGGTTGGTACGCCATCAACAAAAATTGGGCGGCTGACAATTCAGTTAGTTATGTCAACTCTGAAGAAACGGAAGCAAGGCAAATTTTGCCTGTTGAGCCGGAAAAATTAGAAGCGGTGCAAATTTTGCCTGAGATAGCAACGCAAATTTTGCCTGTTGATAAGGCTAAAGCGGTGCAAATTTTGCCGCCATGTAATAATAAAGTTTCTAATTCAAATAAACCAATCGAAATAAAAGCTGTTCGCCAGCAGCGCCAGAGCAGTTTGGCGTTAGCTTCAAACCGTTCGGAAGCAGAAAACCCGAACAAGCGCAAAGGCTCTGACGCACTTGGACGCTTGATAACCGACCTGACCCGTGAATTTGGTGATAATCCCGCTCTGAGCTTGCCAAATATCAGCCGCGTGTTGAACCTGTGGCATAAATCGGGGCTGACTGAGTCGAAATTTATTGAGCTAATTTATCAGGCCCGCCAAAAGACGCAGAGCAGTGCTACTATTCAGCATCGGCGGTTAGCGGCGAACGGGAGCCAATCGGATTTGCCTAACCGAATGCCCTATTTCTTCGCCGTGCTGGAAGGCTTGCTTTCACCAGAGAGGGATGTAGCGCAACAGGTTTTAAATTCACCACGGAGACACGGAGACACGGAGAATTTAAAAATTAAACCAACTTCGGTTGAAGTTGGTGGTTTTACAGGTGACCTTGGCGCAGTGGTTGTGGATGAGGTTGAAAATTATGAGCCGAAAGCGCCGACGGTAGCCGAAAATAGTATCTGGCATGACGTGTTACCGCAGCTTGGCAATTTAACCAAAGCCAAGCAAGAGATATTGCTGCAAGCCGAACTGGTAAGAGCGAATGAAGGAAATTGTGCCTGGTTTCAATTGAAATTTGCCCGTGAATGGCACAAAACGCTTTTCTCACAATGGGAGCTTGACCGTCTAGAACTGGCTTTAGAGCAAGTGCTAGGCGAACGCATCGGCGGCTTGCGAGTGGCAAGCTAAGTTAGGCAATATAAAGAATTAACTTCCGGCGGTGGTAGGGGCGAATCGCATACGCCCGATACGCATCAAGCTAAAAAAGAGGCTGATCTAATAGCGCGGTGGTAAGGGTCGCCTGGGACTACCCACCGGGCAACCCTACGGGCCGAACTCCCAGGCTAAAAAGCTCAAGCCGTCTGAAGGTGGCTGAAATTCAGGCAGACCACACGATATTTTAGTGAGCTTCAGCTTACTTGAGCAACTTAGCCTGGGAGTTTAGTCCCAGGCGGACTGCACTAGCCTACCAATTTCAGGCTTAAATCCTTAGCTTGATGCGTATCGGGCGTATGCGATTCGCCCGTTTGATTTGGCACAGCGTTCAAGGGCGTATGCGATTCGCCCCTACGAAAAAAGGGAACTTAATTTTTAACACTGTCTTAGTTCACCACCGAGACACGGAGAGACACGGAGAAACACGGAGATAAAACGAATTTTGAAAACACGTCTCAAAATCTATTGACAAGATTAAATTCTTACGCTATTATAAGTGTGTAATATACACTAAGTAAAAGCGATAATGCTTCGCTCTAGGCGGATTATCCGCCTCCTGAAATTGAATTTAACACCATTTTCGTTTTGGTAGGGGCGAATTGCATACGCCCTTTTGACCTAACGCAAGACCAGAGGGCGTATGCGATTCGCCCCTACCAAAGTTCTTTTTTGAATTAAAGCTAGTATTAAATTTTTCAAAACAGGTTGCCTTGCGAGACAGGCACTTTTTTAGGGCTATTTGATAGTGTATTAAACACACTAAACCTATTCTTGTGAAGACTGAGATTGGATTTGACCCTTCAAACCCCTATCAGGATAGATTTTAAGGAGTGATTATGACAAGGGTTGGGCAAGCACCTGTGGCGGTTGGAATAGATATAGGCACGAGTTTTGGGCGGGCGGCGCTGGTGCGGGCCGGAGAATCTGCGCCGGAACTGGTGGCGGATAGCTATGGTCAGGTGCATCAACCGGCGGTAGTGCGCTATACGCTGGGCGGGTCAGAGGTCGGCTATTATCCGGGGCGCTTTTTGGTGACGAACTGGGAGAATAGCGCTACCGATGTAACTCGTTTTATCGGGCGCTGGCGCGATTTATCGCCAAAACTGATTGAGAATGCACCGTTCGAGGTGTTTGAGCGGGATGGTCGGGTTTGTTTCAATTTGCTTTACAGCATGGCAACGCCGGAAGAAGTTTATTCGCGGATTGCACTGCATCTGCTGGCGGAAGCGGAACAAGTGAGCGGTCAGCCGATTTACGAGGTGGTGTTGACCGTGCCAGCCAGTGCCGAAGATTTTTACCGGGTAGCAGTGCGCGAAGCCCTCGAAACGGCGGGCGTGCAGGTAATGAAGATTTTGAACCAACCGACTGCGGCGCTGCTGGCCTTGCACCATTTGGGGCGAGTGCAGGCCGGGAACGTGGTGGTGGTGGATGCGGGCGGCGGCACAACCGATGTATCGGTGGCGCAATTGAGCGCAGGCGGCGAAGTAATAGTGATGGCGACGGCGGGCGATGCACACCTGGGCGGGCGCGATTTCGGGCGACGCTTGGCGGAAGTGTTGGCCGGGCGCTTTTACGAAGATGGCGGCGGGCCAGCCTTTGCCGAAGCCCTGGTGAGTAGCCGCAGCATCAGTTTAGGTTTGTTGCACGCCGCCGAAGAAACCATGCAGCAATTGAGCGGGCAGGATTTGGCGCGGGTGGCGCTCGACCACGGGGCGGGTTTCGGACATGATTTGTACACCGAACTAACCCGGCGCGAGTTTGAAACGGCTCTCGAAGATTATTTACTACGCATTTGCGAATTGTGCCATCAGGCGCTGGGGGATGCCCGTTTGCAATCGCACGATATTGATGCGGTGGTGCTGGTCGGTGGCGTGAGTCAGATTCCGGCGGTGCAACGAGTGGTAGCGGCGGCGTTGGGTCGGCATGTGGACGAACTTATTTGCCACGAACCGCAGGGGTTGGCGGCAATGGGCGCGGCGGTACAGGCGGCAGCGCTGGTCGGTCATGCCGGGTTCGAGCATTTGCGGGTGCGCGATGTCACGCCTTTTCCGCTCGGCATTGCCGCTTTTGTCCATACTGGCGACGGCCCACCCGAAGAAAACGGCGACGAGCAGTTGTTGAGCGTAATTATTGACCGTCAGGCCGCTTTGCCGTTGCGCTGCCAGGGACGCTATTACACCCGTTTCCCTAATCAGACCAGCCTCGAACTACACGTTTTGCAATATCGGGGCGAGAAGCGCGTCACCAGCAACAATCTAACGCCAAAAGTTTACCCGGACGAGTGTGAGACGCTGGGGAAGTGGGTGCTGAACAACATCCGCGCCCGCCCGAAATCGGAAGTGCTGGTCACGTTTGAAATTGACGAAAACGGCATCTTCAACCTGATTGCCGAAGAAAAAGGCACCCGCAATCGGCTTAGTCAACAGCTTACGCGCTGGTAGGAATCAGTTCCAGGTTTCAAGTTCCAGGTTTCAAGTTCTAAACTCCCAGACTTTAACTTGAAACCTGAAACCTGGAACTTGAAACTTGAGTTAAAGGAGATAACGATGAACCTGGTGAGGAATAATGCGCCGCAAGTGACGGTGGTGATTGCACAGTGCGTGCAGCGAAGTTTTGTCAGTGCGTTGCCGGGAGCAGACCCGCGTTTTAAGCCCTGCAAACTGCACTGTGGCTATAACAATAGTTTGCGGTTGTTGGGGGGTGGCCCGGCTAGTTTGCCGAACAGCCTGGAGAATTTTCTGCTGCTGGCGCACGGCGGCGAGGGTGGCGCTCCGATAGAGGGCAGCGAGTTTGTCCACGTCCTTTATGTAGATGATGAGCATCCCGATGATGGCAGCGCGATGACGGCGGAGCATTTCGGCCAGTTCGGGCGACATTGCGTGCCGGGCGAAGTAGATGAGCGTGGCCTGGAAGGATTTTTAGGAACGGGCCGCACCGAGGAATGGCGACAACTCCGCAACGGGCGGACGCATGTGGTTCGCACGCCGGGCCTAAATGACAATATGTTTGGCACGGGCTTTATTCCGGCACTCACGGCAATTTGCCAGGAGGCCGAAGAAAGTTATGGAGTCGCGCCAGAGGATATTCGGATTATGAACCTGGGCGGGTGGAGCATTATTAAGGAGCTTTTCTGTGGGGTCTGGGAATTGATGCACCATGGTATTCCTGATTACCGCGACCCGGATAACCGCGAAGCCAGCATCCGCTTTAAAACTGTCGCTATCAGCGATGCGCTTTCGTTCAGTGTCCAGCGCGAACACCATAACGTTGCACTCGAAGTAACGGCCATGATTGGCGGTCAGGTATTGCGTTCGGTTGAAGATGCGGTTCACTTTTGCGGGCTACGAGTCTAAAGAATTTTGAGTTTTGAATTTTGAAGGTTGAGCATAATTCACAAGTACGGTCTAGTCTAGCAGTAGGGGCGAATCGCATACGCCCTTGAGCGCTGTGCCAGGTCAAACGGGGGTATGCGATTCGCCCCTACTGAACTCAGATTTTGACCGACGCAATTATGTCCACCTTCAGTTATTTTGGGTACAGAAATATGAGTTACTTCAGCGCGGATGAACGGATGGAACGGGGCGAGGGGTTGCCGCCTGCTCCCTATAATTTGCGTTTGACCGAAATGGACGAGCGCAGTGCTGAAGTCGGGTTGGTCTGGCAGCGACCATTAGGCCGGGTGGATGGCTATCTGGTGCTGGTGCGAACGGCGGGAGAAGTTTCAAGTTCCAGGTTTCAAGTTTCTAGTTCTGTAAATTCAACTAGAAACCAGGAACTTGAAACTAGAAACTTAGCCGAATGGCGAACGGCCTTGCGGGTGGTCGGGCGGGAAAAGAACGGAGCGCGCTGGCGTGTGCCTGATGAGATTTGGGTGCTGGCTGGGGTTGAGCTGGCGGTTTGCGCTTTTGCCGGGGAGGTGGCTAGTCCGCTTTCTAATCTGGTAGCTTTGCCGCCGCGCTTGCGAACGGTGACGCGGTTGGGTGGCTGGCCTGCGGTTGAGGAAGCGGCGCAGGGACAATCGAGGGCGCAATCCCGCCTGTCCGAAGTAGTGGAAGGGGAACAATCGAGGGCGCAGCCCCCTCCTACAGAAGAAGCGGTTGTG
>JBBQXW010000067.1:0-27397 GCA_038209275.1 Chloroflexia bacterium | reverse complement strand
AAGGGTAGTACGACCATCTTTTCGACTAAAATTAGTAAAATGGGCCTGAGTATTTAGGAATTCAAACTTAGCCCTTTGATTTATGTCAAGCTGTCCATATTCATCATCATCATGATTTAAACCATGACATGAAGAAGGCTCCTGGAAGGAATTAGCTTGTACTTCCGAAAGGGTTTCCAATTCTGGAATATCTTCTACGAGAGGTTCTATGCCCTTCCCAGCCCTTCCTGACAGCTGGTTTTGCCCATCCGAGGGAACTAAATCAGTATTTTCGTCAGGATAAGTGCTTCCCACAGTACTGGAGGTATTATTATGTCCTTCCTTATTATTCTCGATTTCGGTATTTCGATAGTTTTGATTGCCATTTTTGAGCCAAACCTACTTCTTCCAGATAGCGCCACCCGATTTCATTGAGCTGATATTGAAGAGGCTTCCCACCCATCAATACCTGGCGTACCGTCAGAGGGTCTTTATGGGGCAGGGTGTGATAGACGGTGTAGAGAGGGTTGCACAGGATATGACAATAGTGGTTCATTCACCCCGCCCCGTACACTCGACTAGTGGTATCATCCAGATGCTGCTAGGACTGCGGGCTACTCCCGCTTCACAAACTGCCGCCCTTTCCTGGTGGAACTGGTGCTGTTTTTCGGTAATGCGGTAAGATGTTTATTCTTTGGTAGAATTAGGAGCCAGGAATAAGCAGTTACTTACTTATTTGACTGGATTTTTGCTAGACCGGGAGCAAGGTAAATTCACGCGCTATACGGCGGCTAACCTTTTAGGAGATTTGGGTGATAAGCAAGCGGTGCAACCATTACTCGAAGTTCTTAACGATTATTATACCGGTGTGCGGGGAAATAGCGCTTTGGCTTTAGCCCGATTAGGTGCGACTGAAGCGATTGAACCGATTATAGAGCTTCTAAAAGATGCTGATGCTGGGGTACGTTCATCTGCTGCTACCGCTTTAGGAATATTAGGGGATAAACGAGCGATTGAACCACTTACGCCTCTTTTAGATGATACTGCCAGGGATAACGAAGTGCGAAATGCCGCCGCTCTAGCTATAGCCAAAATTAACGAAAGTTGATGTAATCGGTCAGTTTTGAGTTTGGTTATGGTCTTTAAAACAATAGGTAAGTATTGGTAGGGGCAGGGTCTCCCCATAGGTGTCAAGTTAAGCCTTTTTGGTTGAAATTGGTACGCCCGTGAAGAGCGCCCCGAAATACTCACAGGGCAACCCGTTGGGCCGAATTTCAGGGCGGGCTTGCACTAGCGCTTAATTTCGCGAGTAGCCCTTAAGTTGACGTGCATGGGGTCTCCCTGCCCAAAAATGTGCGCCCGGCTAAATTGGGCGAGGAAACTTCGCCCCTACCAGTAATTGCCTATCTACGGCTTAATTTCTTAAAGACCATAACCAAGCCCCTGCCAATTTTGAAACAGGTTCTGACATCAAAGGGTATTATTAATTTGAAGGGTAGCGCCAGCGAAAATAGTGCTGCCCGATATTGCCCATTTCGACCCGCCATTCGGGGCTGTTAGCCGGATTAAAGGTGAGGACGCGCCGCTCGAATAATTGAACCAATACTTGAGTCGGACGGCCTTGCAAATTGACCGTGACCCAAAGGTTCGCTGATGGGATGGCCCAGCGCAAAGAGCCAATCTACTCCGTTCTTCGAGTCGTTCAGCCAGTTCCAGAACACATCAGGGATATTATGGCCCAGCGCCGCATCGTAATAAGCCGCCCGCACCGGGCTAGATGGTTGAGTTTGACCGATTTGTCCTTCCCGGCTAAGGGTAGCCGTGACGGTTTGCCCTTGCGGTCAGCTTCGCGTCGTTCTGGTGCGCCCGGCAATGAAGCTGGGGATAAATTTCTTTCGCTACTTGCATGATCGCCTGTGTCAAACTAAGCTAATTGAACCTTTGTCTGACCTTATTAGCGCACGCGCCAAAGAGTTAAATTTAGGGGATTCTTGGTCTTGCTCTGTTTAATGCCCCTTGCTATTGAGAAGATACGTTAATATTGAGGCCAATAAATTAAAACAAGCTAAACATTGCGTTATTAAGCCAGCAAACTTGGCTTCTAGGCACACTCTTTGCTAATAATAATGCTAAGGAAGGGTCTAGTAGGAAACAAGAAGGCCCCTGGATTAAACCTTGAATGCCGGAGTGCTTTAGAAAAAGCCAGACGGCCTTTAACTTAAAGTAAAGAAAAGGAGATTACTAACAATGGCCGATTCGAAGACCATTTTGCAGAAATATGTTAGCGACATGCTTTCGCTGGAGTCGCACATTTATCAGGCGATTGACAAGCAGGTCAAAGAGAACAATGACGACCCTGAAGTCAGCACCAAGTTCGCAACTTTTTCCCAGACCATCAAGTCGCACCGCGATTCGCTGGAGCGTCGGTTGGAGCAACTGGGTGGCGCGGCTAACAGCCCGGTCAAAGAAGGTGTAGCAGCGGTTATGGGCGTAGCGGCGGGCTTGATTGACAAATTCCGCTCGGAAGAAGTTTCCAAGAACTTCCGCGACGATTACACCGCATTGGGCTTGAGCCTGATTTCTTACGAAATGCTGCACACCACCGCCCTTTCGCTGGGCGACCGCGAGACGGCTGACCTGGCTGCCCGCAATGTAAAGGACAATGCTGAGTTCATGTCCTGGATTCAGAATATCCTGCCGCAAATCGTGGTACGCGACCTTCAGAAGAACCACGAAGTTACCCCTGACCAGACTGCCATCGAAGAGACCCATAAACTTATCGGCAATATCTGGAAATAACCAATCTGTTCCTGGGACACGGGACAATTTTGGGACTATCGGGCAATTGGAGGCAGCCGAATGGCTGCCTCCTTTTTGGCTGCCTCCTATTTAAAGAAGCTAAATTTATCGCTTCGAAGGAGATTTGTTAGTTGAGTCATTATAAACATGATGCGAAAAAAGGCTAAAAAGTTCTCGCTTTAGTCTTTTTTGGAAATTAGGCGCAATGAATTGCGCCTTTTATCAGGCTGGTTTTTTGTAAGCGAAATTTTAGCCTTTGCGGAGGGCTTCAATAATGGAGAAGCGGGAATTGGTTGGGAATATCTGGAGAAGCTCGAAGCCTGCGCTGGATAGCAATTCCTGGAATTCTTCACGATTACGCTCGCGCCCGCCAAAAATTACCAGCATGGTCAAGTCGAGCCGTTTCCCCAGGGAAGGTGCTTTATCTGAACCGAGTACCTGCTCGGCAATCAAGAGCTTGTGGCCCGGTTGCATGGCCTGGTAACAATTGTCCAAGATTAGCCTAGCTTTGTCGTTGCCCCAATCGTGAATTACCGTTGACAGAAAGTAGGCATCGCCACCGATTGGAACCGAATCGAAGAAGTTGCCTGGAATGAAATCAAGACGACCTTCCAGCCCAGCTTGTCGCGTGCGCTCCCAAAATCCCTCTTCCGACGATGGTAAATCGTAGACAATACCTTTGGGAGCAGGATAATCGGTCAGAATTGTTTGCAACATTTTGCCGTAGCCGCCACCCACATCTACAATGGTCTGAAACTGATTGAAATCGTAGCCTTCGCTGATGAACTTCTCACGGGTGCCTTCTGTTCCCATCGCTCGGTTAAATACATCGGAAGCTTCAGGGTTTTGTTGTAGGTGGGCAAAAAAAGGCATTCCATAAATACGCTCAAACGAAGGTTCGCCCGTTTTGACGGTATCGAAAAAGCCGTTCCAGGCTTTGAACTGTTCATCGCCCATGTTAATGGCCCACCAGCGTACCGACTCCGGCAAATCGGAAATCAGCAATTCGGATACACTATTATGAGTGAAGCGACCATCTTCAAGCTGGTCGAACAGTCCTTCGCTAACCAGAAGCCGCATCGTTCGGTAGAGGGCTTCGGGGTCGGCTTCGGTGGTTGTCGCAATTTCGTTAATACTTTTAGGCCCATCCTTAATCACATCGGCCACACCGAGCCGAGCCACCACATACATACACTGGGCAATAAAGAAGCTGGTCAGTTTCTCCATTATATTAAAGTAACTGCGTGTCTTGGCATCGGTAGCATATTGTTCTTCAATTAACAAAGTAAATCTCCTTCTTCACAATTGAGGATTCCCGGCCCAGCTCTTAAAATACCCGCAAAAAGAAAACCAACCTGGCTTTGTATTTCAGGTAACACTAAAAAGCGGCTGGTCGGCAACCCGATAAATGGACAATTATTCAGGCTAACAAAATTCACCATGCAAATGGCAGAGCTGGTTAGCTAAATCGCGACAAGCTGTGAGCCTGTAGGTAAGTAATCAAGTTAACTTGCTTATAAATCCCGGTTATTAACGGAGACCCAACTGACCCAAAATGGTCTGGTAAGCGGTGAAAATTAGGTGTGGTGTGACAAAATACAGCATAGCTATTTCAACCAATTTCCAGACAAGTGCGAAAAATTGTTAATTAAACTTATCTTAAGAGGTCAGGTTAGTTTTGTCAATCAATTGGCAATCTGAATAAGCTCAGTTTTCGGCTCTACTACAAGTAATTTCTCGCTTTCTCGCTCGGGTGCGCGTCAATTTTTTGCAAAACCCGGACGTGAACGTCCGGGCTAAAAACAGTTGAACTGGCTTATTCTTAGCCCGGACGTGAACGTCCGGGTTGGCTTGACCCTGGCGCAAAAAACTGACGCGCACCCTTCTCGCTTTCTCGCTCAACAGGTTTGCAATTAAAGATTGATAATGATAAGATACAGGCGCTTTGGCAATTTGCCAGAGCTACTTTTTATCAACCGTTTTGGATAAGTAAGTGCGTTTGGTGCAACTTCAGCAAAGGTTGCAGGCATGACAGGAGAATTTGCTTGATTTCTACCACTCTTTTTAACGTTCTGACCTCAGTGGCTTCGGCAGGAGGCGGCGGACTTTTCGACCTACCCCAACTTTTAAAGACTTTTGGTTATATCGGTATTGTAGCGATTATTTTCGCCGAGTCGGGTCTTTTGATTGGCTTCTTTTTGCCGGGCGACAGTTTGCTTTTTACTGCCGGTTTTCTGGCTTCGCAAGGCTTTTTCGATATAACCTTGCTTTGCATTTTGACTTTTGTGGCGGCAGTAACTGGCGATAGCGTAGGCTACTGGTTTGGCGCAAAAGTTGGCCCACGTATTTTTAGCAAAGAAGACTCGCTCCTTTTCCAGAAGAAACATATTTTGCGGGCGCAAGCTTTTTACGAAAAGCATGGCGGCAAGACGATTGTGCTGGCCCGCTTTCTGCCCGTCGTCCGTACCTTTGCCCCAATTGTAGCGGGCGTAGGAATGATGAAATACCGCACCTTTTTGGCCTTTAACTTGATTGGTGGCTTATTTTGGGCGGTTGGCGTTTCGCTGGCGGGTTACTTTTTGGGCCAGAGTATTCCTGATGTGGACAAATATTTGCTGCCCATCATCGTCGGTATTATCTTTCTTTCGGTCGCGCCGACTGCCTGGCATATTCTTAAGGAGCGCGAGAACCGCGATGCGATCCGAAACGGCCTGAAAAATCTCAGGAATCGCAATAAACCGACGGCTACGGCTGCTTCGATAGATGAAAAAGAAGCTATTAGCTTGAGCAATTCGTCGGAAAAATAACTTAAAACGGGTCTAATGTGGTAGGAGTTCAATTTATTAAACGCTGTTGGGCTTGATGAATCAAGCCCCTACCAATTATGAAACAGGTTTTTAGATGCTTTGGAGGGGTAAGGTTAATGGCAAGCCAGCCAGAAAAAAGAATCACCAAAGTGATGCAAGCGCGTCGCAAAGATGAGCAAAAAGTAGTCAAAAAGGTCAAAAAGCAACTTAAGACCGAGGCCAAAAAGAAGGATAAGCAGGTCAAGGCGAAGGATAAAAAGAAAGCCGCCAAAAACGGCACGATTGCCGCCGCCCGCCAGTTTCAGAAGGCCAGCGACAAGATTTTTGGCCTGCCGCCGATTCTATGGCCTTTTATTTTCATAGTGGCTTACCAGTTCGCCCGCAATTCGCTCGAAAAAGAACAGCAAAAACGCGATATGGAAGAAGCCCAGCGCTTCTTGCACAAGAGCCGAGGATTTCGTTAGTACTTACCCCTACAGGTTTTTGGTTTTCTCCATGCTAGAAACCTGTTTCAGTTTAAGGATATAGATTATGGCTAGTACCCGTCCGCCGCAATCCGGGAATAATAAAAACCCTAAAAAAAAGCCGCCCCAGGCCCAGCCTATCACCGCTGGCCCGAAAAGTAATCCGGCGGCTTCGGAGAGGCCCATCGAACCGAAACGCCCGGTGTCCCCTGCGTCAGCCGAATCAAAACCACCTACTATTCGTAGTAGTAGCGGCAGTACAGCCCCTAGCCGCCGTCCCAGAAACGCGCCCCCGCCGCCCAAGAAAAGCAACCTGCCCATTTATCTTATTGGTGGACTGGTAACGGTAGTTATCGCCGCCGTAGCCCTGATTCTAGTGCTGAATAATGGCAGTGATAATACACCTAAGTCAGGCACTAGCGATGGTACTAACACCAGCACAGGCAGCACAATTGCGATTGCTGCCGACCCTTCAGCTAAGGTCGAAACTTTTGATAATCAGGGGCAAGACCATATTAAACCCGGCACTAAACACGTTCCCTACAATTCCGACCCGCCAACCTCCGGCCCGCACTTTGAAACCGCCCTACCCTGGGGAGTTTATCAGCAACCGTTAACCGACGAATACGCGGTTCACAACCTGGAACACGGTGGCATCGTCATGTATTATGATTGCACTAAGGATTGTGAGTCGGTCATCAACCAACTTACGGTGTACGGGCGGCGCTACGCCCCCAATGTCTTTACTGGCATTATGGTTGCGCCTCGCCAGAATATGCCGGACGGCGCTAAAATTGCGGTGACTGCCTGGCGTACCCGGCTGCTTCTGAAAAGCCTCGACACCACCAAAATAAACGAATTTATCAAAAATTACTTTAACAAAGCGCCAGAAAGTGCAGGCTAGGTCAGAACCAGGTAAGAATGGGATAGGTTAATACACTATCCCTGACCCTCTCTTTGACGATATTCATTCCCGAATATGAAATCGGGACGATACTCAATTTGTGCTTGATACAGAATAATATAGCTAAAAACGAATTGAGAAATCCACTGACAAACTAACATTTCAGCCCTAACCAAATTTGCAATCGCCCTGAATTAGCCCTTATTTCTCATTCCGACACCCCAGAATTATGTTATAATGTTTCAACTAGCTCGTTAGAATGTATCTTCTACCCAACTTTGTTAACAATCTTTCGGTGGTTGGAATCAACCATCGCCTAACACTATTGCCACGAGGCATTGAATATGCTATGGAAAGAATTTTTTCTACCCGCTAATCTTGATGAAGCTTTGCAAATAAAGGCCGCGTCGGGTGCTGATGTGCGTTTTATCGCCGGAGGCACCGATATTATTATAGATTTAGACCGGGGACGACAGCCGCATTGTAGCCTGATTGATATTAGTCGCTTAAACGAACTGCATTTTATCCGCTCAGAAGAGCGTGGTATTCGGCTGGGCGGTGGTATTACCCATGCCGAAATTTTGCAGAGCAGCGAAATACGCTCGGAAGCTAATATTTTGGCTCAGGCAGCAGTTGAAGTGGGCGCGCCCCAGATACGCAACCGCAGCACCTTGAGCGGCAATATTGTGACGGCCTCGCCTGCCGCCGATACCGTACCGCCTCTAGTAGCGCTCAATGCTATCGTTGAACTGGAAAGCTTGCGGGGGCGGCGCGAATTGCCCCTGACCGAATTTATCACTGGCTTCCGACAGGTCGGGTTAGCCGCAGATGAAATCGTGCGTTCGATTTTAATTCCAAAGGCCCAGGGCGAACGGCGCGGGGCTTTTCTCAAACTGGGGTTACGTAACGCCCAGGCTATTTCGGTTATCAGCGTTGCGGCTAATCTGGAATTTGATGAAACAAGCCGGGTGAGTAAAGCGGCTATTGCGCTTGGCTCGGTTGCGGCAACGGTTATCCGGGTGCCGGAAGCCGAACAACTGCTGCTGGGTCAGCCTCTCACCGACGAATTAATTTCTGCCGCCGCCGTTGCCGCCATGAACGCCGCAACGCCGATTTCGGATGTACGCGGCGGGGCGGCCTATCGTAAAGCGATGGTCAAAGTTTATACTCTACGGGCCTTGCGCTACATCCGCGATAACAAAACCCCGCCACCCTCCGCCGACCCCAATATTTTCCTGCAATTACCGGGGGAAGTCGCGAGTCAGAAGTCAGAAGTCAGAAGTCAGAAGTCAGAAGTGGTTGAGTTGAACGTGAATGGACGGGTGGTGAGCGTTGAGGATGCGAACGATATAGTTTTGCTATATGCTTTGCGAAAGGCCGGGCTAAACGGAACAAAAGAGGGTTGCCTTGAGGGAGAATGTGGCGCGTGTACCGTTTTAATGGATGGCAAAGCGGTGGATAGCTGCCTTGTACCAGCCCCAACCGCCCAGGGTTGCCAAATTCAAACTATCGAAGGATTGGCTCAGAACGGTCAATTACACCCTTTGCAGGAAAGTTTTATCGAGCAGGGCGGCGTGCAGTGTGGTTACTGCACTCCCGGTCTAATAATGTCGGGCAGCACCTTGTTGGCAGAATGTCCCAACGGAGCGGGCGAATGGCAAGCACGTTCGGCTCTGGTCGGTAATTTATGTCGCTGCACCGGCTACAGTAAAGTATTGGCGGCAATGGCCCAGGCGCAGGAGGTCGCTAAAGCATGAGCGCAGAGACGACCAGACCGGGCGAGATAGTGGGCCAACGGATTGTACGCCGCGATGCCGAGGAAAAAGTGCGCGGGGTGGCGGTCTACCCGGATGATTTGAATTTGCCGGACCAGTTGGCGCTGGCGGTACGCTTTACCGACAAGCCCCATGCCCGTTTTAGCCTGGATACCTCGGTAGCAGAGGCCATGCCGGGGGTAGTCCGAATTTTTACCGCCGACGACGTGCCGTTTAATCTTTATGGCATGATTGAATCAGACCAGCCAGTTTTAGCCGATGGCTACGTGCGCTGTATGATGGAGCGAATTGCGCTGGTAGCGGCCCAAACGCGAGAACAGGCCAAAGCCGCCGCCGCCGCCATTATCGTCAATTACGAAGAATTGCCAGTACTCGATAGCATCGAAGCCACCCGCGCCGAAAATGCGCTGCAATTGCACGCCCACCGCCCCGGCAACTTGCAGCGCCATTTGCATATTGAAAAGGGCGACCTGGAAGCCGGATTCGCCCAAGCTGCCGTAATTGTCGAAGGAGTTTACCAGACCCACCCGCAGGAACACGCCTATTTGCAACCCGAAGCGGGAGTCGCTTTCGTAGACGAAACCGGGCGGGTGGTAGTCCGCACTTCGGCCCAATGGGTGCAGGATGACCATCGCCAGATTGTCAGAGTACTCGATTTAACACCAGAACAGGTGCTAGTCGAGTATGTTTATATTGGCGGCGCGTTTGGCGGCAAAGAAGATGTCAGCATCCAGATTTTATTAGCGCTGGCGGCGTGGCATTTGCAGCGCCCGGTCAAGCTGGTCTGGTCGAGGGAAGAATCGATTCGGGGGCATCACAAGCGCCACCCGGTAACATTCAAGACGCGCTGGGGGGCAACGGCAGATGGCAAAATCTGCGCCGTCGAGACCGAAATATTGCTGGATAGCGGCGCTTACGCATCGAGTAGCCAGGAAGTTTTGGGTTGCGTCACCCTTTCAGCCACCGGGCCTTACGAAGTCCCACATTTAAGGCTGGATGGCTATCTTTACCTGACTAATAATCTAGTCAACGGGGCGTTTCGGGGTTTTGGGGCGCTTCAAGCTACCTTTTGTTACGAACAGCAAATTGAAAAGCTGGCGGTAGCGCTCGGCCTCGATTCGGTGGAAATTCGCGCCCGCAACCTTTATCGCGATGGTTCGATTGAGCCAACTGGCAACGTTGTTCCAGCGGGAGTAGGCGCGCTGGAAACGCTGGAATGTGTGGCGCGGGCCGCCGGTTGGACTTATGCCGAGCAAATCGGCTGGCAGCGCCCCGCGCCTGAACCAGCATCTGACCCGGTGAAGCAACGCGGGCTGGGGTTAGTCTGCGGCTTTAAAAATATCGGTTATAGTTTTGGCTACCCGGAACGGGCCAGCGCCGAAGTCGAGCTTTTCGGGGCGGGGGCTATCGAGCGAGTAATTGTGCGACATAGCGCGGCAGAAGTCGGGCAGGGCATTGTGACTACCCTGGCGCAGGTGGCGGCAGAAGTATTGGGCCTGCCACTGGACAAAATTGAACTGAGCGCCTGTTTTGATAATACTGCGCCGATGGCTGGCAGTGCCAGCGCTTCGCGGCTGGCTTTTATGGCGGGCAATGCCGTCAAGGGGGCAGCCGAAAAAGCGTTGGAGCAATGGCTGGGTGAACAACAGCCGCCGGTTAAAGCGCTCTACGAATACCACGCCCCCGCTACCAGCCATTTTGACCCGGTGACAGGCGCTTCTACTCCCAATTTTTCCTACGGCTACACCGCCCAGGTCGCTGAAGTCGAAGTAGATAGGGAAACCGGGCAGCTAAAAGTAATCAGGCTTATCAGTGTCAATGATGTCGGCAAAGCGCTCAACCCGCAAATTGTAGAAGGGCAAATCGAAGGAGCGCTGGCCCAGGGGCTGGGCTGGGCCACGATGGAAGATTTCAAGCAGACTGGTGGCATACCGCGTACTCGCAATTTGACCGAATATTTGATTCCAACCGTGATGGATATGCCCCCAACCGAGACCCATATTTTGGAAATTACCGACCCGCACGGGCCATTTGGCGCACGCGGGGTTGGTGAGATGGCGATGCTTTCGGTTGCTCCCGCTATCAGTTTGGGATTTTACCGGGCTACCAAAGTATGGGCCGATACGCTGCCGCTTACGCCGGAACGCCTTTATTTCCTTTTGCACCCGGAAGACGAGTAAAAGCAGCGATTAATTTTTGTATTCAGGTGGGTTTTAATTGTGACCGGGACTTATAAACCTGGTTGGGTAGTTTTTGGAAACGATGCAGTAAACGGGACACTGGGACTGCGAGTTTTTAGGCATGGGAAAATCCATTTTCGGTAGAGCCTGGTTTTTGGTTGGTTTAGGATAATTTAAATCTGTACCGAAAGCGGTTTTAACCTAAAAGCTCTGGGACAAGGGGTGATGTGAAATAGAGTAAAAGCAGGGGGTAGTAGATACCTGTTTTGGCTCTCAAAGAAGAAGGATAGTATATATGAAGGTAAGGCGAACATTAGCCGCGCTTGTTAGCATAATGCTGGTGATTCTACCGATTTCATCGGGAATACTATTAGCAGCGGAACCGGCCCCGGTGGGAACGGAAACCCGCACCAGCCGAGATATACCAGGCGCAGCACCACCAGCCACTGCAACTCCGGCTTATTTTCTAGATCGTGAAACTGCTTTTATGATTAAATACGCTGTTGATGCTACCTACGGTGGTATTTACACAGCAGTAGATGCAAATGGTGGGACACTTGGGATTATTCCAGAGTCGGTGTGGGGCTTTCCAGCCAGCAGTATTCGAGGTACTGATAAAAGTGGCGTGGGACAAAGTACTTGTATGCGCTATTTTATTACGGAGTACCAAAGAGTTACTATTTCTAATAGCGGCATAGGGGGCATCAATACCGCCTTAACTTCTAATCCAGGGCCAGCTATTCAATTAACCAGTCCGATTGACCTGCTTAATTTTGGACGCGCTTGTGGTGATTATATTATAAACCATCTTGAAATACCACAGCCGCAACCTGCCGGAATAGCCCTTCCTAACCGACTTTATTACTGGGCTTTCAACAACCAGCAAGGCAATGCTACGACAATCGGCCCCGGTGGGCTGGGTGAAGATACCGCGCCGGGTACCCAAAACAGCGCGGCCCGCAGTGAAAGCATTATTGCCTGGAGTCTGGCAGAACTGGGGTTAGCCCTTAAAAAGGCGGGACTACCAGCCAGCGTCTGGCAGCCCTATCAAGATGGTGCCTTACGCTGGTGGAACTGGCGACAAACCATCGCTACCGCCCTGCCGCCTTACGGTAATCCAGCCTTGCCAGCTTCTTTTGGGCCTTGTGGTGCGCCTACCAATAATCCTGACAATTGTATTCCGGGAATTGGGCGTGATATTTTTTATCCGGCCCTCGGTTTTACCTTAACCGAATTAACTGGTAATCTACTTTTCCGGGACGGCAATGGTACTAATAACGCCGATGGCACTGCTTTCGGCGCAATACCCTTTGCCAACCGCATTCTAGGTACAGGCAATGTGCCGCGTTTCTCCCTCGGCCCAAACTTTGCAGTTTCGTCAGATGCTTTACAGGAACAGGCTTACGGCCCTGGTTTTGGGCGGGCCATTATCTTTGCCAAACATTCTCAACAAAATATTGGCCCACTTACTGACCGCGACCAATGGTGGGATTTTGGTAACTATCCGGCCCGCCTCAACCGACCCACCTTAAATCCCGCCGGTAATCCAGAGCTTAGTTTAGCCAATTTGGGTCTGCCTTTTGCCCACTTTAAAGGACGTGAATTAGTCGCTGGAACTCAGAGGGCTATTTGGTTCTACTATACCTTTGGTGAAGACCCGAATATTTACTATCGGGGAACTTTTAACGCCACCAACACTCGACAAGCCATACTGGATTACTGGAATTATTCCATTACCTATTTATGGGATGATACAATCGGGCAGCAAGCCTGGTTCGAGGCCAGAGGTTTTCCTTACAAACCCTGCTTTGCGGGCGGCACTGATATACCTATCGGCGACTGGCGACCGCCGGTGATTGGAAATAAAGTACACCGCGTCAATACGGATGGCTCGGCTACTATCACAGTAGTAAATGCGGTTGACCTGGATATGTCTTACTTAAACTGGAATCTCAAGGCTACTGGCATAACTAATGTTGATGTAGTTTATACCGATGATAATGGTGTTACCTGGAAAGTGCTTCCAACTACACCCAGTGGCGGAAATAATTATTTCGCAACTATACCGCCCCAGCCCGTCAATCGCACGATTTACTATTACGCCCGCGCCCGCGATTTCTTCAATAATCAGACAGCGTTCCCGGCTGGCGCGGAGGTTTGGGGTACAGATGGCGTGTCTCAGGGCAAATTCAAGAGTTTAGCTCAATTCTATACCGTACTTCCGCCAAATACGCCTGAACCGACTACCACCCCAACGACTATGCCAGCTTTCGGTACTCTTACTCCTGAAGTGTCTCGCTCACCTGGTGCGTTTACGGCTATACCAACTGGCTCGATTACGCCATCGCCCACTGGCTCGGCTTCAGCCCTACCCGGCACACCGGGTGCTGGCACTCCTGGTGGGGATACACCTACTCCTGGTAGTGGCAGTGACACGCCTGCGCCAACCAGCACCGATGGTAGTTCATCTGGCGGCGGTAGTGGTACTACCCCTGTTACTTCTGGGAGTGCCACACCGGGGGTTGGTACGCCGACACCCTTACCGGGCTTCCCGAATACTGGACGCGCTCCGGCTGGCGAAATCGGCTCAAATCTGTTAGGCTGGCTCTTGCTAACAGGGGGGCTGGTAATGATTGTAATGGCGCTGGGCTTTGGACGCTTTGCCGCTCAAAGATTTGGCTGGCTAAAACGAAGGCGCGACCGTTAGGCACGGCTGTTCCGTAAAGAAATTTTAAGGGAGAATAGCTACAATGCGAAAAAAATTTGGCTTTACTTTTCGGAATAAGGCCAGGGTCTGGCAACTTATCGGGGGGCTGGCACTGGTGATTATGGGCCTCGGTTTGAGCCTGCAACCGCTGGTACAAGCTTCGGACGAGCCTGGCGAATTGCTCAATGCTTCGAGCGTGCGCCCGGAAGTATCCGATATGGCAATGTTTGGCAAGAAGCTTTCGGTCAATCGGATGCTGCCCAGCCTGAGCATGGCCTCGCTCCAGCCGACTACCGACCCAATCATGCCTACGCGGTTACGCATCCCGGCCCTGGCGATAGATACCAATGTCGAGCAGGTCGGCTTGCATAACGGCAACATGGACGTTCCCAACAACATCTGGAATGCGGGCTGGCTAACTATCAGCCCTAAACCGGGTGAAGTAGGCAATGCTGTGCTGGACGGACACAAAGATAGTGTCAGAGGTACGGCAGTCTTCTGGAGTCTCGGTTCGCTCAAGGCCGGAGATAAAATTTACGTTTCGGATTTCAAGGGCGATGAACTAACCTTTGAAGTGACCGAAGTGCAAAGCTACACTCAGGCTACCGCACCGCTTGACCGCATCTTTGGGCCAAGCGATGAGAAGCACCTGAACCTGATTACTTGCGACGGTACTTTTATTCGCGACCAGCATACTTACGATAAACGTCTGGTGGTCTATACCAAACTGGTTTAAGTTCGATTAGTTTTCTAAAATTAAAAAGCAGCAATTCTTGTACAAGAATTGCTGCTTTTTAATTTTAGTAATGCACTTCTGATAAAGATCGCAGGCGTTCGGCGCTCGATTCGGCGGTAATATCGCGCTGTGGGCTGCCCAGCAATTCGTAGCCGACCATAAATTTGCGGACGGTGGCGGAGCGGAGCAAAGGCGGGAAAAAGTGGGCGTGCAGATGGTGAGCCGAATACGCCGCGCCATCGGTGGGGGTCTGGTGAAAACCCATTGAGTAGGGGAAACTGGTCTCGAACAGATTATTGTAGCGCGTAGTTAGCCGCTTGAGAATATCGGCTAATCCTTCGCGTTGCGCCCGGTCAAGCTCGGTAATTGTGCCAACATGAGCTTTACTGATGAGCATTGTTTCAAAGGGCCAGACCGCCCAGAAAGGCACTACCGCCGTCCAGCTTTCGTTCTGGCAAACCAGCCGCGCTCCTTCGGTTTCTTCCAGTTTCTCGTAATCGCATAGCAAACAGGTTTTTTTGGCTGCCATATATTCGGCCTGGGCCTTTAATTCTTTGGCTGGCAAATCAGGAATACTTTCTTGCGCCCAAATCTGACCGTGCGGGTGCGGATTGCTCGCTCCCATCATCGCGCCCCGGTTCTCGAATACCTGGATATAATTGACGTAATCGAGTGCGCCCAATTCGTCGTACTGAGCGGCCCAGGCATCCACTACTTTTTCAATGGCCGAGCGCTCCATCAGGGCCAGCGTTAAATCGTGGCGCGGCGAAAAACAAATCACTCGTGCCGTGCCGCGTTCGCTGGCGGCTATCAACAAATCGGACTGATTGAGCTTATTCGCCGAAGTATCGGGCAGCAAAGCCGGGAAGTCGTTGTCAAAAACATAGACCGATTCGTAATGCGGGGTATGTTTGCCGCCTGCCCGTGTATTGCCCGGACAAAGGTAGCAGGTAGGGTCGAAGGCGGGCATATTTTCCGCGGCAGATTTCTCGACCTGCCCCTGCCAGGGTCGTTGCGTGCGATGCGGCGACACCAGTATCCATTCCTGGGTCAAGGGGTTATAGCGACGATGCGGCTGGTTTGCAAGAAACTCAGCTTCACTCATTTCTTCCTCCTCTAAAGAGTTTCAAGTTCCAGGTTCAAGGTTCAAAGTTCTAAACTAGGTCTAAGGTCTAATAAGACTTGTGATGCACGTCACTGGGTCAAAATAGTTAGCGTGTATAATAGAGACGGGTAAGCGAAAAGAAACGACGAACTAAAAACTAAACTAAAATCTAAAACTAAACGAACTACAAATCTAAACTAAACAAAAGGAAAAAGGAAACGCAAAATGTACGAACACAGTTCTGGACAACTTTCTAAGCTGAAAATTCAGGATTTCCATTGCGAAGTCGAAAAAGAGCGCCAGTTAAGTGAGATAGCGACCAAAGCAACTTCCAATTCTCAGCGTCGTTTGCCGTTCCTTTCCCTGGTGCAGTGGAGCTTGCCAAAATCCAAAACTAAAACAATTTAATCCGATTTGGAGAAGGGCGGAGTGTTCCGCCCCATACACATCAAGTTAAGGAAATACGCCCGAAATTAGTGGCTAGTGCTGGCCCGCCCTGGAATAAATTCCGGGCTACGTAGCTAAAGTGGTTTGAAAACCACTGGATAGGTGGTCAGTGCCATTTGGTAATCAGTGGATTTTAATCCACTTGAGCATCGTAGCCCGGAATTTATTCCAGGGCGGGCTTTCATCGCGTAACATCTTCAAGCTTAAACTCTTAGGTTGATGCGTATGGGGCGGAGTGTTCCGCCCTTTTTCTTTGCTTCTAATTCCTGATGCTTTGAGAAATTTTTTGCAAAAAATTTCTCAAAGCATCAGGAATTAGAAACTTCTTTCAAAACCTCTTCGGCCTTTTCGAGCATGGTAGCAAGGTCGGTTTCCGTCATGGCGGTGGAAACACAACCAAAAGAATTGGTACTCAAAAAGATGCCGCGCTCAAGCATACCATGGTGTAGCTGAGTAATTTTAGCGTACTGCTCGGCGGTGGGTAGCGAAGAACGATAATCTACTACTTCCGTAGTCATGGGCAGCAACTGGAAGAGCGAACCAGCCCCCGAAACCTGCCAGTCCAGGCCCAAACGCTGAATGATTTGGCGTAGTCCCTGCCGCAAGTTCTCGCCCAGCCCGTTGAGACGCTCAAAGGCGGCGGGAGTCATCAGTTCCATCGCTTTCAGGCCCGCCAGCATACTGATGGGATTGGCGTTGTAAGTGCCGCCGTGCGGTAAAGCAGGCTTCGGGCCAATAGTCGGGTCAAAGACCGCCATTACCTCGCGCTTGCCACCGACTGCGCCAATCGGGAAGCCGCCGCCGATAATTTTAGCCATCGTGGTCAGGTCGGGGTCAAGCTGGTACAACCCGGTTGAACCCTGGTAGGCCAGCCGCAAGTTAATCACATCGTCCAGAATGAACAGAATACCGAGCGCCTTACACTCAGCCTGAAGCGCCTGCAAAAATTCCGGCGTTGGGGTGGGCATCCCCAAACGGGCGGGCATACTATCCAGTATCACTCCTGCCAATCGGTCTTGATGGCGGCGGAGTATTGCAACCGTTTCGTCGGGGTAATTGAAAGGCAACACCACAACATCGTCGAGTACCCCTTGCGGAGTGCCTTTAGGATAGGCCACCGAAGCAGGGCTGGCAAGGTCGCCCCAGTTGCGGGCGGAAGGAGCCTGACTGACCTCAGCGTAATCGTAAGAGCCATGATAGCAGCCCTCAAATTTGGCAATCGCCGGTTTGCCGGTATAGGCCCGCGCCGCTTTCATGGCGTTCATAACCGCTTCGCTGCCCGAATTGGTAAAGCGCACCTGCTCGACTGCTGGTAGTCGTTCGCACAGCAGTTTCGCCAGGCTCACTTCGGATTCGGTTGGCCCGGCAAAAGCCGTCCCGCGCCGCACCGCCTCAATTACCGCCGCTTCAATCTCCGGCTGGGCATGGCCGTGTATGAGCGAAGTGTAATTATTGATAAAATCGAGATATTCGTTGCCATCCACATCATAGACGCGGCTACCGCGCCCTTCGCGGAAATAGACCGGGTGAGGTTTGTAATAAACCGTGTAGCGCGAATTGCCGCCGGGCAGATAATTTTGAGCTTTCTCGAACAGAGCTTGCGATTGGTCATAGCTCTTCGTCGCCGAAATTGCCTGAACTTCAGTCGTCATTGAAAAACTCCTCCCGTAAATAGTTCAAAGTTCAAAGTTCAAAGTTTTTAACCACAGAGGACGCAGAGGACACAGAGGTTTTTATAATGCCTTGTCTGTTCCTCAAAGACCTGGATTTCTGTAGGAGGGGGCTGCGCCCTCGATTTTACCCTTACCACAGCCAAAAATCGAGGGCGCAGCCCTCTCCTACAAAGGATTTGCCCTCCGTCCTAATTTTGCGACAGCAGGAAGCGCTGAAGCGTGCCGAGCGTTAGCTGGGCGACTTTATCGAGTGGTTCTTTAGTAAATTTGTCGGGCGTGTCGCTGGAACGGTGATAATTCGGGTCGGTAAAGCGGTCAAAGGAGAGAAATGGGATACCGCCCTGGTCGAAGCTGGCATGGTCGCTGCCACCACCAGCTCGTTCTACCGCCACCACATCTACATCGCGAAACCCTAAATCGAGCGCAACTCCTTTGGCAATACCAGCGAGGACTTTTTTGCCCGAAACGCTCAACTTCTGCCCGACGGCAATCATATCAATATTAATCATGGCCTGGATACGGCTCTTTTCGGCGGGGCTGATTTTGCTGACGTAATCGCGGCTGCCGATTAAGCCGAGTTCTTCAGCATCAAAGGCAATAAACCGAAATTCCACTTCCGGGTAAGCCTTCGCCAGCACTCGCGCCAGTTCAATCGTGGTGGCAGTGCCACTGCCGTTGTCGTTCGCGCCCGGCCCTTCGGGAACAGAATCATAGTGTCCACCGATAATAATAATCGGAGCATCGGGAGCGTTTCCCGCCGCCGGACGTGTGCCGATGACGTTGCGGACGGTAATATCGGTTTTCTCCCAGTTGAAATTCAGCTTTACATTCAGGCCGGATTGGGTGGCACGCTGGGCCAGTTGTTTCCCGGCGGCTTGCTCAATATAGCCGACACTGAGCGTGCCAGCAACCCGTAAACTGGGCGACATAAGCGGGTCGGGCTGGGCCGGGATAATCAGGATAGCCAGAGGTTGAAGCTTGACTACCTTTTGGACAAAGGCATTATTGTTGAGGTTACTTTCGTCCAGCAGCACTACTTTATTTTCCAGCTTCAAATCATCGGGAGAGGTAGTATCAAAATAAACCAGGGACGCTTCGGTCTGGCGCTGGGCTGTGCTGCTAACAACTTGCAGGCGCAATTTGATTGGAGTTTCTCCGGCAACCGTCAGCGTCGAGCCAATGTCGTGCTGCCAGCCATAATTACTTTCCTGAAACTGGTTTTTCAACCCAAACGACTCGAATTGTTTGGCGATGTAAGCGGCGGCCTTTTTCTGATTCTCGCTGCCCGCCACCCTGAGGCCAATATCGCCTGCCAGCGTTCTTACGTGCTTGTAAGCGCCATCGGCATCAAAATTTAAGATTTGTCCTTGAGTAATTTTGGTCGCGAGAGCAGTAGGCGTAGCGCCAACGGCAGCAGTGGTAGTAGTACCAAAAAGCGGCACGCTGGTAGTGGTCGCCGAAGCAGAAGTTGGTACTTTAGTGGCGGAGGTTGTTGACGCAGGCGCAGTAGTAGCAGCGACAGTAGTTGGCGCAGGCGTGGCGGTTGGTCGGGCCGTAGCAATAAGCACCGGGGTAGAGGTAGCGGCAATGGTGGTCGGCGCGGGCGCAGTAGTTGGCGCGGTAGTGGCGGCAACGGTGGTCGGCGCTGGTACGGCAGTAGCAGTTGCATCGCCACAGGCTGCCAGCAAAAGGGCAACCAAAAGCAGCAGCGCACTGACGAAACTGGCCCGGCGACCTCCCGGCAAGGCTTGAAAATGGTACATAAAAAGACCTCTCTTTATTGCTTTACGATTTATTGAAAGCCGGATATATCCGGCGCAAAATCTATTTTAGTTGGGGCGCAATTTGGTGTGTCCAGAAGGCAAAGCCCTTCTAATTATACACCCGAATCGAAAAAAACTGGACTACACCAGCCCAATTAATTTTTCGTTAAAATTGGGCCTGTCCGTAATGAAATTGGTAATGAAAATATTGTATACTGCAAAAAGCAGGTAAACAAATTTAATTTTAAGCAGAAAGGTAAAAAACGAAGATAAATGTTGGATTTACTAACGGCTATCATTCTGGGCCTGGTTGAAGGCGTGACAGAATTTATTCCAGTTTCCTCAACCGGCCACTTGATTATTGCCGGCTCTCTGTTGAATTTCACCGGCGAGAAGGCTTCAACCTTTGAGATTTTTATTCAGTTAGGCGCAATTCTGGCAGTAGTAATACTCTATTTCCAGCGCTTTCTCGGATTGTTCGATTTTAAAAAGACCGAAGGCTTGGCAGGTTTCAATGGCATCAAGTTAGTGGTCATCGCCTGTCTTCCGGCTTTAATAATGGGCTTTTTGCTGCACGATTTTATCAAGAAGAATTTGTTTA
This sequence comes from Chloroflexia bacterium, assembly GCA_038209275.1. Taxonomy (GTDB): domain Bacteria; phylum Chloroflexota; class Chloroflexia; order Chloroheliales; family Chloroheliaceae; genus L227-5C. Next base: position 7,457 of record JBBQXW010000067.1, on the reverse strand, counting down.
ACCCGGTTACAGTGGTAATCGCCCTGGCGGTTGGTGGTATCGCGATTATTCTGGTAGAGCGCTTTGTGCCGAAGGGTGACAAAGTTGGGCTGGATGCGATTACCTGGCGGGAAGCACTGGCGATTGGTTTATTCCAATGTTTGGCGCTGTGGCCCGGTATGTCGCGCTCGGCTTCTACGATTGTGGGCGGAATGTTGTTCAAAGTAGAACGCAAAACGGCGGCAGAATTCTCGTTCTTTATAGCCGTCCCAATTCTGGTGGCAGCGACGGGCTACGACTTGCTCAAAAGCCTCAAAGTGCTACAGGTCTCCGATATACCACTATTTGCAGTTGGTTTTGTGGTCGCTTTCCTTTCGGCCTTCCTTGCCATCCGATTCTTCATTGATTTGCTCGGCAAATACACCCTGAGCGCGTTCGGCTGGTATCGTATCCTGATTGCAGTAATTTTTCTGGTGCTGTCTATCTCCAATCCCGGCTTCGTGGTCGCGGCGGTAGTAGTGGCAACGTTATAATAAAAAGGGCGAAGCTTGTAGCTTCGCCCTTTTTATTATAACGTCGGTTAGCGATGGCCTTCCCAAAGCGCACGGGCGGCGGCGCGGGGGTCGTTCACGACTTCGGAGTTGGTATCAAAACGCATAGTGGGGCGGTTGTCCAGGTCGTATTGCGACCAGCCCGGATTGCCAGTTTTGGCGAAGGCAACCCAGGCGGCGTGCATCGTATCAGCAAGCTGCTGCGGTGGATTAGGGCCAGTAAGAGGCAGGTTATCCTCTTTATCCAGCGTATCAAAAGCAAAGCCGATTTCGAGGGCGTGGCAAGCGCCTAGCTGACCATCGTACTGAGGTGAGCGCCAGGCAAATTCGTACATATAGGTAGCGCCGCTGCCTTCCTTGTTACGCGCTTCGGCTACCCGAATAGCCGGGACGCGGAAGAACCAGTCGGTCAAAATCGCTTCAAACAGTTCGCCGGAGGTAGCGCCTGGTCGGTTCTCGCCGTAAGTCGCCAGAGTTTCTTCAAGCGGCAAGCCGTAAGCAGCAATAGTGCCTTTCAGAACATCCTCATTGATATAATTGATTGCCGTATTCGGCACTAAAAAGAGGCGTTCCTCTTCGGTATTGCTACCGATTAGAACATCTACCCCTGCTCCAACACCAGCAGCAATACTCTCAATCGGGCGGGCAGGCAAAATATCGCCATCAACCACTGGCTCGAAAGGCATCAAATTAGCCGCTACTTCGCCCCACTTCACCGGGTCGGGATTGCCAAAAGCATCGCCGCTCAGTTCGACCTGAGCCTGAAGCACCTGTTCTACCGATGCAGCACCAATCGCCTCTCGCGTCGCCGGAACATTAAGTTTCTCGGCAAGGTATTGGCCGACGCGCTGGGCGGTGGCAGGCGAAAGCACATGGTGTCCCGCCCCGCTCTGGGCAATTACCCGACGAAACAGACCTTTGGTGTGGGGCATCGAAAGCAAGGTGGTAACGCTCATTCCGCCCGCCGACTCGCCGAAGATAGTGACGTTGTCGGGGTCGCCGCCGAACGCCTTAATGTTTTCTTTTACCCAGTTTAGCGCGGCAATCTGGTCGAGCAAACCAAGATTACCGATACCATCGCCCATAAAAAGAAAGCCATCTACACCCAGGCGATAATTAATGGTGACGCAAACTACGCCATCGCGGGCGAAACGAGCGCCGTTATAAATCGAAATCGCGCCTGTGCCGTTGGCAAACGCACCGCCGTGAATCCAGACCATTACTGGCAAGCCGGAAGTCTCCAGATTGGGTGTCCAGATATTAAGATTCAAGCAATCTTCGCCGGGAATAGCTGGTTCGGGTAGAATGGCATCGAAGGGCGGGAAATAGGGTGGTTTAGGAACAGTCGCGCCATATTCGGTAGCCTCGCGCACTTCCTCCCATGCCGCATGGGGCTGAGGTACTTTGAAGCGGTTCGGGCCAAAAGGCGGCGCGGCATAAGGAATACCTTTGAAACTGACTACGCCTTCTTCCATCGCTCCGCGCACCGCGCCTTGAGCAGTTTGGACAATATTATCTGCCATCGTCTGAATCCTCCTTGATTCTAAATGAATTTAATCTCCTGAAATGCTAAGTTTTAAACCCTCAGAAATTATGGTTACGAAATCGCTCAACAAAGCTGCGTAATGTTTCTAGCGTGTTCGGGATAGTTGTTTAAACAAGCTAGTTCGTGTGGAATGTAATTAGTCTACTCCACTATTCTTGGGTAGGCAAATTAAAGCGATATAACCGAGCTAAATTCAAAGCTTGAAATAAAAACAAAGAGCCAGCTGGATTTTAGAAAATCCGGCTGGCTCTTTGTTTAGAAAGTTTTAGAAAACGAGGACGGTGGTGTTGGCCTTGAGTTTGTAGATGAGTCCGGCATCATAGACGGTAGAGTTGACGCAGCCGTGACTTTGCGGGCCAATGCCGAATTTGGCGTGCCAGTAAGTGCCATGAATTGAGTAATCCTCGTAAAAATAACTTACGTTGCGGATGTTCTCAATTTTGTAACGCCCGTCGCCAATCGCCTTATCGGAAGGGCCACCTTCCATTGTCTGGCTCTGTGGGCGATAAGTACCATTGATGGAGAAAGTACCTTTGGGGGTGCGGTGGTCTTTCTCCGGGTCATTGCTCGGTACGCCACTGGCAATGAAGGTTTTATACAGCAGAATATCGTTCTCGTAGACCGCCATCATCTGCTTATCAATTGAGACCGCTACCCATAGCCCCTTGAAAGTTTTGGTGGGGGTCGGAAAATCGCCCGGCGTAATTTTATGGAGATAGCCGCTATAAACATAGAGGTTAGGGTCGGCATAAATCTGAAGCCAGGTGTCATTGTCCTTCTCAAGCAATTCGCCTTTGACTTTGGCAATCGCCTGAACGTGGTCGCCTTTTTGCAAAGCCTGGAGATAAGGCTGGGTCTCACTGGCTTCCTGGCGCGGCGCTTTAGTGTTGGGCGCGGTACGGATATTCAGGCCACCGTAATCGCTTTCATACCATTCTGCCGTCGTGGTCAGGAAGGGCTGTGCCGCCGGGTTACTGCTGGCGGGTGCGCCAACCGGGGCGGGGACAGTTACGCCGCCCTGCGGAATTTTGTCTTTGTAGCGCCAGGCCACATAGTGCAACCCAACGTTGCCCATCTCAACCTGATAGGCCGGGTCGTTATCGGGAGTATACGTCAGGATGCGGCGCTCGAACGCCTGATACATTACTTCTTTATCTACACCGCCGACCTTAACCCGTGACCAATAGGCTTCAGTGACAGGATAGCCCGTGCTGAAAAGCCAATCGCTGATAGTTTCATCGTTATACTGAGTATTGTTATAAACCGGGCCTTTGCGGTTCAGGAAACTCCAAAATGCCGCCGGAATAGCGAGACCGTTCTGGACGGTTGCAATTTTGGTGGCATCGTTCAGGTATTTCTTGTCCTGCTCACCTATTCCGGCAGGATACCAACTCGCTTTAGCCTGGTCGCCCTCTTTCAAATTGAGTGGCTTGTTGTAAATTTTGTCCAAACCAGCGTAAGTAGGCCAGGGATTGCTAAAGTCTCCGGCAATCGGTATCGGCGCTTTGCCGTACTCGACGCTACTGAAGTCGCCCTTTTGAAGTTTGCCAGTAATCATTTCGACCACCAGCAAGCCGTTAGTGACGTTAATTTTAGCCGGATCGTTCAATTCCATCCGGCTTTTGTCGAAATACTGGACGAGGCGTTTGCCGCCCGGCGAATCGGCATATTCCTCGTAGAAGCCGCCCGTACCAAGCGGTTGCGGCCCCCAGTACCAGCTTCGGCTAACTTTCTGGCTGGCAATCGGAAAATCGGTGCGTTGCCAGACATTAAAGAAAAGCGGGCTGGCGTAGTCTTTTTCAGCGGCGCTTGCCACGGGCATAACCGCCAGCAAATTAACCAGTAAAGCTGCCAGCATAAGCAGCGCCATTTGCAGCCGTATCCGACGGCCAGTTAGTTGTTTTACCATAATACCTGTAATTAGTCTTTCCTCCGGCTGATATAGGTTAACGAGTAAGTTTCCTCCAACTTAATATAACACGTGGAGGTCATTAAAAGTTGCAGACGATTTACGATTGAAGTAATGAGTGATGAGTGATGAGTAAGATTAGTTGCTACTCATCACTCATCACTCATTACTCATTACTTCACGATGCCCGCGAACAGGTCTTCTTCGTAGCCTTCGCTGGCGATACGGTCAAGACCGGGCTGGGCGTGCTGAACCAGCATAAAATATTCGTAGCCCAAGAACTCACGGGCCGGTTCGAGAGGCATCGAAAGGACGAAATGGTCGGGCGCAACCTGGGTACGATGGGCGCGGAAAGCTTCTTGTTTAGCCCCGATGAAATCGCGCCCGTCTATGCGGGTCGTAACGCGCTCGTCGGGCGTGCCGCGTGGCGTTTCGTCAAAGTTTGGTTCGTCCCACCAGCCCTTGATACCAAGCTTCCGCATTTCTTCAACCATTCGGCGGAAGGCACTGCGCGGGCGAGCGGCATAATAGAGCTTGGCGGGTTGCCAGGGTTCGTAATCGGTGCCGATGGCGCTTTCGCCCCGGTAGAGCCGTCCCTCGCCCGCCGCCCCGAAAGCGACAGTAGCGACGCGCATGGCCTGCAAATGGTCGGGATGTCCATAGCCGCCGAACTCATCGTAGGTCAATATTACCTGCGGACGATACTGGCGAATGAGCGCGACCAAACGACCTACCGCTTCATGAAAAACGGCTTGATGAAACGAAGCCGGGTTATTGTTGTCGGGCGTTCCAATCATACCGCTATCGCGATAGCCCAAATAGTGCTGGTGGGTAATGCCAAGCAATTTAACCGCTTCCGCCAGTTCGCGTTCGCGCACTGCCACCATACGGGCGAAAGTTTCCTGCTTTTGCTCCTCGGTCATCGAGGGGTCGAAAATGTCACCCGCTGCGCCATCGGTGCAGGTGACAAGTACGGTGCGATAACCAGCCGCACTATATTTCGCCAGCGTCGCGCCAGTTGAAAAAACTTCATCATCTGGGTGAGCGTGAACCGCCATTACGGTTGGGCGCTCGTCTTGATTAGCCATTTTTAAATAATTCTCCCTTTTTATTATCTGAGATTTTAGTTTTTCAGTTTTTTGCAAAAACTGAAAAACTAAAATAAAATGAGATTTCTTAGCTTTGAAAATTTTTGTAAAAATTTTCAAAGCTAAGAAAAAGCGAAATTTCTGCTTATTTTTAAGTATGATTAAAAAATTTGGTGCGTCATTACACCACCATCTACCGTGAGGCTTGCGCCAGTAATCCAGCGCGCTGCCGATGAAGCCAGAAAAAGACAGGCATCCGCAACATCTTCGGGCTGGCCCAGACGACCAAGCGGCGCAGCTTGCTGCCAGCGATTTACCCCATCCGGCCAGGCGTGTTCCAATCCTTCGCGCCAGATCAGGCCGGGCGCAACCGCATTGACCCGAATATTGTATTTCCCTAGCTCATAAGCCGAAGCCCTGGTATACATCAGCACGCCGCCTTTGGAGGCATTGTAATGGCTGTGCATAGGCGCAGGATTTTCAGCCTCGATGGAGGTAATGTTCACAATTGCCCCGCCGCTTCCCTGAGCAATCATCTGCTTTGCGGCAGCCTGGGTGCAAAGAAAGACGCTTCGTAAGTTCGCATTAATCACCGCATCCCACTCCGCCGGGGTCATTTCCAGCACGCTTGCCAGCGGATATATTCCAGCATTATTAACCAATCCGTCCAGTCGCCCAAACGCCTCGACGGTCTGAGTTATTAGTTGGGCTACTTCAGCCTCTTTGGACAGGTCGGCACGACGGGCAATGGCCTGTCCCCCTGCTTCGGTAATTTGCCGAACTAACGCCAGGGCGCTGCTTTCGCTCGATTGGTAGTGAATAACCACTTTTGCCCCGGCTTCGGCAAAGCGCCGGGCAATTCCCTGTCCCAGGCCGCTCCCGCTCCCCGTCACCAGCATAACTTTATCCGAAAAATCCAGCAAATCTTTTACGGGCGGACTATCCATCGCTTTTTCTCAGCTCCATCTCAGGTTTCCCCTGCTACTTTATTTACCTGCAAGTTCAAGTCCTAAATTCTGGTTTGTTGGAAATTTTTTGCAAAAAATTTCCAACAAACCAGAGAAAACCATTACAAAACTAATGTGGCGGCATTAGAAGCGGGTCGCCGGGACGGGTAAGGCGGCTGATTAAATCGGCTTCATGCGGGTATTGCTCACTAAGGGCGCTACGTTCCCCGCCGACATAATCGCCATTAGTAAAGCCAGGAGCCATTGTAGTGCCAATCAGGGCGAACTTGCCACCCGGTAGCATATGCGACCCCATCCACACCCCTTGCGGCGCGACATATTGTACGCGCTGCCCGTTCAGCACATCGTGACCCAATATTATGCGTTCGCTATGCCCATCGGGGTAAAGCTGGAGCATTTCCACCGGCTCGCCCATATAAAAGTGATAAATCTCGTCAGTGGGCAAAACGTGCATTGCCGAAAAGCAATCATAATCCGGCATGTAAAGATACATAATCGCCGTGCCAAAAGGTCGGGCCTGGGTATAACGTTTCGGCAACGCCGTCAGAGGAATTTGCTCGGTAGTCTGGTAAGTCTGTTTGAAAATACCACCTTCCACCGGCAAAGGCTCAAAATTATACAGGGCGATAAGCTCCTCAACTGTAACCATCCAAAATTTCCTTACTAATCTTAAAAGTCCTGACTTCTGGCGACCACGTTCAATTAGGAGCAACTGGGCTACTTTGCTCATTCGTGGGCATTTATTATGGGTTGCGTCTTTGCAAAGCAATTATAGCCGATTTTGGCCTGTTTGCCTAATCAGAGGCAAGCCAATTGGCTAAAGTATAGTATAATTGCGGGCAAAATAGAAGATTAATAGGTATAACGGCTGAGTTCAAGAAAGTAAAAACAGGAAAAATTGATGCTGAAAGTTGACGCGATTCTGACTAACGGGACGGTAGTAACGATGGATGCGGCCCGCCTGGTAATTGAGAATGGCGCGGTAGCAATTAAAGACGACCAGATTGTCGCGACGGGAACGGCGGCAGAAATCGCGGCGGAATACGAAGCTGCCGAGGTAGTGGATTGCACTAACCGGGCAATTATTCCGGGGTTGATAAATACTCACACCCATGTCCCCATGACGTTGCTGCGCGGATTGGCCGACGATTTGCGGCTGGATGTCTGGCTGATGGGCTATATGATGCCAGTTGAGCGCGAGTTTGTCACTCCCGAATTTGTGCGGCTCGGCACAAAACTGGGCTGCGCCGAAATGATTCGCTCTGGTGTGACTACTTTCTGCGATATGTATTATTTTGAGGAAGATATTGCCCACGCTACCGCCGAAGCCGGAATGAGGGCAGTGCTGGCTCAGAGCGTCTTGAAATTTCCCGCGCCGGATGCCGCCAGCTACGAAGAAAGCATTGCGGCGTGTCG
>JBBQXW010000066.1:0-27548 GCA_038209275.1 Chloroflexia bacterium | reverse complement strand
GAAAAGCTTGCGCCACATTACCAGGCCGCCCTGGCAGGCCGTGAATACCAGTTTGAACTTGTTTCACCCCAACTGGCTAAAATTTATACCGTCCATATCCGATCCATAAAGAACGAACAGGGTGAAATTACTGCCGGAATGCTGGTCGCACTGGATATTACCGAGCTATATAAAGCCACCCAGCAAATTCAAGAACTTAATTCCAGCCTCGAAATAAAGGTTATCGAGCGCACCTTTCAACTGGAGGCGGCAAACCAGGAGTTGGTGGCTGAAATCGAGGAGCGGACGCGGCTGGAAGAGGAATTGCGAGTAGCCTTACAGAAAGAACAGGAATTAAACGAACTTAAAGGTCGCTTCGTTTCGATGACTTCACATGAATTCCGCACCCCCTTGAGTACAATCCGGGCTAATGCCGAGTTACTCCAGCGTTACAGCCAGCGCTGGACAGAGGAAAAAAAGAAAGAGCTTTTTCAACGCATCGAGGACTCTACTATGCACATGACCCACATGCTCGATGATGTGCTGCTTATTGGCAAGGCTGAAGCCGGTAAACTGGAGTTTAAACCAGGGCCGCTAAATTTAGTAAATTTCTGCCAGACAATGATCGAAGAAATTAAATCCGGGCAGGGGATGCAACATGAGTTTAACTTCGTGAGGAATTGCGATAGCCTGATAGCCTTGCTGGATGAAAAACTGATGCGCCAGATTGTCGGAAATTTGCTCTCCAACGCAGTCAAGTATTCTCCGGCGGGCAAATCGGTCTACTTTGAACTGGACTACCACGACGCAGAAGCGATAATAACCATAAGGGATGAAGGGATTGGCATCCCGCCCGAAGATTTACCGCACCTCTTTGAGGTTTTCCACCGGGCTAAAAATGTGGGTACAGTGCAGGGAACCGGGCTGGGCCTGGCGATTGTTGAACGGAGCGTACAGCTACACGGCGGCACGATAACAATAGAAAGCCAGGTGGGGATTGGAACTAGCTTTACGGTAAGGCTACCAGTCAGGAATTGAAGGTGAGGGACAAGATGAAAACCATTCTAGTAATTGAAGATGATACTCTGGTACGCGACACTACCCTGGATCTTCTGGAAGTTGAAGGATTTAGGGCACTGGGAGCTACGAACGGCCAGGAGGGTGTAGAACTGGCCCGGCAAGAATTGCCCGATTTGATTCTGTGTGACATTATGATGCCAGCGTTGGATGGCTATGAAGTGCTGGCAAAGTTACGCGCCAGTGCTAAAACTGCTACTATTCCGTTCATCTTCCTGACGGCGAAAGCCGACCAACCTTCGTTACGGCAGGGAATGGAAAAAGGAGCGGAGGATTATTTAACCAAACCTTTCAGCCTTGACCAATTGTTAGCTGCCATTAACACCCAGTTACAAAAGCACGAGGCAGTGGCGCGCCTGTACTGGACTGAATTCCAACAGGTGGAGGATAAGCTTTATGATCTGGCCTACCACCAGAACCTGGATGAACTTGGTCAGATAGCCCAGATACTGGGGGCAGAAGCTTTAGTAGTGTATTCTATTAATGCGAATAAAGTTGTAACAGATGAGCCGTTAGCAAGTTATCCTAATCCCTGGCCTTCCTCCATCCAGGCACTCCTTTCCCCGGAAGCGATGCTATATGCTTACCAGAAGCAAGAGGCGGCTTATTACCGGCTGGAAGACCACCGCAGTCTGGCTTATTTGCCCCTACTGCGCGGTGAAAAGATGCTGGGAGTAATGGTCATCTTTCTTCGCGCCAGGTCTGAAGAAAAAGAGTGGATGGATGGAGAATTGCAACGTCTTTTGTTACTGGCGGCAACCCAAATTGCCCGCAGCCTGGAACGTACTCACCTTAGCCAGGAATCAGCTCAAATTTCTTTTTTGAAAGAGACTAATCAGTGGCAATCCACTTTGCTGGCTTCCGTTTCACATGAATTGAGGACACCGCTAAACTCGATTAAAACGGCGGTAGTTGGTTTACAGGATGAGCAGGTCGCACTGGAGCCAGCCGAGCAGCAGGAATACTTGCAGATAATCGAAAGTGAAGTTGATCGTCTTGATCGCTTTATCTCCGGCTTGTTGAGTTACAGCCGCATAGAAGCTGGCTTACTCCACCCGGATAAAGGTTTATTCTACTTGCCCGAAATAATAAACGAGGTCTTAGATCGCCTAAAGCGCAACTCAATTCTGGGTGAACACCCGGTTAGTACCCGGTTTGAAAAGAACCTGCCCCTGATTCCCGCCGATTATTTGCAGTTGGAGCAGGTCTTAACTAACCTTTTAGAAAATGCCGCTAAATATTCTCCTGCCACTGGCCCTATCAGTATCGAGGTGGCACAAGCGGTGTGTCCTTTCCCCGATGCAACCGAAATTAAAGCCAGCCAGATGGGAGTACAGGTAAAGATTAACGACCAGGGCGGCGGTATCCCGGAAACTGACCGCCAACGCATTTTTGAGAAATTTTACCGCGCCGAGCGCCCCGGTGAAATTGTAGCAGGGTATGGGGTGGGTCTGGCGATCTGCAAGGGTATTATTGAGGCTCATGCCGGTCAAATCTGGGTGGAGCAGGGAACGGATAATGAGGGCAGTAGTTTTGTTTTCTGGTTGCCTTTGTAAGATACAAAGTTAGTTAAGAGCTAAAGATTTAGCAGATATAAAACCAGAAAGGCTACTAAAGATGAAACCAATTAAAATTTTGATAGCGGAAGATGAAAGTTCTTCCTTGCGAATGCTCAAACGTAACCTGACGGGCTATGGTTATGAGGTAGTAACGGCGATAGACGGGATAGAAGCGCTGGCGGCACTAGAAGAAACCAACCCGGACTTATTGCTGCTCGATATTAATATGCCTCGCTTGAATGGACTGGAAGTTTGTCGTCGAGTACGCGAGTGGAGTCGGTTGCCGATTATTGTACTTTCGGCGCGGGGCGAAGAATATCAGAAGGTCGAAGCGCTGGAACTGGGCGCAGATGATTATTTGACTAAACCTTTTGGCCTCAACGAACTGGTGGCCCGGATTAAAGTAGCTTTACGCCGAGCTAACCAACCTCCCGCTAACAAGGAAGCGGCTGTTCTTACCATAGAAGAATTGACAATGTATCTTGCTGAACATCGTGTAACCTTGCAAGGGCAGGAGCTTAAGCTAACTCCACAACAATACGAACTCTTGAAATATTTGGCGCAAAATGCCGGGCGAGTTATAACCCACCGGGCTGCCCTTATGAATGTGTGGGGGCCAGAATATGAGAGGGAAACTCAATATTTGCATGTATTTGTGGGGCAGCTTCGCCACAAAATCGAACCTGACCCCGCCCGGCCTTATTATATTCTTACAGAGCGTGGAGTAGGCTATCGGTTTCGCAGCCCCAAACCTGGATGAGTAGGAAACCACCACTTTATTGGCTAATTCCTAAACGTTTAAAGAGAATGGGCGTAATATGGCTGAAAACGAAGCTTTCTTTGAACTAATCATAATAGGTGCATCCGCTGGCGGGGTTGAGGCTTTGTTAAAGCTGGTGGCTGACCTTCCTACCCCTTTCCCTGTTCCTATCGTAATTGCCCAGCACCTCGACCCCAAGCGCCCTAGCCATCTCACCGAAATTCTGGCTCGCCATTCGACCTTGTCGGTAATAAGCCTGGAGCAGCAGATTACGCTCGAACCTGGCACGGTCTACGTCATACCGCCGAACCATCACATTGCAATTACCGACCATGTGATAAATATCGTACCGCACACCCCTGACCGACCTAAACCCTCGATTGACCTTTTGCTCAACACTGCTGCAACAGTTTATGGTAAAAAGCTAATCGCTGTTATTCTGACTGGCTCTGGCTCGGATGGCACCGCAGGCGCCCGCGCTGTCCATAAAGGCGGTGGAACGGTCATTATTCAAGACCCGGCTACTGCGGCCTATCCTGGGATGCCTCAATCCCTTGCCCCTGAAACGGTTAATCTGGTAGCGGATTTATCTAACATCGGCTCTCTTCTTTTTGACTTAGTTACTGGTAAACTTGAAGCTCCTCCTGAAGAAAACCAGTCTCTGGTCAATAATTTTTTAATCAAAGCTACCGGGTTTATACCTGACCCGGAACTGTTTATCAATTTACGGGAGCAGGTGCTGCCCCGATTAGTTAAATACAGCCGGACGCACGAGCATGAGCTACGCTTTTGGTGTGCCGGGTGTGCTACCGGGGAAGAGGCTTATTCCCTGGTAATTGTATTAAGTGAACTGTTGAACAAGGAACTCAAAGATTTCCGTATTAAAATTTTTGCAACTGACCTGGACGCGAACGCGATTGCCTTTGCCCGACGCGGAGTTTACCCGGAAAAGATTGTAGCCGGGCTACCAAAGGAACTACTAGAACGCTACTTCACCTTAAGTGAATCAGGCTACGTGATAAAAAAATCGGTTCGCGATTTGATCGTTTTTGGCGAACACGATTTGGGCCAACGTGCGCCCTTCCCCCGTATAGACCTGGTAATGTGTCGGAATGTGCTGGTTTATTTCAACCGAGAACTCCAACAACACTCCTTGCAATTATTCGCTTTTGCCTTACGTGCTAACGGTTACTTGGTGCTGGGCTGTAGTGAGGCGGTCAACCCCCTGCCTACGTTCTTTGTGGAGGATAACCCAAAACATGGTATTTACCTTCGCCAGAGTCAACGTAACTTGCCCCAATCTCTTGGCATCAAAACTATTACAATCTCCTCAACCAAATCCAACGCGACCCAATCGTCGCAGAAAGTAAACCCTCAATTAGTCCAGTTACAAACCCAGTTGCAACAGAGCCGGATTGCCAGGGATAAATTGTTATTAAAGCTGCCTATTGGAGTGGTGCTGGTAAATCGCCAATTTGATATTCAGGAAATTAATAATGCTGCCCGCCGTCTGCTTTCAATTCACACTCCGGCAATAGGAGAAGATTTTGTCCACCTGGCCCATAATATTGCATCCCAGGAACTGATTAGCACGATTAATCGGGCTTTTCAGGAGGATAGAGTAGTGACGCTGGACAGTGTGCAAGTGCCTCATCTTATCACCGGGGAAGCGAATTTTCTCCAAATTACCTGCTATCCTCATCCCGGAATTACCAGCGATAGTGACAGTCAGGACAGTAATAATCACGTCCTTATTTTAATCACAGACATTACTAAAATCCATAAAACGCAAAAGAAACTAGAACAGGCTGACCATCAGCAAGCCATTTTAACGACAGAACTTGCTCAAGCCATAGCCACCCTTCAAAAGACCAAACAAGAATTAGAACAAAGTAGTGTACAGCTCCATCAATTGAATCTCGCGCTGGAAAATTCTAAATATCGGGTGGAAGAAATTGAGCAGCGCCACGCTCATCAAATGGAACTACTGGTTGAGGTTAATGCGAACTTGCTGACTACTAATGGAGAAGTAACCGTGCTAAATGCAGATTTGCGCAAGAGTAACGAAGAATATCTCATGCAGACCGAGGATGCACAGGCGGTGATTGAAGAAGCGGATACCCTTAACGAAGAATTACAGGCTACTAACGAGGAATTCGATACCCTTAACGAAGAATTACAGGCTACTAACGAGGAGTTAAACACTACCAACTCTAATCTTATCAGTCAGGGTAAAAAACTTGAGATACGTACCCAAGAATTGAAAGCCCAGCAGCAGCGTAGCGAACAAGAACGAGCGCAATTAGCGGCGATTCTGGCTAACATGCAAGATGCGGTACTGGTAATCAAGCCAGATAGTACGCCCCTTTTAACAAATACAGCCTACCAAACTCTTTTTGGCAATCTTGATCAAGTTGAACTATTTGATGAGAACGCTAACCAACCTTTAATAGGGCAGGCTACTCCGCAAGCGCAGGCAGCACGAGGTGAAACTTTCAATTTAATTTTTACTTTCTTCACCCCGGAGCGAGTTCTCCACTGGTGCGAGGCGGCGGGCCAACCTATATTTGACCTTGATAATAAACGTTTATTATGGGGTGTTGTAGTTATTCGTGATATTACCGAACGCAAATCTACCGAAACTCAATTGCGTCAAACGCTAGAGAAACAAAAAGAATTACTTGATTTAAAAACTCGGTTTGTTACAACTACCTCCCACGAATTTCGTACTCCCCTTACAACAATTCTCGCCAGTGCCGAGTTGTTAGAACGTTATGCTGAAAAATTCACTAATGTGAAAAAAACCGAAATTGCTCAAAATATTCAGAGTGCTGCGCTCTATATGGCAGGACTCTTGAACGATATTTTGATAGTTGGGAAATTTGAAAATGGTAGAGCGGAATTTCGCCCTACCCGCTTCAAGCTAGTTGAGTTCTGTCAAAAATTAATAAAGGAATTTGAGAACGAGATATTTAACCCTAACCAAACTATAATTAAGTTCAGCAATCATAGCCAGCCTGATGAGATTCAACTTGATACACAATTGTTACATCTTATTCTTTCTAATTTGCTTTTGAATAGTATTAAATTTACTCCTTCAGGAGGGACAGTAGAGTTTAATTTGAGAGTCAGGCAGAATGAGGTAGTTTTTGAGATTAAGGATAACGGCATTGGTATTCCTGAGGAAGATCAGGCTCATCTATTTGAAGATTTCTTTCGAGCAAAAAATGTTACGAATATTCCTGGCACTGGTCTAGGGCTTAACATAGTTAAGCATAGTGTGGAATTGCATGGAGGTACGGTAAGCGTTCAAAGTCAAGAGGGAATAGGTAGTGTTTTTACCGTTATACTTCCATTAACATTGCCAGACGGTAGCGTCTAATTAATCAGGGATTCAGCCCAGTTGATTTGGGTGGGATGGTGGTAACGGGCGATGCGATGTTTTGTCAGCGCGCCCTCAGCGCCGCAATCGTGGGGGCGGGAGGCGATTACTTAGAACCTTCAAGGCCAACCAAAAAAGGGTGCTAGAAGATGTCGAACTACTCTTTGAGGCACCGCCCGTGCTGCCGGGCGGCTCACCCGTGCCAACCGATTTCGAGGAGTATGCGGAATGGGACAAAGGGCATGGTCGGGTCGAACAACGGCTGATTACCACCAGTAGTATGCTCAAGCAGTATACCCCCTGGCCGCATCTGGAACTGGTCATCAAGTTAGAGAGTCGGTGTACTGATAGCTTAAATCGAACCACTTACGTGGTGCGCTATGGCATCACCAGTCTGCCCGGAAAGGTAGCCGGACCTAAACGGTTAATGGAACTGACGCGGGGACATTGGGGCATCGAGGATGGTTTACATCATCGTCGGGATGTCAGCTTTGAAGAGGATTGGTCGCAACTAAGGATGGGCAAAGCGGCGGAAGTAAACGCAAATAAGAGCCTAAAATTAGAAACGGGCCTTGCAAAACATCCTTACTGCCGCGACACTTTCCGTATTGTCTGAATAGCCACCGGGGAAATTTTAGAACAGCTGGGTATAACTAATTCGGAAAATTCCTTTGACTTATTGCGTACCCTTTAGGTGGAGATTTAGGAAGCTTTTTTAACCATAATTGGGTTTAACCCCAAGTCTTAAGAATTTTGTAATTACTTTGGCAATAAAGTGTGCTATTCTAAAGTTCTAAGTATAAGAAAATAAAGGAACAAATAAAGTTGAGTATGATAGCGACCCTCGCCACCCTGGCTCCTGTAGCTGTGCCTGCTGTTCAGAGTAGCTCCATAGATCTCCTGGCTACTTTTACAGAAGGTCTGCTTTCGTTTGGTTCGCCCTGTGTGCTACCCCTGGTGCCTGGCTATCTTTCGTTTATCAGTGGGGTTTCGACAGCCGGAATAGTTTCTCGTTCTCTTCCCAGTGCCACCATCACCGAAACAAATGCAGTTAAATCAATCCGAAAACCTGGGGCGGATACTCAACGAGTAATAGTTGCCACCCTTGCTTTTATTGTCGGTTTTACTGCCGTTTTCATTACTCTTTTTAGTCTGACTTATTTGCTCACCGACCTGCTTGGTCAAGACCTCAAGACCTGGATTCAACTCAGCGCCGGAATTGCCGTTATTATTATGGGACTACACTTTATTGGGGTGTTCAAACTTGGTTTTCTTAATCTGGAAAAACGGTTTCACTTCAGCCCAGGAAATAAGCCGGTAGGCCTGCTGGGTGCTTTTCTGGTGGGAGCCGCTTTTGCGGCAGGTTGGTCGCCTTGTATTGGGCCGTTCCTGGGGGCGGCTATCAGCAAAAGTCTGGATAGCGCCAATGTCTGGGGTGGAGTAGGTCTAATGCTGGTATACGCAGCCGGATTGGGTATTCCCTTCCTTTTGGCTGGGATTTTTATGAATCGACTATTGAGTTTTATTATCAAAATCCGGCGGTATTACCATCTGATCGAAATCATCAGCGGAATAGTGCTTTTAATAGTAGGTATCCTCATTATTACCAACAATATGACTGAACTAACCCGAACATTGGGACGCTTGCAAAGTTAAGTTAAAGTGTGATTGGCCTACAACCCTAAGTTGAAGAGAAAATACCAGGGTGAAATAGGAAAGAAAAAGAAGGACAGGGAGAAATTAACGGGTGTCATTTTTAAGAAAAAAAGTAAGTTATTCGGCTAGAACCCGAAAGATGACGGCCTTTTGGCCGTTACTCGTCCTCGGATTGGCTTTATTGGTGGGTGCTTGTGGCGACGCGACCGCTACGGTCAACCCGGCCACCACCTCGGCGGCCACAACTCCACCAACCGCAACCGCCCCGATAGCCCCGACTACCGCCAGTTCTCAGGCCGTCGGTAGTAGTACCACTGTCGCTATAGCTGCTACTCAGTTCGTAGCAACGAATACGATTGGTACGCCCCCGGCAGCGACAAATACAGTCACGGCTGTTCCGGCTACAGCAATCCCGGTCACGACCACCCCTGCCCTTAAAGCGATAGTCCAACCAAAGGTAATCCGAACAGCCAGTGACTCATATCGCAAAACTATTCAGTTTACCGAACAGCCCGTCACCCTAAACGATGGTATACCTAGTCTGCTCTGGTTCGATGCCGAAAACTGACCATACTGCGCTCAGATGCAACCCGTCGTGGACGGGCTTAAACAACAATACAGCAGCCAGATCAGATTTGTAGATTTAGATTTCGATGATAAGAAAAATGCCGGGCTGGTGCAACAACTTCGCGTACCCGGTCATCCTACTTTTGTACTGTTAGATGGACAGGGAAAAGTAGTGCAACGCTGGGTAGGGGTTACGCCCCGCGATGCTATTGAAGAGAACTTGAAACGGGTGGCGGCAGTAAAATAAGCCTGGTTATAAGGCAATATCATCCGGCTGACGGCCTACGGCGATGCGGGCTTTCACCTGGCGAGTAGCGACATCTATTACAATCAAATTATTGGTGGCTTCTTCGGTGACGTAGATATTCTTGCCATCCCGTGATAAATGAGCGTGAAAAGAAACCCCATTAGTCGCTACTTCGTCCAATAGCTTACCGTTCGTTGCATCCAGTATTAAAAGATTATCCTGCCCCCGGTCAGTTACCCAGACCTGCTCCGCTCCCGCAACCTTTACGGCAACCGGTTGAATTGGCTTTATTGGTGCAATCACTGCATTGGTTATGGTGAGCGTCGCCAGGTCTACTGCCCATACCCCTGGACGGGTCCCTTCGTCGGCTAACCAGGCTTTACCGGCGGCAAAAGCGACCAGGTTTAGCTTATCACCTACCGAGACACGACGAACAATGCTACGGCTGTCCGGTTCGATGATGGCTACCTGTGGCCCTAACTGCTGAATAGCCCAGAGTTGACCATCCGGCGCAAAATCGAGGTGGGCCGGGTTGAAGGGGAGTGCTACCTGGCCTATTTTAACTCCCGTCGTCGGATTATACACTCCAATTTCTCGGTCAGCTACATTTGCCAGCCAGATTTCGGCTCCGTTGGGACGAAATACCACCGCGTGTGGGCTACGCCCTACTTTGACCGTAGCTTTAATCTTTAACTGAGCCGTGTCAATAATTGAAGCCGTCGAATCATCGGTGTTAATCACCCACAGGACCAAACCATCTGGGCTGAGGGCGGCATGATGGGGGCCTTTTCCTACTGGGATGGTAGCAATCGTCCGGGCAGTCGTCGGTTCAACTACCGATACATCCAAACTGCCCTGGTTGACTATGTAAACCCGCTCGTTAGGTAAGGTCGCCGCCGTTGTAGCTGGTATTATCGTGGCTGTCGGTATAACCACAGTAACAGTTGCGGGCAGTAGCGTTGCAGTGGGGACGGCAACCTTAGGAGTAGCTGCCAGTGATGCAGTCGGAGGGACAGGAGTAGCTGAAACTGGGATTACCGTCACTGGGGTTGGCACTGAAGGTGAGGTTGCACTTAAAGCAGTCGTGGGCAGAGTGGTCACCGACGGGGAACTATCTCCCCCGCAACTGACCAGCAGCCCGGTAGTTATCAAAACCAGCAAAAGAACCGATATTCCAGGCCGTTGAGAATTATTAACCATTTCCGTTTCTTTCTCTCTACCTGATTTGCAAGCTGCTAAATATCAGGGAACTTTCTCAAATTCCATCATATAGCGGGGCGAGACCTGTGGCGCTCCGCTTTCTACCCAGGGGAAAACCTCAATCCGAAACGGATAAGATTTAGTAAAATCACTGAATTGGACATCGCTCATATAATTGTTCATTAAGGAGCGACTCCAACTAAGCGTCCATTGGCCTGCTTCCCATTGGCCCACTCCTTCCAGCCCCCCGGCACTACTTACCCCTATTGCCGAAAGGTTGAACCGATTTAGCCGGGTCGGGGTAGTCGGCGCAGTGTAGACTGTATGGCAGGAAGTGTGGCAGGTGTCAGGGTGAAGTGCTAGAAATTGAGGGTCGAGCCGCCAGAAGATGGTAAATTTATTGGTGACGGCACTGGCTTCAATCCCCGGTGGCGGCCCGGCTTCTTTCCAACGGGCCAGAAAAACAATTGCTTGCCCGTCGGAAAGTGCCTGTAAATCTACCCTGACTTGAGGATCGGTGGAAGCAACCATTCCTAACCTCACCATGAGCGGCTTTGCCCTGTTCCAAAGCGAATTGGTAGCTTCGGCTGGAACTGGCAACCTCCCAGGCTCAACCAGGCTGACTTTGAGAATACCGGCGGGAGTCACTTGAGTTTCCACACTAGCCACCGTACTGCCACTTACTAAAGGCAAAGTATTATTCTGCACGGTTGGACTACGCGAGGCCGAGAGCCTGTCCTCACTTTGAGTGGCAGGCATAAAAGCCAGCACGCCTATTGCTACACAAAATCCTAAAACTACCAAAACTGCTGCGCCCGCCCAGACTTTCTTTGCCATAGTTGCCTCCAAACCTCGCCTAAACAAACCATTAGCTTAACCCTATGGCAGATTGTAATTAGTAGTCAAGAAGCTACCCTGGTTGCACTGGCGATCTACCGCGAAAAAGACCCAGTCGCTAGTTTTGGGGGCATTCTCCGGCAGAGTATAGTTTTCAGCCCAAAGGTTGTCTCCTTTGGGGAATAGCACAACCCCGATACCCAGATTTAGATTAATGGCGTAAACTTGCTCCGAAACATCATTTTGCGGATCGGTGGCCGTCAGGCTAAAGGTTAAAAGGCGCGGATTAGCCACATCAGCTTTAATGGTTGGCTTACTGGCGGTAGGTGCTTTGCTGGGGTCGGGCATTTTAGGCAGCCGAATGGTCACTTTAGCCTGACCACCCCGTTGCAAGGGGACTTTCTCTTCGTGATAAATAAAGCCCTCCTGGTAAGCTTTGACCTGAACCGCGGTAAAGGCCGGAGCTTTGTTAAAACTAAAATTGCCAGTGGCATCGGTTTTGCCCATCTGGAAAACTGGCCCGGAATAGATCGAGATATAGCTGTCAGGCATTGGCTTTCCGGCATTATCCGTAACCAGGCCCGAAATTGTGCCTGTAACCCCGCTATCTACCAGCAAGGCCAGCGTCTTGGGATAAGCTTTCTCCTTGCCCTCGCTTGCCAGTGGTACGGCTGTCTGAATCCCGGCATTTAGCTCGGTCGCGCCTACTGCCTTCTGTCCGGCACTAATCGCGGCATCTATATGGCTTTCAATTTCCTTGAGACGCGCCATTGCTGCCGGGTCGCTCCCAAAAGCGGTCATTGCGGCAGCCAGGTTGGTTTTAGCCGTCGCCCCCTGAGTTAGCGCCTGGTTCACATATTTTTGGAAATCGGACAATTTGGCTGAACCTTCTACCGCGAAATCAATCGACTCTTTTAACTGGTCGAGGCCGTTCATCAATTTGATCAACTGCGCGGCCTGGACATCGTTGGCCGGGTTAATCTTTGCCACAGGTGTGGGTGGGGCAGCCGTCTTTGCAGCAACCGTTGTCGGAGCGGCAGTAGTGGCGGCAACCGTTGTCGGAGCGCTCGTGGTCGCTACCTGCGTCGTTGGCACGGCGGTAGTGGCGGCAACCGTTGTTGGCGCGGCAGTAGTGGCGGCAGACGTGGTAGCCGCCGCCGTTGTTGGCGCGGCAGTAGTGGCTACGGCTGCAACCGTAGCTGCTGTCGTCGGAAGGCTGGTACTGGTCGCGGTAGTATCGCCACACCCGGCCAGGAGCAGACCGACTAAAACCCAGACCAATCCTGGTAGGATCGCACTATACTGCTTGTTCTTATAGAAATAAAGCTTCAAGATAATATCCCTCTCTTTTGAAACCGAAACTGAGTCCTATTTATTACTATCGCTGGCGTGTTGTTGGGATTGGATAAAGGCGATAATGTCGCTCAGTTTCTCTTCGGAAAGCGTGGCAAAGCGGTCGCGTTCTCGCTGATTGCTATGCCGCACTCGCGCTAGAATAATTTCAGGTGTTATATTCACACCTGCTCCCCACAGAGCCGGGCCGTAGCCTTCTTGCCCATTGGGATGACAACTATTACACCAGGCAGTAAAAGTCTGACCACCCCGCCGCGCCGCCTCTGGCTGAATCAAAGCGGCTGGTACTGAAGTAGCCGTAAGCACTACCACCGTCGTCGCCGTAGGTTGAATAACAGACGCTAGAGTGGTCGGCGGGGTAGCCGCCCGGCTTACTTCGATTGGTTTACTCGTGCCAACGGATAAACTAAGCAGGGCCAGCGCAAGGCCGAAAACAACCAGCCCTGCGCCGATTTTCCAATAGATTTTTAGCTTGAACCTCACTTTAGTTACTGACCCTTATAAATTTGCTTGCCCAACAAACCCAGCAATACTTCGTAAGGCGTTCCCTTATTTTCGGGATGGTACTCGAAACGCGCCCGCTCGAAATATTGGACGATATAAGTCTTGCCGTCATCAGCGTTCCGCTCCTGGAACTCTTCCGTGATGGGGAAGCCAAACTGGGCCAGCCCGCCATACTTGTCCCAATAAGGTTTGAAGGCTGAGGCCGAGCCGAGCGAATGACCCGTATCAGGAAAGAAGACTTTATCCGGCGTATTAGGGAAGGCAGCAATCGGCTGGAACGGAGCTTCCTTTTCTCGTCCGGCAGTCACTTGTTTACCTAGCAGACCCAACAGTATCTCATAGGGTGTCCCGGCATTTTCAGAGTGATATTCAAAACGGTTACGCTCGAAATACTGTACCAGATAAGTTTTCCCGTCCGAGGGATTTACCTCCTGAGCGGCTTCCGAGATAGGATAGCCGTAGATCGGTAAACCCCCATGCGTATTCCAGTAATAAAGGAACGCGCCGGGAACGGTCTTGTTCGTTTCAGGGAAAAATTGCTTGGCGGTCACTGCCAGATTTAGGACCGGGAATTTGTTCGGCTCTCGACAGGCTTCGTCGGTGGCGAAGAAAGTCCAGGCGTAATTACCGTTTGGCAGATTGTCGGGGATTTTGAAAGTACCCGTCCAGGTTTCCCCACCGGCGGGTTTTAGCAGCACCGAGCGGCCAATTACCGGGTTCATTACCATTACTTCGGGCGACAGGGGGACTTCGCTGCCCTGCTTGACGTTCAGGCTGAAAGTTACCTCCTGACCCGGTTCAGCACTGTTCACGCTGATTTTGGGGTCGCTGATTTTGGGAATCAAATTAGGATCGGGTTGGACAATAATCCCAAAGTCAAGGTTAATGCGCTGACCCTCTCCCACATCCCGGTTCTGAAGTAAATAAGTATAACCCGCCAAAAAAGTAATAATATCCAGGTTTTTGGTAGCCGGTACTCCACTAATGCTATAGCGTCCAGCAGCATCCGTGACAGTAGCCAGGTGCAAGTTTTCAAAACCAATGCTAATAATTGCTCCTGGCAGAGACTGTCCATTACTGCGATCAAAAACCCGCCCACTGATTGTGCTACCTGCCGTTTGAGCCTGAACGGGGGCCGCCGCTACTGACAGGGTTAGCATTACCATCAGACAACCAAGCAAAGCTAAAGCCTGCTGTTTGTACCGCAAGTGCGGCAGAATTGAGTTCAAACCTCTCCTCCTGTTTCTTATTGGTCTTGAGCAATCTGATAAAACAATTTTCAGGTTTATCACTTGTATACGGCTAGACAATCGCTCTGGATTTAAGCCAGCTTGCCAAACAAGGTCTCTCCGACCACTTTGTAATCAAATTCGGCTAACCGACGGGTAGCTGGGCCTTTGAGAACTTCGCCAGTCTTGTCGTATTCGCTCCCATGACAGGGGCAAACAAACTTCATCTGGGCCGGGTCGAAGGGAACGGGGCAACCCTTATGGCTACAGATATTGGTAAAAACAAAAAACTGGCCGCCCTTGTTGAAGACAAAACCCATCTTCTCCTTGACCGTAAAAGCCACCGGGTCAGCTTCAGCTTTGAAATTATTCAACGGGCCTAGCGCGTCAAAACCGGCTGGCGCGGCTGCCGATGCGGTGGTTGCAGCTATCGGTGCAGTGGTGGCTGCCGCAGTAGTGGGTTTGGCCGCTGCCGTTGTAGCTGCCGGAACAGCGGTCGTGGGGGCTGGAATAGTAGTAGCGGTATTATCACCACAGGCCGCCAGTACTTCTGGTAGCGCGGTTATTCCGGCCAGAACCGCCATTCCTTTGAGGAATTTACGGCGACCCAGGTTTAGTCCAGCTGGACGGATGCTATTTTCAAAAGACATTGATTATTTCTCCTCTATTCGCAGTATAAAGACCTATTGTTATAATAACCTCTTAGAGAGGCAAAGTCCTTACAGATTCCTTACGCTAATTCTTACAAATCCCGTAGCCGGGTGATTTGAGCTAAGATTGATCTGATTTCGGTTTTCATTCGTTCAGAATCACTCGAACATTTTGGTATTTTCCCGCAAAAACTGGATAATCCCGCACTCGGATGATTTGGCTGACTTTCCAGCTGCTCGTTGGTCGCCAGAATGTAGCTGCGGTGGTGCGCTGAAAAAGCTCGGTGGCAGTACGGCCTGGTTCTTCGGCCTGGTTTCGCTGGTTCGTAAACTCATAGCCGATTTGCCAATCAGAGGTAGGCGGGCGTAATACTTCCCAGTAAGTGGTAATTTCAAGAGGCGGGTTAGGACTGCCAATCTCACCTAAAACCACTACTTCGGTCCCCAACAAACTAAGTTCACCGTGACCGATAACGCCATTGTCAACATTCGGTTTAAGGCCGCGATCATGACGGAGGCTATTCAGGTTTAGCCCGCCCGAAGCATCAACCTCAAGAAAAGAATAAAATTTAGCGGGTAAGGAATTTAGCGGCTGAATTAGCCTGTCCGAAGGGGATAGCAAACGTTCGAGCAAAAGATAGCCGTCCTCCGCATCTACCAACCTGTAATCGCCGGAATCCAACAAGTCCTTCACCCCTTGCTGGAAAATGGGCGGCTTTTGGGGAAAAGGATTACCTGTTACATCCAATAGCACGAAACGCGCAAATTCCTGGTTATTCAAGAGGCGCGGATATAGAAAGACTGTCCGGCGCTGGCTCACGAAAGCGACCAGGCTGCTCTGGGCCGATACACTTGACCCGGCAGGAATTTCTGCCAGAAAATTGTCAAGTAAGCGCTGGTGACGAGCCTGGGCCACACTCGGTTGGGGTGCATACGAATTGAAGGCGAACGGGCCAACGCTAGTACGCAAGTAGTAAAAACTTGCCAGGGCCAGGGCCAACATCAAGCCAAAGCCTCGGAGCTGGCGCGGACTGAAAGCGGGTAAGCGCCGGGTTAGCCATTTTCGTTCGGTTAGCCAACCCAGTCCAGTAACACTCGACCCTATCAGGAAGGGTATTAGCGCGGCTGAATAATGCGCCCCACCCGAATGTTGCCAGTAATTGTCACTGAAAATGTTTATCGCCATCACCGGCAAGCCGACCAGCAGTGCCAAAGGGTTTAACAGGGCTAATCCCCCGCTCTGCTGCCATAACCCGGTTAGATAAGCCAGAATTTCGCCACGCGGCAAGGTTTCCCAGACATAGACCGGGTTAAAGAGAATCGTGCTAACGATTTGCAGCGGGTTTGAGCCATACGCCCGAAAGCGGTAAAGCATGGCGGCTTCGCTTGAGCTACCAAAATAAGGCATCACTAATCGGGACACTACTAAAAACCAGCCCACTGCCGCCACCGCTACCAGCCCCCCCGCCCAGCGCAGTCGCCAAACGAAGAAGGCGTAAAGACCAAAAGCCGCCGCAAGCAGGGTTACGTCTTCTTTGGTAGCCGCCGCAAGCAGGGCGAAGAGAGCAAACAGCCAACCCTTTCTGCGCCAACCAAAATAGAAAGCAGCCATAAACAAAGGCGCGGCCAGCACTACGTTGTGATAATCACTGAGGGTCGCCGCTTGCAGCGAGGGTGCAAGCAAGTAGAGCGCGGCAAAGGTTAGCCCAGCCCAACCGCTATTTCCCAGCCGATCACGCCCTAGCCAGTAAGCCGGAATAGCACCCAGCGCCAGGGTGATAGCCTGGAAGAGTAATAAAGCTTCGGGCCGATTAAACAGGCCATAGAGCGGGGCTAACCCAAAAATAATCGGCTCGGCGTGGTAAAAGAAATAATTGTTGTAACGGTCTGGGCCGGTGGATGGATCGTAGACCGTCAGGCGGAAAGGTTCTCCATGGGCCGTGTTATAAAAGACCTGGCTGATATAGCCGATGTCCATCGCGCCCGCCTCGTGATTATAATAGCGCAATAGGGCCAGCCGCCCAAAGCTTAGACTAAATACGGTCATCATCATTAGCAGGGCAAGCGCAAAGAGCCAGCGTCGTGTCTTTACCCGGACGCTTTTAAACTCTGGATTGTTCGGCTTAGTGATTAGGAAAAGTCTTCTTTTATTTGTAGCAGGTTTTTCAACAACTTGGGTTTCTACTTGCATGGCCTATTTCCCTTCTAATTCCCCGGTTTGAACTTAAAGCGCAACACTATTTTGCTACCTGCCAGGTTTGCTATTATTTGCCCCGACCCGGCATCGTAGTGCCAGCCTGTTTCACTAGACTTCTCCCCGGCTACTCGTTCTTTGAAATCGAAAGCAACCGTACTTTCCAGAGCCGTCACTTCGATTGGCTTGCCTGTCGCCGGAATTTCTATCTGGTATGGTCGGCTTTTATTGCCACTAATTGCGACTTCTACTGTGTCGCCAGTTCGTTCGTGATGAAAGGTTGTACCGTCGTAAAGGTTGAAATTGGAGGATTGCGGCCCGCTATCGTGCCTGTAAATTTTCAGGCGCAGTCCGCCATCGAGCGGAGTGCTACCATTTGGTGAAGCCAGCGTCTGAATTGGCTCTAGCAAAGTAGGGATAATCGCCCCGGCCTTTACGTAAACCGGGATAGTGTCAAGCGGAGCCTGGGCGGTAATCTCCCGACCACCCTCGATTAATTCGCCTGTCCAAAAATCTACCCATTTACCGGGCGGCAGGTAAAGCGGTTTTACGTTATCCTCAAGTGTTACCACCGGGGCGACCAGCAAACTCTCTCCCAGCAAAAATTCCCGCTCCTGACTGATCGATAGCGGGTCGGTCGGATACAACAGATAAGGATGGCGCATAATTGGTCGGCCCGTTTCGCTGGCCTCTTTTGCCAGAGTATAAAAAAGGGGAAATAAATCGGTGTGCAAGCGGGCATAGCGTTTGAAGTTAGCTACGGTGTCAGCATCACTCCACAAGTAAATCGCGTCAGAACGCTGTTCCCCCAGAATGTCGCGCATAATCGGGTTGAAAGCGCCGTACTGCGTCCAGCGCAAATATAATTCTTTGTAATCTGAACGCGAAATATTTACATCGAGGTAGCCCGCGATTTCAGTACCGATAAAAGGAGAGCCACTGATACTGCGGTTGAGCGCTGCCGGGACGGTGGAAGGCAATCCCGCCCGCCAATCCCAGTGACTAATTAAATCACCCTCCCAGGTAGCGCTCTGGTACTGTTGCGCTCCGAGGTAGCCCGCCCGCATCAGAAAGACTGCCTCCGGCTTGTACTGGCGAGCGGCATCGTAGGTGGCTTTGGCGTAAAGTACGGGATAACTATTGGCAACATCATAGCCGCTTTGCCCGTTGGCAAGGACGGCATCGAGCGGCAGCAAATCACCGACATCTTGCAAAGCGCCGTCAAAATCCAGGTCAACCAGAGCGCGTTTTAGTCCTGTCTGAAACCAGCTAACGGCGGCCGGATTGGTAAAATCTATGGGGGAAATACCGTGCTTGCTTAACGGCAAAACATAGGGTTGGCCTTTGCGATTACGCACAAAATAGCCGCGTGCCACTCCTTCCCGATAACGCGCCCATTCTACCTGGGCGGCATCCTGCACATAAGTGAGGGTCTTATAACCCAATCCATGCAGCGTTCGATTTAAGGCGGCTATATCGGGATATGGCCCTGGCGCAATCGGCTTAAAGACTGGCGTACCCCAGCCCGTCCCGCTTTCGAGGTCAACTGCATCGTACACCAGTAACACGCTGATTGGAATTTGTTCGGCTCTAAGCCGCCGGGCTTCCGCCGTAACCCGCTCCTGTCCGCCGATACTGGTTTTCCAGACCCCGAAATCCCAGGGAGGCGGCAAGGGTGGTCGCCCAATCCGGGCAGTGTACTGTTCCAGAATATTTAGCGGATTTTGATCTACGAAGAAAGCCAGGTTAAGGTTAGCCGCCTCTACCTGGATGAGACCTGCGTCTGGCCTGAGCGCCGCAAGGTCAAAAATATTGCGGCGCTGCGTTTCGGCTAAAAGCCCATAGCCTCGCGTGCTGAGTACAAACGGGTAAGGAGCATAACTCCCTTCGCCTTTGATTTCATCCAGTTCTAGCCGACCGCGTACCAGATTAACCGCCCGTTGTCCGCGCTGGTCGGTTCTTAGCTGGCGTTGCCCCAGTCCTAAGAAATGCTCGTCCGGGGCGATGGCTCCACTTGCGGCGACGCTGACTACCCCGGTTAGATCGGATATTTCCAGATTGAAAAGCAGCGTACCAGATGAAACTACCGTAAAACTAACAACGGCGGTACGTTCTGCCGGGTCATTTGTCTCCATTTCCAGCTTTAGCACCGGCTCTTGCCAGTTTACCGCCCTGACCCTGGTAAGACTGAACCACTGTTGCTCTCCGACCCCCCGGTACAAAGCGGCTTTGGCAGCGGGCAAAAGCTTTTTATTCAGCAGAAAGCTTGGCGCACCGTAAGCCGCTAGTTCGCCGGTAACTTGTGTACCTTGAGAAGGGGCTGGTTCTTCCCAAATTGTCTGGCCGACTTCATTCGTAATCGCCAGCTTCCAGGCGGCTTTCTCAATAGAAAGTTGGAAATTGGCGGTTTTAAGCCGCACCGCTCTGGCAGTTTCATCGAAAAGAAGGGCTTTGGGGGCTGGAACAGGTTCGGTTGGAACAGGTGGAGGAATAAGCGATGCGGTAGGATCTACTTCTACCCGGTTGTTACTTGTAGCGGGGGTAGGAGTGGCCGATAAAACAGGTGGTTTTTCGGCCAGGCGTTCTCCTGGCGTTGCATTTGGGACTACTTGCGGAGTTTCCCGTATGCCTGACTGAACAGGCAAAATAGTAGCACTTTGATTTGCCGCCGGGGTAGATAGAAGTTCTCGCGGGGTCGTACCCTGGATTATGAGGGCTATCGCGAACAGTAAAATAATAGCAGGGGTCTTTCTTAGTGCGGTCAGAAACTTAGCTGAATACATTTAGTTTTCCTGAAGATAGTACCAGGGAATTTGAACTTTAAGCAAAATCATCTGTGGACAGTCTATCGGTCAAATATTACAGAAATCTTAACAATCTTCCTTAAGTCATTATACGCTGGTAATTTAATGAATATGTAAGATTTGTAAGATTTTGGTATCTTCTCAAAACAAAGTGGCAAAGTGTGCCGATGACCGGCGAGCTTGCCAAAATCAGCTAATTCGCTATAATTCAACAATGCTAGAACATTTTGACCCGTACACAATTGCAGACGAAAACCTTCGCCCAATCTTGCTGGATTTGTTGAATCTGCTAGAAAACCAGGCCGCTCAAATCAAAACTTTGCAACAACAAAACCAGGCGCTGCATGACGAAATCAACCGTCTCAAGGGGGAACAAGCTCGCCCTAAAATTAAAGCCAATCGCCCACCCACCGACCTGTCTTCCGAGAAGGAACGCCACCAGCCCAAACCGCACCGCCGGGGGCCAAAACACCATAAGATTGTGATTGATCGCGAAGAGACCTGCCGCCTTGACCGAGCCACTTTGCCCAATGACGTGCGCTTCAAAGGCTACCATCAGGTGGTAATCCAGGATATTTTGTTCCATACTAACAATGTCCGTTTTAGACGTGAAAAATACTACTCGCCTGCTCAAAATAAAACTTATTTGGCCCCCTGGCCCAGTGACTTTGAGGGGGAATTTGAGCCTGGGTGCTGGATTTGTACTTTAGTGGTAGGATGAGTGAACCCAAAATTCTGGAAATACTGACCCAGGCTGGTTTGATTATCTCTTCTGGTCAAATTTCTAACCTTGTAATCGAAAAACAGCAAGCCTTTCACCAGGAAAGTGCCGCGGTGTGTGCGGCGGGAGTAGCCAGTAGCCCCTGGCAGCATCTGGATGAGACGGCTACCCGGGTGGATGGGGTCAATCACTATTGTCATATCCTGTGCAATCCCCTCTACACCGTCTATCGCACCTTGCCCCATAAAGATCGCTTGACGGTTCTCCGGGTCTTGCTGGGGGGGAAAGGGAAACCACTCCACTACCAGTTTGATGAAACCGCCTGGCTCTACCTCGAAGAAATCGGTTTGGCTCAAAAATGGCTTGCCCGGCTCAGGGTAGTACCGCAAGGCGAACCGATGAATGAAGCGCAACTCAAGCAAACTTTGGAGCGAGAACTGCCCGGATTGGGAGAGCAACAACTACGCTGGGTCAAGGAAGCGGCGGCGGTGGGGTGGTACCAAAGCCAGCAGGATTATCCAGTGGTGCAATTATTGGTGTGTGATGATGCCGCCCAATTCCATTTGGTAGTAGAAGAGCTGGGTCTGTGTTGGATTCACGAAGCGCGGCATTACAAGAAGTTGCAGCCAGTCCTGACCTATCATCAGGAATTGCTGGCAGGTATTGAGCAAAGTTTGTGGGATTATTACCGAGCGCTGCAAGGCTATCAAAAAGCACCTGACCCAGCCAAAGCGGTGGGGTTGGAACAGGCCTTTGAGAAGTTATTTAGTCAGAAAACGGGCTATGGGGCGCTGGATCAAAGGCTCAGTCTTACTTTGGAAAAGAAGGCTCAATTGTTGATGGTACTTTTGCATCCCGAAATCCCGCTTCATAACAACCCGGCGGAATTGGGAGCGAGGCAGCGAGTGCGCAAACGAGATGTCAGTTTTGGGCCACGCACCGAGGCGGGAACTGCCGCCTGGGATACTTTTCAGACCCTGGCGGCTACCACCAAAAAGCTGGGGATAAATTTCTTTAGCTACTTGCATGACCGGCTCTGTCAAACTAAGCTGAATGAACCTTTGGCTGATTTAATTACGGCCCAGGCCAAAGAGTTAAATTTAGGGGCTTCTTGGGTTTGCTCGGTTTAGCGCCCCTTGCTATTGATATGATACGATTTAAGTCTGTTACTGGGGGTAGAAGCCACTCGTATAATTACCAGTAGTCAGGCCCAAAGCAATTTATTCTCAAAAATTTATTCTGAAAACTCTAACCCCAACACTTTTTTACGTGATCACACTGATCGGGTGAGAAGTGTAGCTTTCTCGCCGGATGGTCAAACTCTGGCTTCTGGTGGTAAGGATAACACCATTATTCTCTGGGATTTGAGTTTGGAATCGTTACAGGCTAAAGCCTGCCATATTGCCAATCGCAATTTTATTCAACATGAGTGGCAGCAGTTTCTGGGTGATACTCCCTATCGTAAAACCTGCCCGGATTTGCCCTGATTATTTCTAAATGGAATAGTGACCAAAATCGAAGATTTATTAAGAGTGGTGCAAAGCCGTCTCAACCGCGAGTCAACAATCGAAGAACGAGCGCAATATGGACTTGATTGACGTTTAGACTAAAGAAAAGGGCGAAGCGACCTTGCGGTAACTCGCCCCATCGAGTAGTGTTCTTTCGACCAAGAAAGGAGCATTACTCAAATGGACTTTAACACACTTAAAGCCTTTCGTCAGCAGTTTTACGACTGCCTCTTAAAGGCCAAAGATAGCCTGTTTAATTGTGCTGACGCACTACTCACCGAAACCATCGCCCAATCCTTTGTCGAACTGGCCCTCTCGCCCCTTTTCGTGCGTCACCCATAGGGTAAGTGGCCTAGCCTCTACGAAGCGTTTGAAGTGAAGATGGCAAATTAGAGCAGTCCGCCTTGCGTCAACTTTTTGCCCAGTTCATCCCGCTGTGGGAGCCAGAGGCGGACTGGCTGATGGTGGGCGTGGACGCTACCAATATCGTGCGTCCTCAGTCCAGCCCCCTGGCTGACCGCGGGGCTTTGTACGTTCATAACCTGCCCGACTGTGACAAACCAATCACTTTCGGCTGGCAATTTTCAGTAGTGGCGGTGCTGCCAGTGCTGGCCTCTAGCTGGTGTTACCTGTTCGATAGTAGTCGCCTCAGCACCGCCACTACTCCCGCCCAGGTCGCGGCCTCCCAACTAGCCGAGTTAGCCCGCCTGGTCGCCAAACGCTTGTTGGTAGTGGCTGACCGTTACTACGGTAGTGCCACTTTTGTTAAAGCTTTGCTGGCAGTTGAGGCTAAGGTAGCTGGCCTTTTACGCATCAAGGCTGACCGGGTCTTCTACCGGGTCGCCCCGGCCCCAACGGGCAAGCGCGGCGCACCCAAAAAGATGGGGAGCGTTTCAAATGTAGTGATGAAGCTACTCACGGACAGCCTGACCGCACTGGTCAAACTTTGGACGAAAAAGGTCAGCTAGTCGAAGTGGCCGCCTGGGACAACTTGCATTTTCATTTTCGTCAAGAGCGCAGTGTGAGCCTAAGTCTCATCCGGGTAACGCGGCACGGCGCGACTAATAAGAAAGGCGACCCTCGCATCAGCTGGTTTATCTGGGTCGGTGAAAAGCTTTTAGCTTTAGAAAAGGTTGCCCAAACTCACCAGTGGCGGTTCTCGTTAGAGCATACTTTTCGATTTAAGAAGCAAGATTTGCGGTGGGAACAGGCCCGCTTGGGTAGCCCGGAGCAGGTCGAACTATGGAGCCAGGTGGTAAGTTTTGTGATGAATGAGTTGGTGCTGGCCCAGCCCTTAAATCAGGCTTACCTACGCCCCTGGGAGAGGCAGGTGCGAAAAGCCAGCCCCCAACAGGTGCGGCGCGGGATGGGGACAATTATTAGCGAGTTAGGCACCCCGGCCCGACCACCCAAACCACGCGGAAAAGCGCCAGGGCGGGCGGTAGGAGCGGTAGTTAAGCGAGCTGAACGCCACCCAGTCGTCAAAAAAGGGGCTAAAAAGGGACAGCGCCGCAAAAAGCGGGCCTAAAAGCCGATTTTAGGCTAGTTGCAACGGTCTTATTTAGAGTTCGCGTCGCGTGCGCGAGGTTTGTTAATGTACTTTTTAGTCTAAACGTCAAGCTTCAGTTTACGCTCGATATTTTCTTGTCGGCGGCGTTCTTTCCAGCTTAACGTAGCCGGATCCACTCTAACAAAACTGCTCTCGTCGGCACTCGGTGTCTCAGGAGAAGTAGTCAGGCTGGCAATAGATTGGTTTTCCATCATTGGCTGGGTTGGTGCGTTTTCGTCACCTGGCTCCGTTTGAGGTGGTAAAGCCAAAATCCGACTAATGGTGGTGTAATAGCGTTTTACAATCCGTTCGGTTGCCTGGTGTAAGTTCTGGTGAGATGGGCCGCCAGCGAGTTACTTCCTTTTGAAATCAAGGAAAGCACTTTTCCAACGGCCTTCTCCCAAACGGTACGTGCGCCTTTTAGCGCATACCGCTTTCCAGCATCAGACTATCCGCTAGTGGACATCGGTACTCTACGTATTGGCCTTCCATAGGTTACGTCCTGATGACAGCTTTCACATAAAACTAATGTCTTACGTTTTCGTGCTGCCATCACTTTTACCCAACCTGGCTTTTCCCGACCAGGATATTTCTCAAGGTCCTTCAGGGCTCGAATGTGATGTACCTGGAGCTTTGCGGTTTGTCCCGTTGCACCACAGTTTTCACATTTGTCTGCTAGAAGTCGCTTGATCAGTTCCGTGCGAGGCGGCCAAGTGAAGGCTCGTTTCTCGTCTTTTACTGTTGCTTTAATATCCCACTTAAGGGAGATGTATCCCCAACGTGCTACTAACGGCTTTTTACCTGGCCTATCTACGGTTACTTCCAGCACTTTGTAGGGCTTTCCGTCTATCTCGCAAATAGCCTGGTATTTCTTGTAGATTTTAGCCACTGACAACTTGAATTTTGCCGCCAACGTCTTCGTTAGCGAGGTTTCCATCACGCCATCCAGCTTGGTGAGGCTAGAGGATAGATTGTAAGCTAACCGGTAGTATTCTACCAACCCTCGGAACTCACAACGGTATAAGTTGATGATCGAGAAATCTGTGTCATTGATTAGTTCCGTGCGGTGTAGCACTTTTCGGCTATGCTGCTTGTAACGCTGGCATTTCTGCTTTATGACTTCGTTTGGTACCCTCAACCCGATGTTTCCGTTCACACTCCGGTGTGTCCGGTTGCATCTCGCTTGCTGTTTACCTGAACGGTATGAATCTCGTAGCCGAGAAATTTAGCCCGTTCAGTTTTAGCGTGGGTAATTAAAGTTTTGGTACTGGAAAGTTCTAACCCCAATTCTTGGTGCAAAAACTCGCCAATTCTCTCCTTAATTTCTTCCGCCTGTGCCTTTGGGCCAATAAAACCGAGCAGGAAGTCATCGCAATATCTACAATATCTTAACCGTCGGTATTCGGGGTCATCAGGGTCTTGTGAAGGCAGCTTTTGAACCTGTTTCCATAGTTCACGAGCTACTTTTACCCGTCCTTTGACGGTCTGGTAATAAGCGCTATGCCGCAGCTTTTCGTACTGCGGGTTGAGCTTTCTTCGCTCACCCCTGGTGTATTCTGGAATAAGTTCGGTTTCGACCCACTGCTCCAGCTTGTCTAACAGGAGATTGGAAAGTAGTGGGCTGAGAATTGAACCCTGAGGTGTCCCACTGTAGGTCGCATTCCAGCGCCACTCTTCCAGATATCCGGCTTTGAGTAGCTGGCTAATGAGCCGCACAAACCGTTCGTCTTTGATGTCTTCGCGGAGTCTTGCCTCAATCTTCTCATGAGACAGACTCTCAAAACATTTCGAAATATCGCCTTCAATAAAATAAACAGTGCCCACCCAGGTATGGTAGATCTGTTGAAGCGCAGTGTGACAACCTCGTCCTGACCTGAACCCGTGCGACAGTTTGCTAAAACCAGAATCGTAGTAGGCGTCAAGAATTAGGCGAAGAACTTCCTGTAACAACTTGTCAGACCAGGTTTGAATGCCAAGTGGACGCTGTTTTCCGTCTTTCTTGGCGATGTAAACACGTTTAGCCGGTTGCCAACTATACCGTTCATAACGAAGGTTTTCGATGATAGTATAGATTTCATCCAGGCTCATTCCATCAGTCGTTTCTGGCGTTACCCCTACCGTCATAGCGCCTTTGTTTCGGTAAATTTTACCGTAAGCCATCAGGTAGAGGTTAGGATTGTAGAGAAGGCGATAAACTCGTTCCAGCGGCAACTTTTGAGTGCCTCGCTTACGGATGAGTTCGAGAATAGTTCGGGCCTCACGCATCACGCGCCCCTTTCTACACTGAACTCGCTGACACCTACCCTGCCGACCTTTGTCAAAGGGTCGGCTCTGGCTCTCTTTGGAGAGTTGCCCCTTCGCCATGTACTGAGCTTTCCTCAGCTCGGACTACTATGGGGGTTCCGTGACCATAGGTCTCGCGACCCTTAGGCCATCCCGCATTCTCATTTGTTAGACGTACTAGCTCGCTTTAGGTGCCCTTTTATCCCCTTGAATGGGTTCATTACCCATCACCCACCGAAGAGAGTATTTTGCATCCATCACCCACTGATGCATATTTCGGTGACGTCGCGATAGACTTTCGGCCCACTGACGGAAAAACTCGGCCATATCATAACTAGTTACGATATGCCTCAGTTCTTGATTTTCATCTACAATGAGAGCGGCCCCATTGTCACGCACACCTTGCAGTAACACAAATAAATCATCGTCCTCAAAATACAGGTGATTCACTTTAACTAGAGCGTCAGAAACTCGCAACTTCGTTGTTTTTATGTTCACTCCAAAATCAACGTACGCCTGCATAATTGATTCGCTTGTAATTAGATAAAACTTTTTACTGGCACGGTCTACTACAGGGAGCTGGCTATATTTGTGTTCAATCATTCGTTCTAATACGTCCGTTATCAGGTCGCTAGGTTCTGCCGTGACCGGTGTTTGAAGGCTTTTCAGAAGTTGCTTAACTAA
Source organism: Chloroflexia bacterium (assembly GCA_038209275.1). Classification (GTDB taxonomy): domain Bacteria; phylum Chloroflexota; class Chloroflexia; order Chloroheliales; family Chloroheliaceae; genus L227-5C. The sequence continues at coordinate 805 of JBBQXW010000066.1, read as the reverse complement.
ATACGACATTTAGGATTCCTCCATGTAAATTGAAGCTAGAACTTATCCTTTACTTTATAGCCGCTGTAATGAGGTCACGCGGGGTAGGTTCACCACGCCCCATAGTTCTGCGCGTTATTGCCAGCAAATTTGTCAGGAAGGGAGTAGACTCTTCACCACTACCGAGTTTCTCCCACTTGAGAAAAGCGTTAAGGTCGCTATTAAATGTATTCTTTAGGGCAGGCTCCGAAAATACTGAATCATCAGTTCCCTGAGTGAGGTACTCATCTACTACTTCGAGGGCCGTGTGCATTAGAGCTTTGGCCGCCCCCTCATTACCGGGCTTGAAAACTTTAATCAAAGCTTCGGTAATATTTTTTTGGCTTGGTTGACAAATTAGCCCGAATCATTACATCCCGTAACAGATCTACCACAATAGTATAGAAGAGGAAGCGGGTTTGGCGGCGGCTTGGTTTTTGTGAACCCCGTCCAAAATCATACTGGTCAGTAGCTTTTTCAAGCAAGTAAGCTGCATAAAGGTCATCAACCCCGAAGGGGTCATCACTTTGCTCTACGATTTTCTTGAATACTCGCCCATTAGGTACAAAAGCCGAATTTCTCCCAAACGCGGTTCCAGCTTCTCGAAGCCATCCAGCGCCATAAACTTTTAACAAATCGAAGGCGTTGGTACAGCCCCACAATAGCGTGAAGCACTTTAACAACCTATGAGATGAGTTTAGGTGGTCGTCCCCGTCGTTTCGGAGTGACATAAGGCGGTGGGGTTAGCTTGTGCCAGACCAACTCCTTCACACTCCAGATATGGTCG
>JBBQXW010000065.1:0-27588 GCA_038209275.1 Chloroflexia bacterium | reverse complement strand
GAGCCGACTGCCTTTTTTGTGGGGCAAGCCGACGATTTGACCTATCTGGATTATTTTAACGTTGCCAAAGCGGTCTGGGGCGAAGCGACGCTTTTATCCGCCCCCAAAGCCGCCGCCGACAAAGGCAAACTGGCAACTTTTCAGGCCGCCCTCAAGACCTTGCCGCCTGCCAAAATCAATTCGATAATTCATCCGGCTACCAACAACGCCCAGGAAGAGGGCAAAGGCTTGCGCCTGATGGGGCAGCGGTTTACCCTCGATGCTTACGCCATGCAACAGTTGGTGCAGCCGTTAGTAAATGGGCGGCTTTTGCCAAAAAATCTGGATGTTGTGGCGGCGCTCGGCAGCGACCAGGCCCAAAAACTTTTGGAGCAGCAAGGCGATACCGCCCAACCGAACTATCTCACTCAGCTTGCCAAAGTAAAGGGCGAAGTGAATGCGCTCAAGCCTGAAATCTGGACGCAAAACCTCTACTGGGGCTGGCTCTACAAGCTAAAAAGCTTGCTCGGTAAGCGCGGCGACGACTATCCGACCTATATGCAAAACGAAAGCTGGCAGCGTAAGCAACTGGTGACGAGTCTGGCAAGCTGGACTGAACTCAAGCACGACACCATTTTGTACAGCAAGCAGGTAGCCGTTGCGACGGGCGCGTTTGCTCCCGGCAATCAGGAACTACCGACTGGTTTTGTCGAGCCGGAAGCGCTGTACTATGCGCGGCTGGCAGGGCTGGCGGCAATGACCCGCACGGGTCTACAACAGCGCAATTTGCTTGCGCCGGAACAGGCCAAAATATTAGCCGACCTAGAAAAGACCGCCTTGCAATTGAAAACCATCGCCGAAAAAGAACTCGGCGCACAGAGCTTGAGCGAGGAAGACAAGCAATTTATTCTCGGCTGGGCCAATCAGCTCGAAAGATTCACCCTCGCCGCTTCGGATTCGGCTACCCCAACATCGGGCGGTGGCAACCAGTTTGATAGTCAAGACCCGGCCCTGATAGCCGATGTAGCGACGGGCGATGCCGGAGTTTTGCAGGAAGCCACCGGGCGCGTCAACCTGATTTATGTCGCCGTCCCGGTCAACGGCAAAATTATCCTGACCAAAGGCGCGGTCTACAGCCAGTACGAATTTATCACCAAACCGGGCGAACGCCTGACCGACGAAGCCTGGCAAAAGCGCCTGACCGGGAATCAGCCTCCTATTCTGGAGGACTGGAAAAAGAGCTACATGGCTTCCTAGTCGTTCGGCCTGGGTGCGCGTCAATTTTTTGCAAAACCCGGACGTGAACGTCCGGGTTGGCTTGACCCTAGCAGTTTGTCGGAGTAATCGAATAGACTACCATATCTAGTCAATTCTTGTTGAAATTGAACTACCAGTGGTAGTGTTCTCGCCAAAATAAGGCTTTCTCCGACAAACTGCTAGTGCAAAAAACTGACGCACACCCGCTCGGCCTGTTCCCCTTGCCAAATTATCATGGCTTTGTTATGCTGTGCAGCGCATTGAGCCTGAAAGGACTTTAAATTTAAGGGGAGTATTAATATGACCATTGTGATAGAAGAATTTGAGAGCCGGGCCTTGCAGGGCAATTGCCTGGGCGACCCTGCCACCCGCAAGATTCCGATTTATTTGCCGCCGTCTTACGAAACCACGCCGGAAAAACGCTACCCGGTGGTATTTATGTTGCACGGCTTTACTGGCAATAGTTTGATGTGGCTTAATACCAACGGTTTTTACGCCCCAACCGTGCCGGAACGCTTCGAGCGCATGATTGGCGAAGGCAAGAGCGGCGAAATGATTCTGGTCTTTGTGGACGGCTACAACGGGCTGGGCGGCAGCCAATATCTAAATTCCGCCGCCACCGGGCGCTACGAAGATTTCGTGATTCAAGATTTGGTGCCGTTTGTGGATGCTAAATTTCGGACGGTTGGCAGCCGCGAAGGTCGGGCGGTAGCCGGAAAATCGAGCGGCGGTTACGGCGCGGTACGGCTGGCAATGCGCCACCCCGAAATTTTTTGCGCTTTTGCTTCCCACGCTGGCGATATGTATTTTGAACTGTGCTACAAACCCGATTTCCCCAAAGCGGTCAATGCGCTGTCGAAATTTGTCCATAATCCCAATCCGATTGGTATATTCCTGGAAGAATTTGCTCAGGCCGAGCAGAAGGGTAAAATGATTGATGCCCTCAATATGATAGCGATGGCGGCTTGCTATTCGCCGCACGAAGATGGCGCGGGCTTGCCTCCGTTTGATTTGCCCTTCGACCTCTATACTGGCGAACTTAAAGAAGAAATCTGGCAATGCTGGTTGCAGCACGACCCGGTTCAGATGCTACAACAGCCCGAATATCAGGCCAACTTAAAACAGCTAAAGCTGATTTATCTGGATGCTGGCACCCGCGATGAGTTCAATTTGCACCTGGGAGCGCGTATCTTTGTCCAAAAAGCGCGGGCGCTCGGCCTATCGGTGCATCACGAAGAATTTGAGGATGGACACATGAACATTAATTATCGTTACGAAACTTCGCTGGCTAAAATCTGGCAAGCTTTTGGGTACTAAATGGGGGAATACAAACTAGATTCAAGTATGTTATAATATCGTAAAGAACACATTTGTGTTATATCTGAAAATTTGACTAGATTTAATTTATCGAGGAGAGGATTTTAGTCCTTCGATGTTTGATGCCTTTTTTAAGAAAATAAGTTTACGCTTTCTAAGCGTTAGTTTTGTAGTGTTAATGTTGGCAGGGTTGTTAGTGGCCTGCGGCGAAGAAAACAAAACTCAAACCGATAACAGTTTTACTTTTCCAGTTCAAAATGGTTTGAATGAATTATCGGCGCTGTCTAATTCGCAGGAATTTGTCAATAAAGTAACTCCGCCGGACAAGAATTTCGTCGAAAAGAGCGTGCGGGTCTTTACTACTAATACCGCTTTGAGCGATGTTAAAGGTTATTACCAGAAAGAACTGGTGAACCTGGGCTGGAATGACCGCAGCAGTACTCTGATAGGGCCGACTACCCTGGCCGCGGATGGCTGGGTGTTGGGTTTCGAGAAACCTGCCGGAAATAATACAGGCCGTAGCCGGGGAATGATTATGGTCGGGCCGAACGTTAACGGAACCGACAATTTCTTGAAACAATACCGTGATAACGGCACTATTCCAGCCAATACAAACGTGCTGGTAGTGGTGGATGGACTGCATACACCCAATGGCACACCAAGCGCGCCGACTGCCACGCCCAAACCATAATTCGTTCTAATAAGGATAAGGAGGTTCCACATGGGAATGTTCCGTAGGACATCTTCTGACCAACCTGACCGTCGTTCTAACCAGGATGAGGGAGATGATTTTCTAGGTCAATTTCTGGCAAGTAATCCCCAACCGCTCCCGCCAACCCCGCCACCACCGACCAGGTCGCCTTCTCCCCCTTCCGCCTCGGTAGCGCCCGCCAATGGCGGTATTTCGCTGGCGGATTTGTTGCCCGACCTTTTCGGGGCGAATGCCCAGATGTCCAGTGGCTTTGGTACTGCTCAACCCCCTGTCGTGCCACCCCCCTTTCCGACTGATTCGCCCTCACCTTACGCCCAGCCCGGCATAGTGCCGCCGCCTCCAACCCAGCCTGCGCCGATACAGGAAGTAATCGCCCCTCAAATTTCGGCTAAAGAGCAAAAGAAACGCGAAAAGGCGATGCAAAAGGCCCAAAAAGCCCGCGAAAAAGAACTATCGGATGCTCAAAAGGCCCAGGAACGGCAAGTCCGGCAAGCTCAGAAAGAGCAGGAACAAGCTCAGAAAGGGCAAGAGATCTCCGCCCGGCAAAGCAAAAAAACCCAGGAAGAACAGGCCGACCTTGCCCGATTGGGATTAATTGCTGCCGATGGCGAGGAACTTACGTCAGAACAACAAATCAAATTGGAAGCTTTCCGCAACCTTAAAAAGGGTGGTGGTAGCAATAAAAATACCCCCATTTTAATTGCTGTCGGGGTAACATTAGTAGTAATAGCGTTTAGTCTGGTGCTGGCCTTCTTTATCATTCCGCCCGAAATTTCTTTGGGTGATATGAAAGCGCCGGATAAATCTGTCCGCTACGAGGTTAAGCCGAGTGTAATAGACCAGATTAAGCGTGAGGTAGTCGCTCTCAAAGCTTATGATGAGAAAAAGGCCAAACGGGTTCAAGTTGAAATGTTAGCCGTGACTAACCCAGGTAATCAGGCTCAGATACTCGATTATTACAATAATAGCATGAAAGAAAAAGGCTACCCAAACGGGGAGTTATTGGATTCAGGTTTGGCCTCTGCCCTTAGCCCCAGACGACTTGGGACGGGCGGGCGACCCATGTTCTGGCCCAAGAAAGAAAGCCAGGAGCGTTCGCTGGTAATAGTAATTTCGCTTGCCAATAATCCGGGCAACCTGGCAGCGGCGAACGATATAATTATACAACAGTCAGAAACGCCGCTTACCCCCAATGGCAGCTTTGTTATGATGATAAAATTCAACCTGCCCCCCGATTAATCGCCTCGCCTGGTTCAGGGAAATTGTTTAGCAATAGGCTAAATTCGCAAAATCCGTAGCTTTTGAAAAGTTTGCCAACATTTTCAAAAGCTACGGAAAAATTAGTAAATACAACGCAGGTTTAACCAAGTTATCATTAAGCTGGCTAGAACCAGGCCCGATTTTGTGAAAACTGCAAGAAGCCAGGTTTGCCAGACCCTAAATGCTAAAGTATAATATTGGCAAGGTTTAGGGGTTAGCCTGATGACCTTTAGCTGCCGCACAATGCCGTGCCTTACCCCATAAAATTGATAGTATAACGTCAGAGCAATTTAATAGGAGGAAGTATGGCCGAGTTTCGGTATGAGTTGAACGAACCGGCCTGATGTATGGCTAAAATTCTGATAGTAGATGATGAAGAAAACATTGCAGAAACTCTTAAATACAATTTAATTCGGGAAGGCTACGAAGTCAGCGTCAGCAGCGATGGACGACAAGCGCTCGAAATGGCCCGTCGTGAAAAGCCCGACCTTGTAATCCTCGACTTGATGTTGCCCGGCATGAATGGGCTGGATGTTTGCCGTACCTTGCGCCAACATTCAACCGTGCCGATTTTGATGTTGACCGCCCGCGAGGAAGAAGTAGACAAGATTTTGGGCCTGGAATTGGGCGCGGACGATTATATGACCAAGCCGTTTAGCTTGAGAGAAGTAATTGCGCGAGTACGAGCGATGTTGCGGCGAATGGAAATGTTGCAAACGGTAACGACAGGGCAGACCGAACCTGCTCCGCCTGTCTCCCAACCTTCGCCGGAAGTCTTTAACCAGGAAGTTATTACTGCCAACGAGTTGCAGATTAATATGAGCCAGCACGCCGTTACCCTGGGCGATAAATTGATTACTCTCAAACCAAAAGAGTTTGATTTGTTGGCGTTCCTGGCCCGCCACCGGGGGCAGGTGCTGACGCGAGAGACTTTGCTGGAGCGAGTTTGGGATTACGATTATAGCGGTGGAACGCGCACGGTAGATGTGCATATCCGCTGGCTACGTGAAAAAATCGAGACCGACCCTTCCAAGCCTCACTATATCCATACCGTTTTTGGTGTGGGTTATAAGTTTGATCCAGGTGGCTCGAATGGACACGAAGTCCATTCGAGCAGCGTTGGTAGCGCAAAATAGAAAGCGGGGGTTGGGCCGCCGAACCCCGCTTGGGTAAGCCGGAGTTGATGGTGGAAGCAGTTGTTATTTTAAGTTCATTAGCGGGAGCGGGCGTTGCAGCGGCAGCGACCGCTTTTTATTACCGCCGCCGCACCACCCGCCGCATCCGCCAGCTAAGTCTGCTGATTAAGCGGCGCACTATGGCAAGTCTGGAGCAACAGCTACGCCGTCTCGAACCGACAGAGGCCGAAGAACTGGGCGAATTGACCGAGGCGATTAATAAACTGACTACCGAACTGGCGGCGGTTTTTCAACGCATAACGGCGGAACGCAACGCGATGGCGGGCTTGCTCCAAAATATGACCGATGGCATTATTAATACCGATGCTTCCGGGACAGTGATGAGCATCAATACAGCGGCCTATCGTATTTTGGGGTTGCCCTCGGCCAGTCTGGTAGAAGGTCGCTCGTTTATGCAGGTGGTGCGCGACCACGAAGTAAATGCTTTGCTGCGCCAGACTTTGCGCGATGGGCATGAGCGGGTGGAAGTATTGGAAGTTGGGCCGCATCGGTTGCAATTACAGGTCAAAACTACCTTAATAGAGGAGGATGCCCCCGCCAATGAATTGCCACCGGCCCGCACCGGGTTGGTAGTATTGCAGGATTTGACCGAGTTGCATCGGCTCGAACGTGTTCGGCGCGATTTTGTGGCAAATATTTCCCATGAATTGCGTACTCCGCTGGCCTCGGTCAAGTTGATGGTAGAGACTATGCAGGCAGTACTGGAAGATGACCCGGTAGCGGCCCGCGACTTTCTGAGCCGAATTGATACTGAAGTAGATGGCCTGACCCAATTGGTACGCGAGTTATTAGAACTGAGCAAAATCGAGTCGGGCCAGGTAAAATTGAGCCTGAAGGCGGTAGATTTGCGGGAACTGGTCGAGCAAAGTGCCGAGCGGTTGCGGGCGCAAGCCGAGCGACACGGTTTGCAATTACAGGTCGCCCCTTACGGTAGCGAAGAATCTTTTCCAAATGGCCTGGTTGACCCTGACCGAATCATACAAGTGCTTATCAACTTGACCCACAACGCGATAAAGTTTACCCCGGTAGGTGGCTCGATTACCTTGAGCGTAGAACAATTCAAAGATAATCCGCCCGAAAAAGGTACAGCCGCGAAGCTGGTGATAAGAGTCAAAGATACTGGCACAGGTATTCCGCCGGATGACCTGGGCCGGATTTTCGAGCGATTTTACAAAGTTGATAAATCGCGGGCCGGTACTGAAACTGGCACCGGTTTGGGTCTGGCAATTGCCAAGCATATTGTCCAGGCGCACGGAGGCGAAATTTGGGCCGAAAGTGAATTCGGGCGTGGCTCTACTTTCAGTTTTACCCTACCTGTCTTTTCCCTTTATTAAACAAGATTTAACATCATCCTAATAGGAGTTTAACACCATGTTAAACTTTTCTGTTGTGTTTCAACCTGGAAAGTTCTATACTAATTCAACTAAGTGTGCCTGAAGAACTTATAACTACTCAACCCCGTCACGCCCCCTTATACGGGGTGTGAGGTACGAAGCATCTCTGGTTGCTCAAGAACGGTGCTTTGGGTAGAGCCGAGACCCTTCCTTCGTCAGGGTGACAGTCGCGCCGGGTGGCGTAGCTACAAGGATTTAGTTTCGGCGGGGGCTTATTAGATTGGCCTCCTGGTTTAATACAAGGAATTTTCATGATAAGAACGAATTTTGAACATGCTTTGGGACAGCTTCAAGATGAAGTGTTGGTAATGGGTAGCATGGTGGATAAGGCGCTACGACAGGCCGTAGATTCGTTAAAACGGCGCGACCATCGTCTGGCAAAATATGTGATTGAAAATGACAAAGAAATTAATCGGCAGCGTTTTATAGTCGAGGAACAGGTGCTGGTAGTAATTGCCACCCAACAGCCCGTCGCCCACGATTTGCGGACGATAGCGGCAATATTAATGATTATAGGCGAACTGGAACGCATGGGCGACCATGCAAAGGGTATTGCCCATATCAACAATTTGCTGGACGAGCAGCCCTTAGTAAAGCCGCTAATTGACCTTCCTCGCATGGCTGACAAGTGCAGCAGTATGCTTAATTCTGCGCTGGATGCTTTTTTGCGCCAGGATGCCGAAGCCGCCCGCCGTATAGCCGATTGTGATGATGAAATCGATATTTTGTACGACCATATTTACCAGGAATTGCTGGCAATTATGTTGGCTGATGCCACTACCGTAAACCGGGCCACCTATTTGCTCTGGGCCGCCCATAATTTGGAGCGCTTCGGAGACCGCATTACCAATATTTGCGAACGAATAATTTTTGTGGCAACTGGCGAAATGGTTGAAATTATTGGGCATCAAGGTGAACGGACTGACCTCAACTCAACCATCCCCAGCGCTAAATATGAACTGGAAGGTTAGAAGAGTTTTGAGTTTTGAATTTTGAATTCTGAGTTAAAAGAGTGATTGCTGAAAGGTAGCAACTCTCTCGTGTCATGCTGAGGAACGAAGCATCTCTGGTTGCCGAAAAAGCGGCGGCGGGTAGAGCCGAGACCCTTCCTTCGTCAGGGTGACAGGCTCAGTGGTATGCTGTCGGGTCTTAACCTGGTATGAGTTGTCAGATAGAAAATGAGTGGGAAACTTGGGCAAAGATGAGCACTGAGAAGAGTCGGGGTACGCGACGGAAGTTGCCAGTTATACGGGCCAGCGAAATTGGGGCATACGTTTATTGCCGCCGGGCCTGGTGGCTGCGGCGCGTCGGTGGTTTTCAGCCACAAGATATTGGCGGACGCTTTGCCCAGGGAACGGTAGCCCACACCCGGCACGGAAAGGCGCTACGGCGGGCGCAATTTCAACATTGGGCTGCTTTTGTGCTTATCGGGCTGGGGCTGCTATTAATTTTGGTAGCCTTGCTTTTCTTTAGAACCTGATACAGCCTTAATTCTTCTTCTCCTAATTCCCCAAACTAGAAACGAACAAGAGCGGTTATTAACCGCTCTTGTTCGTTTCTGGTTTGAGCAGAAAAGATTAACCTATGATAAGATAAAAGTAATATCAGGGAGTATGCGAAACCTTAACTTAAACCCTGGCGTACAGTATGCTAGAAAATAAAAGTGAACTTTTGAGGAAAGGTGCAGCATTTATGCCTGATATTAACGGTATTATCGAATTTCTGAAGACCCAGTATGCTTCCTACGGCTACCTGATTGTGTTTCTGGGAGCTTACCTGGAAAATACAGTTATAACTGGCCTGATACTTCCGGGTGGCACTCTGATAGTATTGGGCGGCGTTTTTGCAGCCCAGGGGACAATGTCGCTACCACTGGTGATGTTGCTGGCCTGGATGGGGATGTTTTTGGGCAGCAGCACCGATTACTGGATTGGTCGGCTCGGTCTGTGGCGGATAATTGAAAAGACCCGCTTGCACAACTGGCTCAACAAAGGTTTAACCGAAGCCAAGCTTTTGCTAATTGAAAAAGGCCCGCAAACTATCTTTTTGGCTCACTTTTTGGGCCAGATTCGTACCTTTATGGCGCTAACGGCGGGGATTGTTAAAATGCCCTTCCATAAATTTGCGCTTTATGAGCTATTTGCCAGCCTTTTCTGGAGCATTCTTTATTGTGGGGCGGGCTACCTGATTGGCAATAGCCTTGACCAAATTAATAATCTTTTTACAATATTAGCTGGGGTTGGTCTGGTAGTGGCGGTATTTGCCTACTGGTCTTGGAAAAAGCACCGCGATAAGCGTGTGCAGGCCGAAGAGCAAGCGTTGGAAACCACCGAAAAAGCTGATAGCACCGAAGAAACGCCAGAGAAAACCAGCTTGCTAAACAAATAAGAACCTATCGCTGTAGGAGTTTGATTCATCAAGCCCTGGAATTGAGCGCTATGAATTGCGCCCCTACTAGAACAGGTTTTACATGAGGATTGGGCAGAATATGGTAGCGGTAATATGGCGGGCCTACCTGAGCGAGTTAAAATCTACGCCGGTAATTGGGCCAGGAACGCGGGATAAACTTCCGCCCCGGCTGCGGCAATTTCTGCATTTTCTGTTTATTAGTTTTCGCTATCTTGGGTTCTACCTGATTTTTAAACCGATTGCCTGGCTAATTATTGCTCCTACTATTAATTTAGTAGTGCATGGTCGCGAAAATATTCCGCAAGATAGCGACGGTATAATTAACACCTGCAATCATCTTTCCAACTACGACCCGCTCATCGCCGCCTTCGTAGCGCCGCGCCCGGTTAACGCCATGACCAAGATAGAATATTTTCAAACGCCGATTTTGGGTGGCATTGTTATCGCGCTGGGCGGCTTCCCGGTGCGGCGGGGCGAGGCTGATAGGCAGGCGCTAAAATCGGCTCTGGCTGTTCTTAAGCTGGGCGGTTTGCTGGCGGTTTACCCCGAAGGTACACGCTCCAAAACTTTCACCTTGCAGCCGGGCCACGCCGGAGCCGCCCTGATTGCTTCCACCGCCGATGTGTCGGTACTACCAACCGCGATTTGGGGAACAGAAAATATTATGCGGCGCAAAAAGTGGGGCTTTTTGCACCGTCCGCGCGTAGATTTTGCGATTGGCGCGGCCTACCCTCTCAAGGAAGCCGCCGCCACTTTTGCCGCCGCCCACGACCTGACCAGCTCTGGCAAGCGTGGTCGTCACGGCGATTTGGATTTCATGAGCGATTTTATGATGCTCAAGATTGCCGAACTCCTGCCGCCCGAATATCGTGGCGAGTTTACTCCCGAAGGAATAATAGCCCGTTACCACGCCCGCGCCGCCCAGAAAAGCGCCGCCAAAACTGGTATGGCCTGATTTGGTAAAGGCGAACAGCCAGGCAAATCCATTGGCGGAGCAATGTCATACGAATTGGCGACTTTGCAACCGCCTTACTCCTCATCTACCGAAGGCGCTGATAGGTTTACTCGTATGGTATAATAAATTCCCAGGCATTTAAACGCCTGAAATTTATTGAGGAAGGGTAAACCTATGCAAAGCGTGCTTGAACTTGCGGCTCAATTGCAAGAGAGTCAGGCTACGCCACAACCAAATATGCAAAGGGTGGCTGATTTCGTTAAGCTTCACCCTTATGTTTTTCCGGCTCTTGAAACATCTATTCCTGAAATAAAGCGGTTCTTTCCCGATGCCGCCCTTTCTCTTGAGGTTGTGGGCGACCCTGACTTGATAGATGATGTTCATCTCTACGTCTATATCTCTATCTCTCCGAATCTTACACCTATGGATGCTCTTGACCAACTAAAGGAGTTCAGGAGAGTTTGGGGACATACGGCTGTTCAGCAAGCCAGGGGCAAAATTGCTTTTACTATCAGGTACTAATGGCTTTTGACGGTTCAAATGATTATCCAAATTTAGCGTTTAACGCCCCGTTATTAGTAGCCCAGGCTGGTGCAATAATCGCTGCTATAGATACACTTTAAAGCTACATTTAACCAAAGCAGAACCAGTTAAGCCGCTTTTTAATGCAAGAGCGGTTTCTTTATGAGAGAGGTTTTTAGATTTTATGCCTGAATTACCAGAAGTTGAGACGACGGTGCGTGATATGCGCCGTTTGATTGTGGGCCGGGTTATTGCCAGTCCGGGGGTGAGTTTTGCCGATTGGCCTCGGATGCTGACCCACCCGCCCGAAGTGCTGGGTCAGTTAATCAGTGGCGAAGAAGTGCTGGAAATTAACCGCCGGGCCAAGTATGTGTTGATTGGACTAAGCCACGACAAGCATTTGGTCTTTCACCGCAAGATGACCGGGAATTTATTCTGGCGTGAACAGAACGCGCCTCCTGACCGCTACACCCACCTGGTTATTCCGTTTGAAGACGGGAGCGAGTTGCGCTTTGCTGATTTGCGAAAATTTGGACGAGTTTATCTTTTCTTGAGCCGGGAAGAACTGAATCAGCACATGGCAAAGCTAGGACCGGAACCGCTCGAAGATGAGTTTACCGAGGAAATTTTCCAGCAGCTTATGACCGGGCGACGAGGGATGCTCAAGCCGTTGTTGCTGAATCAGGCGGTGGTAGTCGGGCTGGGCAATATTTATGTGAATGAGGCGCTTTTTGTGAGCAAGTTGCACCCGACGCGCCGGGCCGAAAGCCTGAGCGCCGAGGAACGCGCTCTGCTTTACACCGCTATCCGGCAGGTACTTGCCAGCGCGGTAGAAAACCGGGGAACCACCCTGAGCGATTATATGGACGGCGAGGGACAAAAGGGCCGCAACCAGGAACTACTTTTTGTCCACGAAAGGAAAGGCGACCCTTGCCCCAATTGCGGCACTCCAATTGTAAAAATTACAGTCGGGCAGCGTGGCACTTATTTATGTACCCAGTGCCAACCCGAACCAACAATCTAAAGATATAAATGAGTTTTGATTGGTCAGCCTCTTCGCTTAACATCCTCTAATAGCACGCATCGCCTGTAGTGTAGTATAATATTGTAGATAGTAAACTGGTTCTGTTCAAAATTTTTAAGCTTTTTCGGTGAAAAATAAGGAGTGAGGATGGCTACGGCGATTTCCGAGCGTATGAAGCGCTTTAATATTTACAAGTTTGTTTTGACGATACCGGGTATTTTGCTGATTTATTCGGCAATATTCCTGATTTATTTTCTGCTACGTAATTCTGATACCGGGAATAACCCAATTTTCTTTCAGCTAGGCGACAAAGGCCCGGCGTTTCGCTGGTATGGCATTATTATTACGGTTGGCGTAATTATGGCAGCCTTTACTACGCAATTTCTGGCAGCGCGGCGCGGCGAGAACCCGGAGCGCACCTGGGTGCTGCTGCCGATAGTGCTGGTGACGGGTATTGCCGGAGCGCGCCTGTGGTACGTCATCAATACCTGGGCCAAGTACAAAGATAGCATTTTCAGTATTGGTGGCCCACAGCCGGGCGTGTTCGAGGTCTGGCGCGGCGGCATTGCAATTCAGGGCGCGGTTATCGGCGCGGTTATCGGCGTAGTGGTTTATAAATGGATAGCGGGGCTAAATTTCTTGCGTTGGGCCGATTTTATCGCGCCAGGGTTGATTCTCGCTCAGGCGTGCGGGCGCTGGGGCAATTTTATGAATAACGAAGCCTACGGTAGCGCCACCAGCGTACCCTGGGGCGTGAAAATCCCCTGCGACTATCGTACCACCGGCGGCACGCCTGGCACGGTTGATACCAGCTGCTCGGTTTTAGCCGCCGACCAGCGATTTCACCCAACCTTCTTCTATGAGTCAATCTGGGATTACGCCGTTTTCCTGACGCTGCTCTTTGCTATCACTCGCCCCAAAACGGTTGAACGCTGGACTAAGCTTCGTTTGCGCGATGGCGACATCTTTTTTCTGTATCTGGTACTCTACTCTATCGGGCGCTTTATCATTGAAAGTTTGCGTACCGACCCACTTTATATCATCGGCGACCCGGTGAACGGCGGTATCCGTAGCGCCCAGATGCTTTCGATTGTCTTCATCTTTGTTGGTGCCTTTTTCTTCCTTTATCGCCACCGCACCCGCACCCCCGATGCCGAAGCCCTTTCCGTTAAGGTACGCCCGCAGCCGACCAAGCGCGAACTGCGCCAGCAGCAACTCGCGCTGGCTACCGCGTCTGCCGGAGGAGCAGTGCTTGAACCAGAAACCCAAGTTCAACGACATGTAGAAGCCGCTGCGGAAATTGAAGAGACCGAACAGGCCGACCCCGAAGTGGAAATAAATTCGCCCACGCTTGAAGTTACGCCAGATGGCGCAGAAGTGTACGAGCCGCTTTCTTCGGTTGAAACCGAAACTGAGGCAGAAGCCAAAGTGCCGGAGCTAATGGAAGAAGTAATGCCACTTCAGGTTGAAGCAAAAGCCCAGGAACCCGAAATAACGATGATTGAAAAAGCCGAAGCACTCGAAACTGAAATCGCCGAAAAAGCCGACTCTCAGGAAGCGCGGGCCGAAGCCAAAGCTACCGAAACTGAAGTAGTTGTAAACGAAGTCGCGACAAAGATTGATTCGGCTGCGCCCCGCAAGCCCTCGGCAGACGGGCCAACCAACCAGAACCGTAACCAGAAAAAGCGACGCTAATCATCTTTTTATTCAAGCTTTTGAAAATTCTTGCAAGAATTTTCAAAAGCTTGAATTTTTGGGTAAATACAAGGAGTAAAAATCAATGGCGATTAATGATAAAGAAGTATTGATTGCGGGCGCGACCCGGTTGCCTACCGGCAAATTTATGGGCGCACTGGCGGGACTTAGCGCCCCGCAGCTTGGCGCAATTGCAATTAAGGAAGCTTTGCGCCGGAGCGAAGTGCGCCCCGATTTAGTCGAAGAAGTAATTATGGGCAACGTGGTGCAGGCGGGCGAGGGGCAAGCTCCGGCGCGGCAGGCGTTGATGGGGGCGGGTATCCCCAGCGAAGTCTCGGCCCTCACTATTAACAAAGTGTGTGGCAGTGGCCTCAAAGCGGTAATGCTGGCGGCTAACTCGATTAAAGCTGGAGAACAGGATATTATCGTGGCGGGTGGCATGGAAAGTATGAGTAACGCGCCGCACTTGCTACCCCAATCGCGCAACGGCTACCGTATGGGCAATTTTACCGCGATTGACTCGGTTATTCAGGACGGACTATGGTGCGCTTTTGAAAATCATCACATGGGCATGAGCGCTGAAATTATTGCCGAAAAGTACGAAATTTCGCGCCAAGCTCAGGATGAACTGGCCGCCAGTAGTCACCAAAAAGCCGCCAGAGCTATCGAAAGCGGTGCGTTCAAGCGCGAGATTATGCCAATTGAAATCAGGAGCAAGAAAGGCACGCTTGTCTTTGATACCGACGAGCCAGTGCGCCCCGACACCAGCCTGGACACTCTTTCGCGGCTTGCCCCGGTTTTCAAACCAAATGGCGGTATGGTCACGGCGGGCAATGCTCCCGGTCTCAGCGACGGCGCGAGTGCGATGGTAGTGTTGAGCCGAGCGGCGGCGGAAAAGCATGGGATTGCCCCCCAAGCCCGTGTCACTGGCTATGCCTTCGCTGGTATTGAGCCAAAGTATATTTTTGCCGCACCGCCGCGTGCCGTAAACAAATTGCTGGCCCAGACTGGCCTTTCTCTCGGCGATTTTGATTTGATTGAGGTTAATGAAGCTTTTGCCGCTCAGGTACTTGCCAACGCTAAAGAACTAAATATGGACATGAGCAAGGTAAACGTGCGCGGTGGTGCAATTGCGCTGGGCCATCCCATCGGCTCTAGCGGCGCTAAAATCCTCACTACCCTTATTCACGCTTTGCAAGATACTGGCGGCAAGCGTGGTCTTGCTACGCTCTGTTTAGGCGGTGGCGGTGCGGTTGCTCTTAGCATCGAACTGGTTTAACCGCTACTACCAAATCTTGAAAAAACTGGCTGAGTTTAATAAAAACTAGCAGAGCAACTAGCCAAAATAAAGCAAGCCCATCCCCAAACCCAGCTAATGCGATGGCCCGGCAATATCTCCCGGCCATCGCATTAGCTGGGCCTCGTTAAAACAAAAATGTATTTTGCTTATATTAGCAACTACAATTAATAGATATAACAGAGAAATAATGTTGACATCACCTGCTTTACAAGCTGCAATACTTTTAAGGGTTAAGTAATTGTAGTAGAAAATTGCATTTCGGTCATGGGATGCTGCTCCTTAAACTTCGGTCAACACCGGGATAATCAAGGGACGCAGGCCGGTGGAGCGTAAGATATAAGAGCCAACGCTTTGCTTGATTACTTCGGCCAGGGGGCGGGCTACGGCCTGACCCAGGTGGTTGCGTTCGGTTTGCTCGACGGCCTGTTGCACAATTTCGCGGCTTTGTTCGCGCAAGCGTACCGCGCCATCGTTGGAAAGCGAGGTGGGCAACCCCTGCGTTAGAATACGTGGCTCACTGGTCGGTTGCCCGGTTTGCTGGTCGAGCGTTATCGAAACGATTACCAATCCGTCGCTGGCAAGCCGCAAGCGGTCACGCAGCACTACCTGGTTCACTTCGCCAACAGTCAAGCCATCTACCAATACTGCGCCGCTCTTGATTCGACCATCGCGCTTTGCTCCATTCGCATTAATTATCACACCCTGCCCTACTTCGGTCAAAAAGACGTTTTCAAACAGGACACCTCGTGACACGGCAGCCTCACGGCACAGCACCATCATGCGGTATTCACCGTGTAGCGGCACCAGATAGCGCGGCTTAACCAGTTCGACCAGTTCCAGATGCTCATCATAGGCGGCATGACCGCTCACATGCACGTTAGGCGAAACACGCGGATAAATTACCCGCGACCCGCTCCGCATCAGGTTGTCAATCGTGCGGCCCACCGAGGCTTCGTTGCCCGGAATAGGCGTTGCCGATAACACGACAGTATCGTTGGGCAACGGCCTGACCATTCGGTGTGTCCCCGATGCCATACGCGCCAGCGCCGCCATCGGTTCGCCCTGGCTACCCGTAACCAGCAGCACTACTTTTTCGGGCGACATTCGCTGGGCTTCGTTGGCACTGACGACGGCAGCATCAGGATAGCTCAGGTAGCCCAAATCGCGGGCAATCGGAATATTCCGCTCCATCGAACGACCCACCAAAGCACAGACCCGACCATAACGCTGGGCCGCTTCAATCGCCCGGCCAACCCGATTGACGTTCGAGGCAAAGGTACTGATAATCACCCGCGCCGGAGCGTCCCGAATAATTTCTTCCAGCGCGTCGCCCACAATCGTTTCCGACTGGGTGCGCCCTGGCGATTCGACCCGCACGCAATCGGGCAATAGCGCCAGCAGGCCCATTTCGCCTAATTCTTTGTAGCGCTGGTAGCTTTGCGGTGGTAGCCCGGCAAATTTCCAATCGCCCGTATGTAGCACCGTACCAAGCGGCGTATGAATCGCCAGCGAAAAAGCGTCGGGAATAGAATGGTCAACCGAAATAAATTCGACCTCGAAGCTTCCCAACGTGACTCGTTCGCCACCTTCCATCGGAAACCAGCGGGCTTTTTGTTCCGTGCCGGGATGCTCGTCGAGCTTGGCCCGCACCAATCCCAGCGCCAACGCCGAGCCGTAAATTGGTACTTCTTCCAGATCGAGTTGGGCCAGGGCGTAGGGTATTGCCCCAATATGGTCTTCGTGACCGTGCGTAATCAGGATGGCCCGCAATCTCTCCTTGCGTTCGCGCACATAAGTTAAATCGGGGATAATCAGGTCTATCCCCGGCATTTCTTCTTCCGGGAATTTTACCCCGATGTCTACCAGTACAAAATCGCCATCGTATTCCAGTAAAGTGCAATTCTTACCAACTTCGCCTACACCGCCCAACGGAATTATCTTCAACTGACCATCTATACTTTGCGTCATGCTCTTCTTACTCTTTATTTCTAATATAATCTACCAACATTTTCCTGCTTATTATAGGCTACCAGCAAGCCAAATGCCAATAGACTTATTTTAAGTAGCTAAATCAGGAATTTCGCTTTAGCCTTGACAAGCGCTGCTAACTCTGGTTAAATACAGATTAGATATTATATCTAATCTGCTCAGGTTCGACATTCAAAACTTTCGGGCTGATTTAAAAAGGGTTCGGTTCACAAGTAAAAAATGGCCTGGCAAGCGCCAGAAATTTCAGATTCTCAGTATTTCATTTATGGAAGGAGCAAAGGCTTGAAGAATGGGATAAACAAGCGCGGGCTGTTGGCACTCGCGTTTGGGCATATGGCGGTAGATATGCAGACCAGTTCGCTGGCGGTAATTATTCCGCTTTTGTACGTTACGTATAAGCTGGATTATGCGGCGGCGGCGTTGATTGTGACTTTGAACAGCCTCACCTCGTCGTTTATTCAGCCAATTTTTGGGCTGGTTAGCGACCGCAAGCCGTTGCGGTGGCTGTTGCCACTCGGCACTAGCCTGACCGCGCTGGGTATGCTGCTGGTGCTGTTCGTGCCGAGCTACTGGTTGGTGCTGCTGGTCGTGATTGTAAGCGGGCTAGGCTCGGCGGCGTTCCACCCCGAAGGGTCGCGCAATGCCAACTATGTGAGTGGCGAGAAAAAGGCCAGTGGTATGTCGGTCTTTTTTGTCGGCGGCAACCTCGGTTTTGCGCTTGGCCCAATTCTCTTTACCGTGCTGCTCGGCCTGTTCGGGACGGCGGGCGCTTTCGGTATGCTCGTGCCGGGATTTATTGCAACTGTTTTGCTATGGCGTTTGATGCCACTTTACGCGCGTGCCGCCACCGAACGCGGTCAGAAGGTAAAGGTAAGAACGACAACAACTGCGCCAGTCTCGAAAGGTCGCACTATCCGCACGTTGTCTATAATTCTTTCAGTCATCAGCCTGCGCTCGATGTTGCAAACTGGCCTGATTACTTTTATCCCGCTCTACTTCATCAGCTTGCCCGGCGAGAAAAACAAGGAATACGCCGCCTTTTTGCTGGCGGTCTTTTTGTTCGCGGGCGCGATTGGTACGCTTTCGGGCGGTTTTTTGGCTGATAGACTGGGCCGCAAAACCGTTATGGCCGGTTCGCTCTCGGTGGTTACGCCTTTGCTGTTGCTCTTTTTGAATAGCAGTGGCGCGGTACAAGTAATCACGATTGCGCTGGCCGGGGCAGCTTTGATTGCCGCTTCTTCGCTGACGGTTGTGATGGCCCAGGAAGCCATGCCGAACAGCATTGGTCTGGCTTCTGGCCTGACGCTGGGATTGGGTTTTGGCGCGGGCGGACTGGGTGCGGCGGCTCTCGGCAAATACGCCGACCTGTTCGGTTTGCCGCAAACCATGATGGTGCTGGCTTTTCTGCCCCTCGCCGTCGTTGGTTTCACCCTGCTGATGCCCGGCGGTAAAAAACCTGCCTCGGTCGTCGCTACTCCCGAAGCCGCGCCCATGCAGACAGAGCAACCCGTAAGCGTGTAGAAGAAGTGATGAGTGATGAGTGATGAGTGATGAGTGATATCAGGTTTGAGAAGGTAGTAAGTATTATAGGAACTAATTGCATTTGTCTTTTACGCATCAAGCTAAAGAATTAAGCCCAAAATTGGTAATTAGTGTTCGTCCGCCCTGGAATTTATTCCAGGGCGATCTTCCAGGGCGTACCATCTCCAAGCTTAAACACTTAACTTGATGCGTATAGGGCTAATTGCATTCTCCCAAAATCTTGCATAACCACAATTTTTCAAGACCTGTATAGAACGAGAACGGGATTCACTCATCACTCATCACTAAAAAAGGAACTATATGACCGAACCGACCAGATTTCAGTTAAAACGCGATTATATTGTGGAGCGATTGCGGGCTGAAATTGCCAGCGGTGAATTGAAGCCGGGGCAAAAATTGCGGCAGGAAGAATTAGCCGCTCGTTTCCAGATTAGCAGTACCCCAGTGCGCGAGGCGTTGCGTAAACTGGAAGCGGAAGGACTGGTGACATCCGTACCGCACCAGGGCGTTTGCGTCACCCGGTTGAGCGCGGAAGATATGGCAGACCGCTATCGCATCCGGGCTTTATTGGAAACTTACGCCATCAAAGAGGCAATGCGCCACTTGAACGAAGCGCCGGAACGCCGCGAAAAATTACTGACCGAGCTTGAGCAGTATCAGGCTGCTATGCGGGCTGCTTTGCACGAGGGCCGGACCAGCGATGTGACCCAAATTAATTATGATTTGCACATGCGCCTGTACGAAGAAGCTCGTTCACCCTTGCTCAAGCAGCTGATTTTGGATTTGTGGAAGCAATTTCCCTTTAGTAGCCTTTGGTTTGTGCCGGGCCGGGCCGAACTCGCTCTGGAAGAACACGAAAAGCTCTTTGCCGCTATTCGCCAGAACATGCCTGACGCTGCTGAAGAAATTTTGCGTAACCACGTTGAACTATCGGGCCGCACTTTCCTCGAACATCTGCGTTCCCTCCCCCAATCAGATGAACAGGCCGAAGAAATTGCCTGATTACTCCCGCCCCTAATCTTCCTATTATATCTGGAAAATTTTTTGCAAAAAATTTTCCAGATATTAAGACTCGATTTGACAAGCGTTGAGGTCAGTGTTATAAAATAACAGGTTAAATTTTCTAAAGCTGCTCAGTACTGTACTACCGCCAGGCGGCGAAACAAATCGAATAGCCCAAAAATAAGTCAACGCAAGGAGTTTTGGTACTTCAATGCAACGTGAATATCACAACTGGTATAGTCCGGCGCTGGGCCGACACATGGAAATGTTGGTTTTGGGACATCAGGGCGCGCCGGTGCTGGTTTTCCCTAGCTCGATGGGCCGCTTTTTTGAATTTGAAGACCGGGACATGGTCGAAACTTTGTCCGACAAAATTGATGGCGGATTTATTCAACTTTACTGCGTGGATAGTGTTGATTCGGAAAGCTGGTACAATCGGGGCGTACATCCCTATGACCGGGTGCAGCGCCATATGGCCTATGACCGTTACATTACCGACGAAGTCGTAGCTCTAATGCGAATTAAAAATTCTAATGGTTATATGGTCAGTACCGGCGCGAGCTTCGGGGCTACTCATGCAGTCAATTTTGCCTTTCGCCATCCTGAACTGGTTCATCGGGTAGTTTCGATGAGCGGGCGCTTTAGTATGCACTCCTATCTGGATGGCTATTTTGATGATAGCGCCTATTATAATTCGCCGCTCGATTATATCGGTGGTATGGACGGGGGCGGCGACTATGCCAACAAACTACGGGTGATGCAAATCTTTTTGATGACCAGCCACCAGGATTTACCCATGTGTCTGGATGAAACTCGCCAGATGAGCGAATTGCTCTGGGCGAAAGGAGTTAGCAATACCCTGGATATATGGAACGAGGGTGAACACGACTGGCCTTTGTGGAGAGACCAGGTAAGAGAACATATTTAGGTTTCCCAAAATTTTGGGGAGTATTTGTTGAGGAAAAAATGGCAAAAACAGTAAAGAAAGAGCAAGAATCGGTGAAAATCGGTTTAATTGTGGGCCGGGAAGGAACTTTTCCGCAGGCTTTTATTGATCGGGTGAATAGCAAGAACGCCGGAGTCGTCGCCGAGTTCGTCAAATTGGGTGGCTCGAAAATGGACGAACCGTGCGAATACAAAGTGATTATAGACCGTATCTCGCACGAAATCCCCTATTACCGACTTTATCTCAAGAACGCGGTGGTGCAGGGCTGTATCGTTATCAACAATCCTTTCTGGTGGACGGCGGACGATAAATACATTGAATCTACTCTGGCCTATCGGCTGGGCGTGGCTCACCCCAAAACGGTTGCGCTGCCCAACAAAAGCTATGTGGCGGGTGTAGTAGATGAATCGTTGCGTAATCTGGTCTTCCCGATAGACTGGCAAGGTCTGTTGGATTACACAGGCGTTCCGGCCTTTTTGAAGCCAGCTATCGGCGGCGGCTGGAAGAATGTTTACAAAGTTAATTCGGTTGAAGAACTGATTCAGGCTTACAATGAGACGGGTGAGCTTTCGATGATTTTGCAAGAAGGCATCGAATTCACGCAATATGTGCGTTGCTTCTGCTTCGGGCGCGATAATGTACTGGTAATGCGCTACGACCCCGGTGAACGCCGCTACCACAACGACCCGACTTACCTGACCCCAGAATTGTTCAAACGCATCGAGCAGGATTGCAAGACCCTATGCGAAACGTTAAGCTACGATATGTGTACGCTGGAATTTGCTATGCGCGATGGCGTGCCGTATGCGATTGACTTCCTCAACCCCGCCCCTGATTTCGACTATTGGAGCATTGGGGCTGACCATTTCGAGTGGGTGCTGGAAAATATGAGCAAGCTGGTGATTGATTATGCCACTGGCAAAACCCAACCCCAAAAAGCTCAATATCGCTGGGACGATTTGCTCAAGGGCCAGACGGCGGTGAAGAAGTAGGTGGTTGTCAGTTATCAGTCGTCAGTTGTCAGTTAAATGAAGGTGAGACATAATTGTCTGGCTTAAAGCCGGGTTTGGTAGGGGTTGGGTTTCCCAATCCTTGTTGAACTGACCCGGCGCTCAAGGGCTAACAATTACCCACAAAGCAGATTTAGTTCAACTCCCCGGACATGAATGTCCGGGCTAAGAAATAAATCAGTCTGTTTTTAGCCCGGACATTCATGTCCGGGTTCAGATGTGGGTAAGACTCAGCGCTCAAGGGCGGGGAGACCCCGCCCCTACCAGCGAATTGACCTTGTGAATTATGTTTTATCTTCAGTTAAATTCCCAACTGACGACTGACGACTGACAACTCAATTTAACTTGGGAGAAGAGTATGAGCGAAGTACAGGCGCAGGACGCGCAACTGCTGGAAGATGCGATTGCCTATTATCACTCGCTGTTGGCGAATAGCCGGATGTTGGCAGGTGACAGTGTCAAGATGCTGCAAGAGCAGATGCCACTCCGCAAGATTACCTTTGGTGGTAGGCCGCTTTGTAATGTGCTGCGGCCTCATTTTTTTACCCGCGCTCAATTTGATTATGTCAGCCAGGTCTGTATCGCTCTGACCACCGCAATGTCCAAGCTGGGCGACGTGATTATGCACGGCGATAAGGCCGAAAGCGAACGCCTGATTACCGCCCTGGGCCTGACCGACGAGGAGCGCCGCCTTCTGCCTTACGATACTGGCTATAGCGCCATCAGCGCCCACTCGCGGCTGGACAGCTTTCTTTCGGCAGACGGCACGCTTCAGTTTGTCGAGTATAACGCCGAGTCTCCGGCGGGTGCATCTTATGAAGATGGCCTGGCGGATTTATTTAGTGAATTGCCGATTATGACGGAATTTAGCAAGCGCTACAATCTGACCCGCTTTCATGTCAAAGAAAAATTGCTGGCGATGCTGCTCAAAAATTACCGCGAATATTTGGGTACACGTCCGGCTAAAACGCCCAATATTGCGATTGTAGACTGGCACGATGTGCCGACCCAGACTGAATTTCAACTTTTACAAGAATATTTCCAGGCGCACGATGTACCGACTATTATCTGCGACCCGCGTGAGATAGAATACCGGGACGGCAAACTTTATCATAAAGATTTTGCAATTGATTTATTGTTCAAGCGGGTGCTGGGCAGCGAACTTTTGATGAAAGCCGACGAGGTACGCCCGATTATTCAGGCTTACGAAGATGGCGCGATCTGTATGATTAATTCGTTTCGCTGCAAGCTTTTCCACAAGAAGATGATTTTCGGCCTGCTGACCGATGAAAGTAATGCCCATTATTTCACCGCCGATGAGCAAGCCTACATAGCAAAACATATCCCCTGGACACGCGAAGTTAAAATCGGGCAAACCACCTATCAGGGCCAGATGATTGATTTGCCAGAATTTATTATGCAAAACCGTGACCGATTAGTACTGAAGCCGAACGACGAATACGGCGGCAAGGGCATCGCTATCGGCTGGGAGAGCGACGAAGCGGCCTGGAAAGAAGCTTTCGAGACGGCGTTGCAATCGCCTTACGTAGTGCAGGAAAAAGTGGTGGTGGCTAAAGAACCCTTCCCGGTGATGCAGGATGGCATGGTAGTTTTTGCCGAGCGTTCGGTAGATTGCGACCCCTATATTTTCGATGGCAGCGTGGTTGGCGCGCTCACCCGCCTTTCCGCCGCCGCCCTGCTCAACGTTACCGCCGGAACTGGCTCAACCGTTCCCACTTTCGTCATCGAAGGCCAGGGCGACGGCGGCATCCGTCCCGCCGATAGCGAAGGCTGTGTATAGAAAGAAGGACAGAGGGATGAAGACGGAGGACGGAGGAATTTGGTTTCGTTTTGGGCCTTCAATTCTGCCAGCTTTTGAGTTTTAAGGAAGCATTGGACGCAAAGAAACTTAATTCTTCTCCGTCCTCCGTCCTCATCCCTCCGTCCTTCCCTGTGGAGGTTTTATGATAAAGAGCGTTGACCATGTGGTTATTCTGGTGAATGAACTGGCGGCGGCAATGGCGGATTATGCCGCGCTGGGTTTTACGGTGGTGCCGGGCGGCGAACATACCGGCGGCGCGACCCATAATGCGCTGGTTGCCTTCGCTGATGGCAGTTACCTTGAATTGATTGCCTTCAAACGCCCCGCGCCGGAGCATCGCTGGTGGGAATACGTGGCGACGGGCGAAGGGTTGATTACTTTTGCCTTGCTGCCTACCGCTATTGAGGAAGATATAGCGGCGGCGCGGCAACGTGGTCTGGCACTGGAAGGGCCGCAGCCGGGCGGACGTTTTCGTCCCGACGGGCAGGAAATTAAGTGGCAGAACGGCACAGCCCAGACCCACGATTTGCCTTTTCTGTGTGCCGACGTAACGCCCCGCGCCTTGCGTGTGCCGGATGGCCCGGCCTGGCAACATCCGAACGGCGTTATGGGCATCGCCAGCCTGACTATTGTAGTTGCCGACCTGAACGCCAGTATACAGCGTTATCAGGCGTTGCTCGGCCTTGCACCGCAGCCTGACCCACCTTTAGCCGATTTGGAAGCGACCCAAACCACTGCTTTTGTTATGGGAACGACTACGATTATTCTGGCAGAAGCCGCACCCGGCCCTGGCTTGCTCGGTGGTCAAATCGGTATACGTGGCGAAAGTCCTTTTGCGCTGGCTCTGCGCGTTCCGCCCAACGCCTCTACCCTCGACCCGCTCGACTTGCGGCTGGCTCATTTTGCCCGCATTGAACTGGTGGTAGACAGGTAAACCGTTTATACAGAGATGGGCAAGCAGATTATAAAACGAGTATCTCCCGGTTGCGATTCAACTTTCAACGCGCCCTTATGCTGTGTCACGATTACCCGATAGGCAATATCGAGGCCCAGACCGCTACCTTCTCCAACTCCTTTGGTGGTGAAGAACGGTTCAAAAATGCGCGATTGAATTTCGGGCGGGATACCTGGGCCGTTGTCGGCTATTTCTACCTGCATATTATCGTTTTTGCGCCGGGTGCGTATCCAGAGCTGACCTTTACCGTGCATTGCGTCCACCGCGTTATCAATCAAATTCGTCCAGACCTGGTTAAGTTCACTCCCGGCGGCACTGATGCGCGGCAAACTGCGGTCGTACTCACGGGTGACGGTTACGCCGCCTTTGAGCTTGTGCGCCAGCATGGTTAAAGTGCTTTCCAGCCCGTTGTGAATATCTATTTCCTGTACCGAGGCTTGATCCATATAGGAGTATTCTTTGACCGCTTTGATTAAAGTCGAAATACGCCCGGTGCTGTTTTCTAGCTGGTTCAGCAAATCACTTACGGTAAGGCTGGCTTCGAGCCAACCCAATACTTCACCCAGGCCCGCCGGGTCTACTTCCTGTGCCAGCCTGTCCAGCCACTCCACCTCCAGGCCCGCCGTCACCAGGGTTGGAGCAATGTTCCAGGGTTCTGGCACGTCGCGGTCTTCCAGCCAGGCGATTAATTCGTCTTCGCGTTCGCTCTGGTCAAGCGTGCTGAGATTTGAGGGCGTTTTGGCTTTTTCTACTGCCTCGCGCTGTAGCTCACTTACTTTGTCCAGTTGCGCCGGGTTAAGCTTGCGATTGAGTTGCAGCCCAGCCGTTTGCATTTTGCCGATTACTTCGCGCATTTGCCCGGTAGCCCGCTGCGCTGCCGCCGCCGGATTGTTTAACTCGTGAGCCAGCCCCGCCGAAAGTTTGCCGAGCGCCGCCATTTTCTCGCGCTGTTGTACAATCGCTTCGGCGTTGCGCGCCCCGGTACTTATCCCGCTTATTATATGTTCAGAAATTCCAAAGCCGTTGTTGAGCATATAGCGCATGGCTTCGTTGGAAATTTTCAACAAACGGCTGGGTTGAAGAGTCTGGGCTACTGCCGAATAAACCCCATCTACCACCGGCAAGCCGCCAAACCACGACCCGGATTGGCTGGTGCTGGTAAAAGTAGTCTCAATTCCTTCAACCAACCGGGTCAACCGCCACTCGCCTTCCAGCAACACAAAAAGACTGTGGGCCGGGTCGCCGATAGTGGTTAGCCGTTCGCCCTCGCTTGCGGTAATTTCGGTTGAATTTTCGACGACCCATTTTAATTGCTCGTCCGAAAGCTGCTCAAACAGCATCAACTTACGCAAAGCTTGAATATCCATGCTACACCTCGCTCAGGTAGCGATGAATAAATTGTACTGCGATAGAGCCTTCGCCCACGCCCGAAGCTACCCGCTTGACCGAGCCGTGCCGCACATCGCCCGCCACGAAAATACCCGGCACGCTGGTTTCCAGCAAGAACGGGTCGCGGTCTCGCCCCCAACCCTTCGGCTTGCGTCCATTGCGAATTAAATCCGGCCCGGCATAAATAAAGCCCTGCTCGTCGCGCTCGACTACTCCCTCCAACCAATCGGTAAGCGGCATTGCGCCGATAAAAATAAAGAGCGCCCGCGCCGGAACAATTTCGGTCTCGCCCGTTTCCGAATTGGCGATGCAAATGCTCTCTAAATTATCTTTGCCACTGACTTCGGCTACGCTCGAAAAACTTTTGACTTCGATGTTTGGGGTATTTTGAATCTGGTCAATCAGATATTGTGACATGCTTTTGGCAAGCGACTCGCCCCGCACCAGCATGACGACTTTATGGGCGTATTTGGAAAAAAACATGGCGGCTTGACCAGCCGAATTTGCTCCGCCCACGATGTACACGTCATCATCTTTGCACGAAAGCGCCTCGGTCATGGCCGCGCCATAATAAACCCCCGCCCCGGTCAGGCGTTCCAGTCCCGGCACGTCGAGCTTGCGGTAAGATACACCTGTCGAAATCATCAAAGCGTGCGCGCTTATCTCGTTGCCATCCGCCAGCTTTACAAAACGGTACGGCCCTTCTACTCGCACGCCAGTGACTTCTTGCGGGGTTAGCACTTCCACCCCAAAGCGCCGCGCCTGAGCCACACCGCGCCGGGCCAACTCGCCGCCGCTCACGCCGGATGGAAAGCCTAAATAATTCTCAATCCGCGAACTTGTGCCAGCCTGTCCTCCTGGGGCTTCGCGCTCAATCAAAACCGTCCGAAGTCCTTCCGAAGCGCCGTAGACCGCCGCCGCCAGCCCCGCCGGGCCGGAGCCGACAATTATTAAATCGTAAAAAGGCATTTCGGCCTGGGTTTTCAAGCCGATTTTCTCGCCCAGTTCGCTATTGGTTGGCTGCACCAGATGCGTCCCGTCTGGGAAAATCGCGACAGGTAGTTTAGTATTGTCTACCTTAGCCAGTTCGAGTAATTCCGTCGCGTCGCGCTCGGCTTCAATATCGAGCCAGCGATAGGGGATGTGGTTGCGGGCCAGAAAATCCTTGACCTGGTGCGATAAAGGCGACCAGCGATGTCCAATCACGCGCACGCCTTCAAAGCCGGGCCGGAAATCGGCCTGCCAGTCTTCCAGCAAATCATTTAGCACCGGGTAAAGATTTTCTTGGGGTGGATTCCAGGGCTTCATCAAATAATAGTCTATTCGGGCGGTGTTAATCGCCTGAATCGCCGCCTCGGTATCGGCATAAGCCGTCAGCAAAACGCGCTTGGCATCGGGGAAAAGCTTAATTGCCTCTTCCAAAAATTCGACCCCGCTCATGTGGGGCATACGCTGGTCTACCAGAAAGAGCGCCACCGAGTCGTTTTTTAGCTTCAATTGCCTGAGAGCTTCTAGCGCATTTGCCCCCGAATCAGCCTTCAATACCCGATAACTGCTACCATATTCGCGCCGCAAATCGCGCTCGACTGCCCGTAGCACTTCCGGGTCGTCATCTACCGTTAGTAAAGCAGGTTTAGCCATTTATCTCCTATCCTGGCCTTAGTTTTTGGTTTTTTTGCAAAAAAACCAAAAACTAAGGAAAACAGAACTCTTAGGTTTTCGGAATTTTTGCTTTTCCCTTAGCTTTGTAAATTTTTTTGCAAAAAAATTTAGTATCGTGTCAATAAGTCGGGGCTTTTCTAAAAGTAGAAAAGCGGTTATAATATCGTAATGCTAGATCACTTTGAGCCTTCTCAAATCGAAGACGAAACTTTACGCCAGCAGTTTATCGTGCTGGTCAATTTACTTGAGAA
>JBBQXW010000064.1:0-27774 GCA_038209275.1 Chloroflexia bacterium | reverse complement strand
GGCGGAAGCGAGAATTGGGGTTATTGGCGGGAGCGGGCTGTACCAGATTGAGGGGTTGGGCGAAGTTGAGGAATTTTACCCGGATACGCCCTGGGGTAAGCCCAGCGATGCCCTGACTATTGGCACGCTCGAAGGGCAACGAGTGGCTTTTCTGCCCCGGCACGGGCGTGGGCATCGGATTAGCCCGACTGATTTACCTTATCGGGCCAATATTTACGCTATGAAAATGCTGGGGGTACGCTGGTTGCTTTCGGTTAGTGCAGTTGGTTCGATGCGTGAGGAAATTGCTCCGCTCGACCTGGTTGTTCCCGACCAACTTTTTGACCGTACCGTTTTGCGCGCTCGTTCTTTCTTTGAAGCGTCGGCGGATACTGCGGGTATTGTAGCTCATATTCCTTTTGCCGACCCTTTCTCCAAACCGTTACGTCGGATGCTGGTCGAGGCCGCACAGCAGAGCGGCGCAAAGACCCACGATGGCGGGACTTACCTTTGTGTTGAAGGGCCGCAGTTTTCTACTCGCGCCGAGAGCAATATTTTTCGGCAGTGGGGCGTACATGTTATCGGCATGACTGCTTTGCCCGAAGCACGTTTGGCCCGCGAAGCCGAAATGCACTACGCGACGTTGGCCTGTGCCACCGACTACGATTGTTGGTACGAGGAACACGAAAGCGTAACGGTTGAGATGGTGATTAATAATTTGAACCAAAATATCAGCCGGGCCAAAGCGACTATCAAAACGGTTGTCCCGATGATTGCCGAGTTCGACCAGACCGATTACCAGGATGAATGTGATAGCGCCCTCGCCACTGCCATTATGACTGACCGCAGCCGTATTCCCGCCGCCGTCCTCGAAAAACTCGGCTTATTGGTTAAGCGTTACTTCTAATTCGGGGAAATCCATTGGCGGAGCAATGTCCCACAGATTTTGGTAGAGGGAAATCCATTGGCGGAGCAATGTCCCACAAGAGTTGGGCTGGATTGTAGGATGCTGCTCCGTCAGCTGATTTTCCATTGGCGGAGCAATGTCCTACGAATTATTAATTTGTGATTTTAGGATTAAATTCGCCATTTCGCTTGAAATTTGAGTCGTTTTGAAGGATAATCAAGACAATATTTTCGCAGTCGGTTTTAGCTGTTCAACCGCTCTTAATTCTTTAAAGTGGTAGTTGTTAAAAAAGTGGGTATGCTGTTTGAGGAAAACAGAAGATATATTCACAATAATTAGAAAGTAACGATGCAAGTTAAAGAGCCAGCCGAAAGCCAGGGATTACCGGCGGTAACTAAACCTAAGTCGAATGATGCTTTGCAAAGAAGGCGGCTGGTAGCAAGTACCGTGGTACTTGGCACGCTGGCTTTGCTGCTTTTCGCGCCCGGCACGCTGCTTGATAAGCTCTTTTTCATCAGCAGTGGCATCTGTAGCCAGCGCCCGGCTCATTCGCATTTCTTTGATGGGCAACAACTACCGCTTGAAACTCGCATGGTTGGCATCTTCAGTGCTTTTCTGCTCACACTGGTTTTTCTCTGGTTTATTGGGCGCGGACGCACCTTGCGCTTGCCGCCGCGTTCCTTGACTATTACGCTGATTTGTTTGATTTTGCCGGTGGCGCTGGATGGACTGAACGCAACGCTCTACGATTTGGGTTGGTTTCATTTATATGAACCACAACTTTTCTTGCGACTGCTGACCGGCACACTGAGCGGTATCGGTTTTGCCGTTTTGATTCAGCCGATGTTTAATTTGTTGGTCTGGGGTCTGGCTCACCCTGGCGGCCCGTTGCGGCGCTGGCGCGAACTTGGCGCAGTTCTATTAATCGGGGTGGCTCTGATTGCGGTGGTAATGTCGGGCTGGGGTATTTTCTTCTGGCCTCTGGCGTTTCTGGCTGTCGGCGGAGTGTTCACCATGATGGTGATACTCAATTTGATGATTTTTATGGTAATATCAGGGCGACAGAACTGGGCGCGCCGCCCTGCCGATTTGCTCACGCCAGTTGCGCTAACTTTTCTCTTTACCCTGGCGGAAATGAGCCTTTTTGCCGTTATTCGCATCAGTCTTATCGGCGCTCCAATCTAAAAGTTTTGAATTTTGAATTTTGAGTTAGGAACACAGATGAAGACAGATGAACACAGAGAACCACAGATGATTTAGAAACTAGAAACCACAAACCAGAAACTAGAAACTAGAAACCAGAAACCATTTGAAAGATAAAACATGAGTTCTTCAGCGCGTATTGGCTCAAAGCAAAAGAGTAATCTTAAACCTGATTTCGAGGGAAATTTAGCCGATTTTGATGCGGCCTTTTTGCTGTTTGTGGTCGAAAGCGACCCGAATTTTGATATTACCTTGCTGCAAAACAATCCGTCGCCCTCCCTACTGACCAGCCCGGTGAATCCGGCGGCAGAACAGATGTATCCAGTGACAAAAGACGAATTGACGCGCAAAATCAAAATCAAAGGGCCAAATACCGTCAACACCAATATTTTTGGCGACCAGGTAGTGTTAGAAGATGATGTGCGGGTTAAGGGCAATGTTTACGGTATTAAACTGGTTGAAATTGGCGCTAACTGTGTAATCGAGGGTGATGTAGTTTCGGATGGGGCGATTTCGCTTCAAAAGGATTGCCGCATAGAAGGGGCTTTAATCGGGGCAGATGTCGAAGCCGAAGCTGGACTAAGCGTAGATGGCCCGATTTATAGTCGGGGTGCGTTGCTTTGTAAAGGCAACCTGAGTGCCGAGAGCCTGACCGCCACCGGGAATATTGTGCTGGTGGGCGATAAATCGGCGGAAGTTGTAATTCAGGGTTCGTTGATTATGGCCCGGCATGGAGAAATCCAGGTTGGCGCTACTTTAAAGCTGGCCGGACGAACCGTGAATGTCGAACAGCAAAAGTTTTATATTACCCAGTCTGGCGACCAAATGCGGTTGAGCCGTGTGCCATTTGAGCAAACTGCCGAGCAGGGTGTTTTGCTGACTACCCTGACCGATAGTGAATTGGAAAGATTAATCGCCGACCTGGCCGTTTTGGAACAATAATTTTTATGATTTCTTTGCCACCTGACAATCTGCAAGACGATAATAAAACTGTAAATTTCGCACCCGGCATGTTTCGGGCGCGCTTGACTGGCAATGTTTCGCTGGATGATGCGACCGAAGATGCGGCGATTCTGGCCTACGAGTACGAACGGCGCTGGCAGCAATGGTGGAGTAAGCGGCGCTGGGTAATGACAGTTTTGCTGATAATTCCGCCTGTTGCGTTGGTGCTTGGAATATTACTTCTGGTTCTGGGTTCAGGTTTGGGCGGCCCGTTGCTCTGGCTGGCTTTGTTGAGCCTGATGCTGCTTGGGCTTTTCCTGGCTTATTGCCAGTTTACTTTGCCACGCCTGGGTGCGTTCGGGCGGGTGTACCGGCGGGTAGTAGCCGTGCCGCTTTCGCATAGTGGGGCGGTCTGGTGCGATGCTGCCGTGCCTGCGCCCGATTTCCCTTCTATCCGCGATAATTTCTTTGCGCTCTACCGCGATAGTGCCGTTACTGGCGCTCGGACACAGCCGAACGAAGAACTTGAAGATGAAATTAATCGAAAGAAGTGGCTGATTGGCGACCTTTCCGGGATGCTTGCGCCTCTGCTTGATAGTACCCCTGACGACGATGCGCCGACCCCTTTTATTTTAGCCAATCGTGCGGCCTGTCTTGACCGTATTCGGATGGAAGGGTTAAATGAGGCTCAACTTAATACCCTGCTTGAGCAAAGCCTGCCGCCTACTATTCCCTCTGGTCAACCAACTACTTTCACCAAGCTGGCCCGCGAAGTCGAAGCTTATTCTAGCCCCGAATTGCTGGCGAAAAATCCACCCGCCGGGCCAAAGTTTAACTTATCGGGCAACCCTTCCAGCACTGAACAAGGTTTGGAAAATGCCCAGATTTTAGAAGGTGAGGCCGTTCCACCACGCCTCGATTTTGTAGCCGAAGGCGTAGTTACCGCATTAGAACCCAGCAATGAAAAATCACAACCGCCTGAATTAGAACCAGAAACTCGAAACTCGAAACTCGAAACCCCAATCCACCATCAGATTGCGGTTAAGGTAGATGAAAATTTGGGACTGGTGCGGGGTGAGATTCAACGCTGGGAAGAACGCGCCGCGAAGGAACGAGCTTTTTTTGCCGGGCAGGTAGCCCGGTTGCACGAAAGCCAACAGGTCGTTCGTACCAACTATGATGAGGTCGAGACGGCGCTAGAAGAAGAAATTCGTCCGACGGTGCAACGGCTAGAATCGGATGCGGAATTTTATCAGAGCCAGCTTTCGCGCTTCTACGATGGACAGCGCGAAGTAATCGAGGGAGCGCGAGATGCCGCGCTGGGTAAGCTTGGGCGTGAACTCCACGAACTGGAAGGTTATCAGGAAGAACGCCTGGACGAACAGAGTTTGCTGCAAGCCGAGTTCAGAGGGCTGAATGAGCAGCGCACCCGTCTGGAAACTTCTACCGATGGCCGATTTGAGTCACTCAAAAATCAGCTGGCCCAACTGACCGGGCGTAGCTACACTATCCCGCCGCCGCCAGTTTTTCGCTCCAATTTGGGGTTGGACGATGCCGTCGTTGCTCCTACCACCACCGAAGAAGTTTTGCAGGGTCTGGCAGAATTGCGGGCTGAAGCGCGCCTTTCTACTAACGCCGTTCACGCGGCTCTCAATCGCTACGCCCGCTTGCGTTTCGAGCCACTGGACGATTTGGCCCAGCTAGAGCAAGAACTGGCAGACGGCACAAAATGGCAGGCCACGCGCTGGCTCGGCAATATTATCAACTTCCGGCAGAGCGGGCAGTTGCTGGCGCTGGCGGGTGAAGTCAGCGATTCGGTTGGCGTTTACCTGGATGCTACAGGCGATTTCGAGCGCCTTAATGCTCGGTGGTGCGCTCTGGAAACGGCTATTCGCGACCTGGGGCTGGCTTCCTATGCTAACCGACTTGGTGAGGCGCAACAATATCTGGTCAATCTGAGCGATGCCATCGGCAGCTTGCACAGCAGTCTGGCAATGGCTCCGCATAGCCCTGAAATGGCCCGACCCGCTACTTTCCAGAGCCTTTATGATTTGGCGGCTGGTTTGCAACGCGAACTGGAAGAATTGGGTGGCTTGGCGGCTAATATTAGTCGTTCGGAAGAGCGGCTTGACCAGCTTGGCGGCGAACTGGCTGAACTGGCCGATTATATCGCCCGTAACAAGAACGAAACCGACGATGTAACCCAGGAAGCCGCCGAGCGCCTGACCGAAGTCGCCCGTCGGCAGCAGATGCTTGAAGATAAGCTGACCGAACTTAAGGTCACGCGGCTGAATATAGTGCGAGGTCACATTGATACTTTCCGCGACCAACGTACCGCCGTTATGACCCGGTTCGATGCCGCCGCCGAAGATATTTCTAGTGTCGGTGATAGCGCCGACAAAATTCTGAAGAAGCACCTCAGCCGCTCGGAACGTTTATTGGAAGAAGCTCGTAAGTTGCGACAAGGGCTAGAAAACACGATTGCCGCGATTGTAGAGGAGTTCGAGGGCAGCGTCGCAGTGGAGCGCACTGTGCTAACGCCGAGTGAGCTTTTTGTCCCGGTCTGGTATTTCCAGTTTTACGAGCGGCCTGTTTGGAGTCAGCGTATGTTTGGCTTCGCTACTTGCTACTATAGCCTGAACCGTTTCGGCTCAAAAACGCCCGACCCGGCTAATTTGCCCAGCCTGTTATTCTTCTTCCTGGCTAATTCGCAGCCCTCTACCCGCTACAAATTGACCGAAGAAGCCGACCTCGCCACCCTGGTTGCTGCTAACCAGCTCGATTATCCGTCAGGTCGCCTCAACCTTGCTACCGATAGCATTGAGCGCCTCGCCAAAGACGGCTGGCTCAGTCCCTGGCTCTCCTGGCTATTGAACCGCGCCCGGCGGTAGCTAGTTTTGAGTTTTGGTCGAAGCCTATATTCAGAGCTTCGCTTACCAACTAAAAGTAGTAGCGATTTGCCTGATAGGGCAAATCGCTACTACTAGAGTCAAAATCCTAATTTCTGATTTTTATTTATTATTTGGTTCGCCAGCCGTTAGGGTGGCTGTGATGCCAGTTGTAGGCGTGGCGCACCATATCTTCGAGGTTGTAACGGGCTTTCCAGCCTAGTTCGCGTTCCGCCTTGCTGCTGTCGGCCCAGATAGCCACCGGGTCGCCTGGTCGCCGGGCGGTTTCTACTACCTTGAAATCGGTACCGCTCACCTGTTTCGCCGTATCTATTACTTCTTTGACGGTGCTGCCATTGCCTGTCCCCAGGTTATAGGCGGTGGTCTGATTGGTTTTCATCAAATGTTCCAGGGCAGCAATATGCGCGCCTGCCAAATCTACGACGTGGATATAGTCACGGATACAGGTGCCGTCACGGGTGGGGTAATCTGTCCCAAAAACCTTAATCGCTTCGGCTTTGCCCAATGCTGCTTTCAGGGTAAGCGGAATCAGGTTTAGCGTAACCGTCCAATCCTCGCCGATTTTGGCATCTGGGGCTGCTCCGGCGACGTTGAAGTAGCGCAAACTGGCACTTCGCAAGCCATGACCGACATCGTACCATTTGAGCGCTCTTTCCACCATGAATTTGCTCTCACCGTAAGGGCTTTCGGGCATTAGCAGGTTATTATCCTCGGTTACAGGCAATTCTTTGGGCGTTCCAAAAACGGCGCAGGAAGATGAAAAGATAATATAATTCACTTTGTTCCGCACCATCGCATCCAGCAGCGAAATAGTGCCGCAGAAATTGTTGGTAAAATATTTGGAAGGCTTTTCGACTGACTCGCCCGCGTTTTTGTAAGCGGCAAAGTGGATTACCGCGTCCGGCTCATGCTCCTGAAACAGCCTGTCCAATAGTGCGCCGTCCGCCATATCTCCGACTACCAGTTTATCCGCTACGCCCAGCGCTTCCAACGACTCGCGGTAGCCCAACTCCATCGTATCCAGGATTACTACTTCATGTCCCTGCTCCAACAGTTCCCGCACGGTATGCGACCCGATATAGCCTGCTCCGCCTGTCACCAGTACTTTCACACTTAGCTCCTTTTCTTTGTTTCCTCGTCAGGTATTTTCAATTTTAATTATGAACTTTCTTGACTCATAACGTTACCGAGCGTAAAAAGTTTTTAAGTTTAAATTCAATGTAAATATAACAGATGAAACCAGCGTTTGCTAGAGGATTTTATTGCAATCGTGTTACGGACAAGCCAACAGCCTGCACACCTTTTCGGATGGCAGGCTTTAAGCCGTTATAAAGTTCACCTTAAAGCGTTAGCGGTAGCGCGGCCACTGGTTGAGCGGATTCTGACCGGGCGAATTAAAGTTAAAGAACGTGTCCTGGTACAAATTGGTAAACAGCAAAAAAGTCACCGTCAAGATGATAATTGCAAAAAGTGCCAGTAGCAAATAGCGCTGTAAATTACGCTGATCCTCTTTTTCGTCGAGCATGTGAAAATCTCCATTCTAATCGAATTTCGGTAGACCGAAACCGGGCATGGAGCGAAGCATTTTGGTGGGTGTTCAGGCACAAAGCAAACAAGCTTTATTCTGGTAACAGTAACTGAGTAATTAAAGTGAGTGAATTTATTTCTTAGCTCTATTATAGCCTACCCTGGTGTAGAGTCAATAGTTTCAAGGTGAAGCTTTGGAGAATATTTTTCAGAAGTAACACAAAGGCCGGATAATCAAGGACTTTCACAAGATTTTTGCAAAAATCTTGTGAAAGCTTCGGGCAACTAAAGCACCGCTTTCTCGCGCTCTTCGGCCTGTACCGGGATTTGCTTCGAGGGTGGGGTGGTGGTAGGAGGTAAGGCCGGAAGCATCACCATAAAGCAGGTGCCTTGCCCAACCTTGCTTTGGGCTTCGATTTTGCCTTTGTGGGCGAGGATAATTTCGCGGGTAATCGCGAGGCCCAGCCCAATCCCTTCTACTTCGCGGCTACGAGCCTTGTTGGTCTGGTAGAAGCGCTCGAAGATATGGCCTAAATCGGCTTCGGGAATGCCCACGCCGCTATCAGCTACACTGGCAACCACCGAGCGCCCGTTAGAGCGACAACTGACCGTTATCTGACCGCCCGGCAAGGTGTATTTCAGGGCGTTATCAATCAGGTTATTAAAGACCTGCCGCAATCGGTCAGCATCGCCAAGAATAAGCGGAACGGGGTCGAACTGACCTACTAATTTTATTTCGGCAGCCTGGGCGCGTGGGCCAAACCCGGTCACGGCTTTATCTAGTATCTCGACTAAATCGAGTTCGTCGCGGGCCATCTGCACCTGACCGCTTTCCAGGCGCGACAAATCGAGCAGACTATTGACCAGCCGAATCATGCGCTCGGTTTCGCCGTGAATAATTTCGGCAGAACTGGCAAAATCTTCGGGTCGGCGCAAAGCACCATCGAGCATAGCCTGAGAAAAGCCTCGAATAGTGGTCAAAGGGGTTTTTAGTTCGTGCGAAACGTTGCCAATAAGTTCGCGCTGCATTCGCTGGTATTCTTCGATTTCGTCAGACATGTAATTGAAGCTCTCGGCAAGCCGGGCCAGCTCGTAACCACCTTCGGGCGGCACGGTGTGGCTGTAATCGCCTTTAGCAATTGCTTCGCTGGCCTGGGTCAGGCGCACCAACGGACGGCTGAGGCTGCGGGCTAATAGCAGCCCGGCCACCAGCGAAATAACCAGCGCGACCAATCCGGCCAGGGCGAAACTACCCAGCATATCTTCGAAAACATCAGGCGGAGGCGGGGCGGGGAAAATCGTGGCATATATTACCGCTGCTGGTTTACCCTGCTGGTTCAGGCCAAACAAATTTGGCCCGCTGCCACTAAGCTGTCGGAAAATCAGGTAATAAGTTGTATTATCGCTGGGCCTTTGGAACTGTTCATAAAAATAGCGCGTGTTATTGATTAATTCCGAAGTTGGGGTTGCCGTTGGCGCGGCTACCACTTTAGTGCCAGAGTTAGTCGCCGGAGTGGGAGTAATTACCACATTTTGCGCCCGCCCGACAGGAAACACCGCGCCCACCCACGATTTAGCTGGGTCTGGTTCGGTATCTACCAATACCAACCGTTCGTTGTTGAGGCGAGGCCGCACTACTAGCACCCGCATCCCGTTTTGGGCGGCCCGTCCAAAAGCTTCGCGAACTGCCTCAATCGGGGGATTTTCGGTAGGCCAGATTTGGCCTGTGCCAGTCGCATTTTGTTTGGGGAAAGCGTCTCTAAAAGGGGCATCTTTGCTATCAACCAGCATCTTACGCACAGTCTGGTCAAGCGCCAGACTTTTCTCGCGAATAGTGCGCTGAAGGTCGGCTTCATAAAGTCGGTTCTGGTAATCCTGAAACAACGGCAAAGCCAGCGCTCCGGCGGCAACAATCGCCAGAAGCACTACCAGGGCATATGAGGCAATCAGCTTGGTTCTCAGGCGCATAACTACTATCCCCTATCACGCCGCCCCACACGGCATTACTACAACTGGCATTATATAACAAGACATGTTAGAGCGGTAGTGTTAAACCGGGGTAATTAGATTGTAAAAAACATGTAAAGAAGTCGGGGAGCGTTAAACACTCCCCAACTTCTTTACATACTATGTTTTAAAAAAATGTTTTAAAAAAATGTTTTAAGAAAGTCGTGATTTTAGTGGCGCACCACCGCTACTTTTTCTTCGGTTTCGGTGGGCGGTAGCACTTTAGTCTTGTCTACTTTGCCCAGCGAAAGTCCTTCGCGCCAGGTGTAGAAAGCCCCGGCGATAACCACTGGCAGGAAAGCTACTATGTGTTGCAACAGGGCATAAGCAAAGAGCAACGAGTCCTGACCTGGGGCGTAAAAAGGCTTGAGGGTAGTAATAATGACCAGTTCAAAAGTGCCAACATAGCCGGGCGAGGAAGGTACTACCATGCCGAGGTTGGTAGTAATCATCACCAGTATCCCTACCTCAAGCGACATTGGTAGACCGATGGCCCAGGCAACCGTGAGATAGAGCGTGGCGTTAATCGCCCACATCAGAATGGATTGCCCCCACAAGTTGAGACTGGCTTTGACATCGAGCAATACTCGTAAGGTATCCAGAATTTCGCTGACAAAAGCATGAAGTTTGGTGCTGATTTTCGTTGGTAGCCATTTGAGAAACCAGCCAATTACCTTTTCGGCCTCGTTCCGGCGCGCCGCCATAACCAGACAGACCAGGAAAGCAAAAATCACTCCGCCGCCTACTATCAGGGCCGATTGCTTTATCCAATCTTCCAGCTTCATAAAAGGCAGCAAGGCCAGAAGGAAAAACATCATTGTGATAATGTCGAGGATTTTCTCCAGCAGGATTGTAGAAAGCACTCGCCCAACGCCGATTTTTTCGCTACGGCTGACGGCATAGGCGCGTACAATTTCACCCAGGCGGGCCGGTAGAATAGTGTTCCACAGGTAGCTAATCATGAGTGAGCTAAAAAGCCGTTGGTAGCCAATGTTTTTATGGTCAGGATAGAATAGTAGTTGCCAGCGCGTTACTTTGAGGCCAATTACTATTACGTAAGGGACGGCATAGACCGCTATCCATAACCAGTTGACCCGGCTAAGTGAGTCGCCAACTTTGCTAAATTCAATATCTTTGACGGCAAGATAAACACAAATTGCGCTGATTGCCAACCCTATCCAGATTTTTAGCTGTTTCATTTGTACCTGAAAACCCTGTACACCTTTCCTTTTGCCAAAATAGTACCAAAACAATTTATGAAATTTAATCGAGCAACTTGTCTCCATGCGAAAATAACACAGCACCGGGGGCTTGTCAAGTTGAAAATACTTAAAATACAATTTCCTGTTTGAAAATTAGTGCCTGATAAGGGATTGAAGTTTAAACCAAAGTATGCAATACTATAGTTAAGTTTACATAAACCAGAAAGGAGACAAACAAATTATGCCCAAAAAGAAACCCGAAAGTTTGGAGGACGTAGTAGGTAAGCTGCTTACTCTGAGCGAGGCATCGGAATGGATTGAGGAGCATAAAGAGGAGTTTGGGCTGGCTAAAGCTCCCAATGCTGAGACCCTCAAAAAATCTTGTTACCATAAACGCTTGAAGGCGGCGCTAAAGGGCCAACTTTACCTGACCAGGGAACAGGAAGTCAGGGAATACATGAAAAAGTATGACCCCAAGAACAAAAGTGAAAATCGGCCACTTAAACCGAGAGCGCTCAAGAAACGCGAAGCTCAAGCAACCGACCCAATCGCAACCGATGCTACCCAGGACACAGCGGCTGATGAATAATATCAAAGCTGTTTGAATAAACACATTTCGTAGGGGCGAATGGCATACGCCCAACTCTTTTGAATAACCACGACCCTTCTAGACTTGGTATAAGTTAGGGGGTGAGCGTCAATTTTTTGCAAAACCCGGACGTTCACGTCCGGGCTAAAAATAGTTGAGCTGGCTTATTCTTAGCCCGGCCGTGAACGTCCGGGTGGGCGTGGCCCTGGCGCAAAAACCTGATGCTCACCCGAAGTTAGCGTAATGCTGGAATATGTTAAGTCCAGTAAGCACCTTGTAATCAGTGGATTTTAATCCACTTGAGCGACGTAGCCCGGAATTCGGCCCGTAGGGTTGTCCAGGGTGGGTCGCACCTAAGTACTAATTTTTAAGTTTAATTCCTTAAATTGATGCGTATAAGGCGTATGCTATTCACTCTTATGAAAGGAGTAATGAGTGATGAGTAGTTAAACTTACTCATCACTCATTACTCCTTTTCCTACTGCCCCAGCAACCGATTAAGCTGATCGAGTTCTTGCTGGGCCTGAGTTAACTCACGGTCTGCCGTGGCTTTATCTCCGGCGGTGTTGGCAGCTTTGGCCCGGTCAAGGTGTCCGGCGATAGAACGCCGGATTTCAGCGATTGTACCGGGGGTCGCTCCGGCGGGCAAGGCTGTACCGGGCGTGGGATTAACCGATACCCCGGCGGTAGGGCTTGGCCCGCCCGCTATCGGCGTAGTAGACGGCGTACCCGTCCCAGGTTGGTTCGGGTTGACCGTTACCGCCGTACCGCTCACCAGTACTTGATTGAGCGCTTCTTGCAGGGTTGGGCGCACAATCACCCGATTGTTAGCCGAAACCGCCACGAACTGAAGGCTTGGTATCGGGTTGCCTGTACCAGTCAGGTAATAGGGCAGCACATACAAGACCGCTTTGTCCGCCGGAATAATCAGGAGGGGGCCAGCTTCCAGTTTCGAGCCGTTGGTATTGAGCAGACTGCGATTACGCGAGAACTCCTGGTCGGCATTGACCGCCGAGTAGAATTGACCAGGGCCAAAAACGTTAGTCGAACTCTGGAAGTTATAAGCCACCAGTTTTCCGTAGTCTGCCCCATCCGAGCGCGCCGCCATCCACGACACCAGATTATTTCTACCTTGCGGCACGAAAGGCTGAATCAGGATAAATTCGGCTTTAGTTTCGCCTGGTAGTTGCGTCACCAGATAGAACGGTGCCAGCAAGCCACCAGCCTGTTCGTTGCGTGGGTCGGCGGGCAGCTGCCACTGGTCTTGCTTGTTGTAATAAGTTATCGCATCGGTAACGTGATAGGTCTGGTAAACCGCGCTCTGGATGCGGAACAAATCTTCCGGGTAGCGCATGTGCGACTGCAAAGAAGCAGGCATCTGGCTAATCGGCTTAAACAAACTTGGATAAGTTTTGGCGTAGGTCTGGATGATTGGGTCTGGCCCGCCCGTTTCAACAATGTAGAAATTAATCGAACCATTGTAAGCGTCGGTGACAACCTTGACCGAATTACGAATATAGTTCAACTCGGTCATATTCGCCAGCGACGGGTCACGCGATAGCCGCCCCACCGGGTCGCTATGCGGGTAAAGATTGGTAAAGGTATAGGCATCCTGCACAAAGTAGAGCCGTCCGTCCGCCACTACTAAATACGGGTCCTGGTCATAAGCCAGGAAAGGCGCAAGCTGGGCGGCACGGGTAGAAACATTGCGCTTCCAGAGCAATTTGCTTTCAGGATTCAGAGCGTCGCTGATGAGCAAGTTAAAATCGCCCAGCCGCACCGAGAAGGCCAGCTTGGTAAAGAAATTATCCAGCTTGATGCCGCCCTTGCCATCGTATTTGAAAGTAGCCGATTTGCCTTCTTCGCCGCTAGTGGTAAAAGGATAGTCTACCTCTTCCAGCTTGGTATTCACCAGCGAATAATCTTCCGAGCCACCAAAGCTTAACCCATAATAAATCCGGGGTTGGTCAACTTTGAGCGCGCCGGTGCTACTAAGTGGGAAGCTCTGGGTAATCAGGTTGACCGGGTAGCCCTGCGCGTCGGCCTTATTGACCGGGCTGGCTTGAACGCCGTAGCCGTGCGTATATTGCAAATGCTTACTTTGCCAGGTCTGCGAACGTGGGTCTAGCTTTTCAAGACTTAATTCACGGGCGCTTAACATTACCTGGGTGGTTTGGGGCTTGCCGCTATTATCAATATCCAGATTGTAGCGGTCAATATCTACGTCTTTAAAATCGTAGTAGCGCCGCAAAGTTTCTTTCTGGTCGTAGACCGTCTGGATTTTATTGTAATCCCATAGCCGCACATTGGACTGAATGAGCGGGTCGTTGGCAATCTCTTGCGAAGTTAGCTGGGCGGTCCCGCCAAATTGTACTGGCTTGATTTGTTCCAGGCCAAAAGCTTTGCGGGTCTGGGCAATCGTATTATCAATGTAAGGAGTTTCTTTAGTGATTTCATTAGGCTTGATACTGACACTCTGCACCAAACCAGGATAAATCGAGCCGACCACAATAGTACCGACCAGCCAGAGTACCACCGCCCCAATCAGAAGCGTAACGCCAGTACGCTGGTTGCGGATGAAAATATTGGCAAGTAGCGCCAATGCCGCCAGCCCTACCAGCACGGTTAAAATATTGTTCGCCGGAACCTGGGCTTCTATGTCAGTCGCGCTTGCGCCCGGAACTACACCACGCGGCGAATAGACCAGTTTGCTGTTACTAAGCTGGTAGCCCCAGGCAAACAGCCCCAAAATAATCGCGCCCAGTACCGTCGCGTGAGTCTTGATAGATTGGCTAAAACGGAACCGCTGCCCGCTCAGAGCCAGATTCAAGGCGTAGACTACCGCCACTGCCAGCAAGGTAACTATAAAAAGACCTACCAACCAGCCCTGAATAAAGCTGTAGAAGGGTAGCTCAAAGATGTAAAAGCTGTTGGTCTGCCCGAAAATCTTTTCGGTCTCGTCCCATTTAGCCCGATTGAAATATTGGAGGGTAAGCTGCCAGGCATTGCTGGCGCTTCCGGCTAATATCAGGCTGAGAACCAGGGCCGCAATGATGAAAACCCAATTGAGCAGCCGGACACTGCCGCCAATCAAGGCCGCCAGAGGATTGTCCGAAGTGTTAATTACTGGCCCTTTGGGGCCAAAACGCCGGGCAACCCCCACATTAATCATTATTACCGTAAAAGTGAGCACTGCCGCCACTGCAAAAATAGCCAGTGGCACTAAAAAGCGCGTCCAGAAAACTTCGCTCTGGCCTACTTCGTTGAACCAGATAGCGTCCGTCCAGAAAGTAGCCAGCGTGGGTAGGGCAATAAAAAGCAGTACTACTATCGCACCAACGACAATTGTAATAATGCTACCCCGGCGTGGCCGGGGCAAATTTAACTGTGGCAAAGCCGTAGGCGGGACACTACCCCGACCACCGCCTCCGCTCCGACCGCTTCGTCCAGTTGGCCCGCCAGAGCCAAACAAATCGCTGAAATCAAAACTGACCCGCTCGGAAGCAGGTGGGCTATCTTTCTCTTTGTCTTTGCTTTTTTCTTTCTCTTTGTCCTGGTCTTTAGGTTCGCTGCCCGAACTTGAGCCACCACTTTTATTGCGCGGCGCGAAGCGGTCAAAATCAAAGCCTTCAAACGGGTCATTCGATTTGCCTTTTTTGGCCTCATCGTCCCCATCGCTGCCCTTACCAGGGCCGCCCACAACCCGCCATCGGCTGCCCGCCTGGTCTAATAAGGCTCGGAGTTCCCTGAA
Organism: Chloroflexia bacterium; assembly: GCA_038209275.1. GTDB lineage: Bacteria > Chloroflexota > Chloroflexia > Chloroheliales > Chloroheliaceae > L227-5C. Next base: position 12,758 of record JBBQXW010000064.1, on the reverse strand, counting down.
CATACGCTTTTCCTTTATAGTACCAGGTTTACGATTATGAGAAAATTATCGCCGACGATTTCCTTATAATCGTAAATCTAGTAGCTTGTATTAGTTAATCTCAGTTCTTGCTTTTGAACTTTTTAGAATTCGGCTCGGTTGAACAGAACGATAGCCGCCAGGGTAATGAGCAAAGCAGCTACTCCCAGCAAAGGAGAAAATGAACTAAAAAGGAATGTGACTAGAGCCAGCGCCAGCGCTAGAACAAACAGCAGTAAGGGCCAGACCACTTTGACTGTATTGGCTTTCCGATAGTCGGTGGCTTCTCCCAATGCTACGCTTTCCGAAACGGTAACGGCTATTTTCGGAGCCGCCGCGCTTAACACCCCATTTTCAGGCGTTTTTGAAGCGCGCCACCGTGATTTAGCTTTACCAGCTTTGGCCTGTTTGTCCCGCTTATCCTCCCGAAAAGGCGGATGTTGGGGCAATGCTTCGGGTGGCAGCACCAACGCAGGCGCTTGATTAGTGAACCGGCTCTTTTTATACGGAGCGGACTGGTCTTTTGTTTCGCTTTTTGGCTTAGAAACTGGTGTAACAACCGAAAAAATACTGCGCGGGGGTGGCGCGGGGTTATTCAGGGGAGTAATTGGAATAGACTTAGCAACTTGTGGCGAAATAACGGCTGAAGCTTCGGGCGGCTCTTGCAATCGCTGCTCGGCCCAATCCAGTCCGGCACGGGCGCGGCGATTGTCCGGGTTAACTGCCAGCGCCTGTTTGAGGCAACGCACCGCTTCGGCCCGGTCACTTGTTACTGCGGCTTTCCAGACCAGCGCATCTTCCTGGTTGGAAGACACGCTCAGAATACGGTCAAAAACTTCATCCGCCGCCACTTTATCGCCAGCCCGCGCCAGTCTGATACCTTCGCTTAATTGCCGCTTTATTTCAACTTCCAGTTCGGTTTCAAGACTCATCGCAAAATCCTATTTCTTGACGGTTGGTGTCGGAGCGGGCGCAGCCGTAGTCGGCGGAGGCGTAGCCCCCAGGTTTTGGGCGCGACTGCGGGCGTAGGCGGCTTCGGCGGGCTGATTGTTCTTATCGTACAGGGTAGCCAGCGCCAACCAGCGTTCCGGCCCGTTTGGGTCAAGTTCGAGGCTGCGGGTAAAGGCGGTAATTGCGTTGGGCAAATCGCCTTTGGCAGCATAAGTCTCGCCCAATCGGGCATGACCACCAGCCCAGGTTGGGGCAAGGTCGGTTACGCGCTTAAAACTTTTGAGTGCTTCGGTGTAGCGGTCAGCCCCGCCAAGCTGGTCGGTGGGCGCACCCAAATAAGCCGAGCCTAGCCGGAAATTAGCTGATACATTTTGCGGCTCATTTTTCACCAAATCGCTCAGAAGTGCAATAGCGCCTTTGTAATCACCCGTTGAAACGAGTTGTTGCGCCTGGTTTAACTGGTCAGTGGTCGAATTATTGTTGCCAGTTGCGGCGGGTGTTGTCGCTGCCGGGCTGGTTGCCACTGCTGTTGTTGTGCTTGCCGTCGGAGTAGTTGCTGCCGCCGTTGTGTTTGCGGCTGAAGTTGTCGCCGCCGAAGTTGTGGCAGGTGCAATATTCGCTGCGGTTGTCCCGGCGGGAGTGACGCTGCCCGCCGCTACAGAAGCCGCTCCACTTACTAGAGTTGGGGTCGGGACGAGCGCTACGCCGCCCGCATTAGCGGTTGGGCTGGTAGCCGGGGCGGGGTTAGTGGTAGTCGCTACCGTCGTTGCGGCTGTACCGGGCGTACCAGTGGTGCTAGTAGCGGGAGCAGTAGTTTCGGTAGCTACCAGAGTAGGATTATCGCCTACAACGCTTGTCTGGGTATCTTGTTTGTTAAGAAGGACATAGGCTAAAAGCCCGCCTAGAATAATAAAAGCAATCAGACCCAGCAAAACCAGTCGCAAGGGATTGCTGCGGCGGTGCGGGCGCTGACTGGTCATCTGCTGGGTCTGGCGTGATTGCTCAATGATAGGCGGCTCGGCTTGTTTGTTGCGACTCTTTTTCTTATTGCCCTTATCAGCCGCCATTGCCGCCCGCAAATCGTCGGCCTCGCTGGTATTCGCTGGCAGTGTTACTCTGCCTCCCATCTGCCCCGATGTTTCTCCGCCGCCTATTACCCCAGGACGAGGTGGATATTGAGGATTAGCCGCCGTATCTTCCTGGCTCATCCGGCTAAGGGCTTGCTGGGCGTACTGGCTATTGGGGTTAATCTGGAGCGCCCGATTAATCGCGGCCTGTCGCTCGGCCCGGTCAGTGCTGGTCTGCGAAATCCAAATCCAGGCATATTCATTATTCGGGTCAATTGCCGTTACTTCCCGAAAAGTGCGGTAAGCGTCGGCCATCCGACCATCGCGCACATAGCCTGTTCCCTCTTTAATTAATTCACTGGCTCTGGAGGCATTTCTTTCCGTTGTCAACCCTGGCTCCTTCCCCTAAACCAAAACTGCCTGTTTTATTGAGCATGTTATGTCATGTCAATCTCATTATATCACGCCTTTGCAAGTGGCGGCAACTCTTCACCAAACCCGGACATTCATGTCCGGGTTTGGTGAAGAGAAAGTACCGAATTTTAAGAAATATACCTTTAATCGTACAGGTCTATTATCAATTTATCTGAATATTATTACCCAAAAATATTACAACATATTACCCAATTTTTAAACTAGATTCATTTTAGCGTTTTTTGTAATGTAATTCGTTATGTTTGTGCGCTACACTCTATTTAAGAAACTAGAGGGTTACAAATCAACGGACAAGTTATCTCAATAGCTATCGTCATGATTGACTTTTCCGCATTAAGTAAAAGTGGAAAATGGTGCTTCTATGAACAAACTTTCACAACAAGAACTGATGCGTCAAGGAATCGCCTGGCTACGTTTGCACTACACTGAAGTATTGGAGCTTTACTTGCGCGAGTTATCGGCTATACCCAGTTCCTATATTCGCTTGATGTCTAACGAAAAACGGCATCGTCTGGCGGTACGTAACCTCGATAGCCTGATTCTGCGCCTCGAAGGTGGCACGCTCCCGCTCGATGAGTTCAAAAATATTTTTTTGCAGAACTTGCAGCAAGGCGCTCGCCTACCCGACCTGGCTATTACGACTGACCGCTTGCTCTATGTGGTGACGACCAGAGCCGAGCGCGATTTGGCGGGCTATCCTGATGTGTATGAGGCTTTGCTGAAAAAGGCCGCCTACGTCAATCAGCTTTTCAAAACTTCGATGTCAGCCGCCCTAATCGAGTTTGAAGGCCAAAAAGCTGCCTTTTCTAGCTGGCACTCGACCCTGTAATAACTTTTTCGGTTGAAATTTCGGACTAAAGAAACACCCAGGTGCAATTTGCATCCCTACTACCTTATTCAGTCCAACATCATTGTTACATTCAGCCCTACGTATTATATCCGGGTAGTAGCAAACAAAAAAGCCTGTCTCCTTAATTGGAACAGGCTTTTTTGTTTGAAAAGTAATCAGTTATCAGTTATCAGTCATCAGTAATCCATGCGCGTTGAGCCAAAACAAGTATATTGATTAAACCAGAAAAGCTAGTTTCAATATAATTATAGTTTAGGCCACTGGCTTATCTCAATTGCGAAGGAGTAAAGCCGAAAAAGTGTAACAATATTCGAGAGCATTAGTCTCATTAAGGTTTTGTAAGTAAGCCTTAATCTCGGCTTCACTCACCGTTTGACGCAAATGTTGTCGTACATAACGCATTAAGCCGATCCGTACTTTAATTTCACCCTGACTAGCCGCCTATAACCTTAACAAGATATAACATATAAAACCGACAAAAAGTTGAATGCGTATTCCGTTCTCGTTCTCGCTGTACCAGTGCGAAAATACCAGGTGGCGCTTTAGCCAGGCGAATAATAATTCGATTTCCCAGCGCCATAAATACAACCGCTTATATTTGGGAATTTAGCACTCACAAGCATACCATAGGCAGGTTCTGACTGCTTTATAGATTATTTTGGTTTTAATGTGCGCGGTTTAGTCCGTTTATCCTTCCATTAATCTTTCGCAATTGAGATGGGTTCAATTATGCTTTTTAAGAAAATAAGCCGTAAACCAGTGTAGGAGGGGCTGCGCCCTCGATTTTTGCCCATTGGTAAAGGTAAAATCGAGGGCGCAGCCCCTCCTACACTGGTTGCGCTATTTACGGATTTAATTCTTAAAGTTCATCATTGAACCCAATCGGGCTTGATTTATCAAGCCTCTACCACTTTTGAAACAGCTTCTAAAGCGGCGGGAAAATGATCAAAAGTGCTGTGTAAAATTACACAGCACTTTTTATTCATCTATAGATGTTCAGGTTTGCTTTTGGAATCTTCTGGTAGTTTTTGAGCCTAAACAGCGCCGTAATTTTCCAAAACCTTTTCTTAACATCTATAGCTCACTATTTGTGGATGCTCTTGATGTAAGCCACGATATTATCGAGGTCTTTGTCGTTGACCTGTTCTTTAGAGATAGGAGCCATAAGACCCTTGCCATTGCGAACGATGTTGCGAATGTAATTTTCATCTGCTGCGTTCTTACTGGTAGAAAGGTTCGGGCCGACACCACCTCCGGCTGTACCGTCTTTGGCGTGGCAGGCAGTACAGTTTTTCTGGAAAACTAGCAGCCCGGCTTTAGCCTCTTCGGATACCGCAGGGGCAGGGGTAGCAGCTGCCGCCCCAGAACCAGTCAGTACCGGCCTGATGGCGGCTTTTTCCCATACTTCCTCGATATTCACTTTCTGGCCCTGGGCGTTCAAATCTCCAACCGCCGTCGTCTGGGCCACAACGGTAAGAGCCACAATACCAATTAGAACAGCCAGCATAACCAGCGTGCTAATCGGGCGATTAAAGGGATGGCGCTTCGGGCCGCGATCCAGATATGGCGTGAAGAAAAGCACTCCGATTAACAGAGTCGGGATAATTACCCCGCCCAGCGCCTTGCTCGTTAGAGTAAAGAAGCCAAGGTTAATTTCCGGCACAATCTTCAAGAACTGGTATAGGAACAAGAAGTACCATTCCGGCACTGGCTCGAATTTGCCGCCCGAAATCGCATCATAACTATTCTGCGGGTCGGCGGGCTGAGTATTGCCAAAAGGTACAAAAGCGGTGAGCAGCACAATCGCCAGCAACACTATTACAGATACGACGGCATCTTTGAAAATGATGTAGGGAAAGAAGGCTTTGCCGCTCTTCTTGCCATTGAGTGAAGCACTTTCAAAGAACGCGCCGTTGGTCGCTTCGCGGTACTTGGGCTGTCCACTGATGCCAATTTTGATTACTAAAAAGAGGTGAACACCTATTAACAGGGCCGTTATCGCTGGCAAAATCAAGACGTGGATAGCGTAAAACCGGGTCAGGGTTGCCGCCCCCAGCGTTGGCCCACCTCGTAAAGCCGTCGCTACATAGTCGCCCAGAAAAGGCGCAGACCCACCGATATTGATACCAACCTGGGTGGCCCAGTATGCCCGGTTATCCCAGGGCAACAAATACCCGGTGAAGGAGAAGCCCAGCACCATCAACAAAATAAACACGCCGATAAACCAGGTCAATTCTCGTGGGTACTTATACGAACCCATAAAGAAGACCCGTAACATATGCAGCACCACCACAATTACCATGGCGTTAGCGCCCCAGTGGTGGAAGCCGCGCAGCCAATCGCCCATCAGCACGGCATTGGTGAGGTGACGGATACTTTCCAACGCCTCGGTACTGGTAGCGTTTATGGCAGCCGATGCTCCCTCCGGCGTTACAGCAACGTTAACTGGCGCAGTCGAAGGCGAAAAACCCATTGCCAGAAAAGAGCCAGTGATAGCCTGCACCAAAAAAACGGTCAGGCTGGCACTGCCCATCGTAAAAAACCAGTTAACGCTTTTTGGCAGCCGTCGGTAAAGAACATAGTCAACCGCAGGTTTAATCCCGGTACGTTCATCTACCCATTCATACACACGATTAGTAGCCATAGTTTTCCTTCTAGTTGCGGATACACATTATATCTACCGACGCTAAAGGCCGAAAGTTTGCAACGGGTTAATCACCAGCTTGCCATTATCTACCGAGAGGTTAAAATTATTGAGCGGTTTGTTAGCAGGTGTCTTGAGAACCTTACCCTCTGCATCAAAAACGCTACCGTGACAAGGGCAATTAAAATGTTTTTGGGCTTCTTCCCATGTCACCAGACAACCCAGGTGGGTGCAAATCGGACTAAGTATCCGAAAATCATTAGCGGCAGCGGCATTTGCTTTAACGGCCTGAACAAACACCTGGATTGTGCCACTGACCTTTTTAAATTCATCCTGGTATTCGTAATTAACATCGAGTTGCTTTGGGGTAGTCTGGTTGGCAAAATCAGCCACGTTGCCTACTGGCACTTTTAAATCGGTATTGCCACCAACCACTGGGGCAATAAAATAGCCCACTGCCGGAACTGCCAGCGCCACCGCCGTCGCCGCTCCTACGCCATAAATACCCCATGTCAAGAAGCGGCGGCGACTGGGAGTAGGGTCAGTTTCAGGAACATCCAGGTCGGAAGCAGGTTTTGATTTGATGTTTGTATCGGTCAGAGCCATCTTTGGTCTCCTTCTAGAAATCACGCTCTATTATATATTGCAGATAACTGAAACAGCAGAATTCGTCAATTCTGATTATAGAACTAAACTATTGGTATAAAAACACGCTTTGATTAGCAAAGCGGGTACATTGTGTAAATATCCACAAGGAGAAATTAACAGCCAAACTTCGGTAATAAAGTCACGTAAATTAGTAAATTGCTAATTCGACCAAAGTGAGGTTTTTTTGCTTCCACACTACGAAAGCGATTGTAGCTAATATAACTTATTCTCAGGCTATTTGCAAACCGTACCGATGTACTGGCTCATTTAACTCTACGGCATTATTCCGCCAATGGATAATCAACTGACCTAGCAGCAGCCCACAAATTCCCCTTAACTCTGTACGACATTGCTCCGCCAATGGATTTCCTTTGCCTCAAATTGCTTGTACAACATTGCTCCGCCAATGGACTTTCCTTTATTTGTTTTGGTCGGAATATTATTAAAAGTAAGGTCAGGCCAAAAATAGCCAGACCCGCAATAGTAACAAACAAATTGTTGTGAACCGTTGCCTTAACCCAATAAAAAGGACACCATTATAATTCTGGTGTCCGCTCATTTTCCCACGATACTAGAAGGCTGGCAAATAAGTAACGGTAGTATTTAATTTTCGCTTCTATCTGTAATTATTCTCAAAAAGCAAGCGTTGTATAGTACAATAGCCGATAGCTCATCGGTCAGGCTACCCTTAAAGCCAATACCATTCAAATAAGGCCAAAATCGCTGTAGGAGGGGGCTGCGCCCTCGATTTTTTGACCAGTGGTAAGGGTAAAATCGAGGGCGCAGCCCCCTCCTACAGACGTTATTTGAACGGTATTACCCTTAAAGCAGTTCCAGCGTTCAGAGGAGAGTTATATGCCTTATTTTCGCAAGCCCAGCGCGTCGTTTATGCTATTCCTAGTTTTGGGATTATTGACCAATTTGCTGTTGAGTGCGTGCAATTCCAATTCCGAAGTCGCTTCGCCTACCGTTTTGAAAGAAGCCGCCACGATTGCTCCCGGTCTTACCGCCAGTTCCTCCGTTCCTGTCACCGCCACCGCTTCGGTAGCCGCTACGCCCACCCTGATACTATCGAGTGGCCTGACCAAAGGAATGCTCAAAGAAATCTTCCCGCCCCTGGCAAATCTTCCCGATGCCAAAGCTTTCCGCATCAACGACGGTTTTAGCACGCAAGGCTATACCTCTAAAATTTATTACACGTTAGAGCGCCAGGGCAACCAGTTTGAAGGCGAGGGCGTTTTCAAATTGGCACTTTCTTATGCGGGCGGCCCTGGCGAAGCTATCAAACCGATTATTATACCTTTAGATATAGCCCAACAATTTCTAAAGTTGCTGGCTGAAACACCAGTCGAAGAAGGCTCTTACAAAGGGTCGCCGATTGCAACTACTACCGATAATTTTCCCAACCTGGAGTTGATTATAGAAACCAACTTTGGAACAGTGCGAATATTTAGCCGTTCACAACAGCCCAATTTCTTTCCCTGGAGCATCTTCTTTGCAAACCGTGAATTTACCGCCACCAATGCCGACCCCTTCAAGGCTTTTTCGCTGTTCAAGCCGTACTTCAAGAAAGAAACGTTAAAAGATTTAGAGAACAAGCAGCAGGCTGCACCCAAAGTTTCGCCGACTGCGATGCCTACCCCGCCAGCACCGAGTCAGGTTAAAGAATCTACTTTAACTTTGATTTATAGCATATTGTCGCAGCCCGGTCAGACCCCCGATGTTTCGTCAACAACTTACAGCCCTGATATTAAAAATCAGATAAATGCTCTGGCACTTAGCCCCGACGGTAAAACTTTTGTGACTGGTACAAGAGGCGCGCCTGCTAAAGATAATGGTGAGGTCAAGCTCTGGAATTTTAGTGATGGCAAGCTAATTCGGACTTTCCAGGGACATAAAGCGGAAGTGACGGCAGTAGCGTTTAGCCCTGATGGTCGCTATCTTGCCAGTGGGAGCGGCAACCTGATGTACCGAGTCGAAGATAATTCGGTCAGATTATGGGAGGTAGCAAGCGGCAAAGAATTAATCAGGCTCAATCAGCATACCGAAGCTATTACGGCACTGGCTTTTACGCCCGATGGGAAAATGCTTGCCAGCGCCAGCCAGGATCGCACGATTCGGCTATGGGAAATGCCCTCCGGCAAGCCACTCGGTTTGCTCAAGGGGAAAGTGCCAGAGTTTTACGAATTTTATGCTCTGGCGATTAGTCCAGACGGAAAGCGATTAGCTGCTGCCGGAAGCGGCGATAGCGAAAGCAAGCATTACCCGGTCAAGTTGTGGGATATTGCCACTGGGCAGGAATTAGCCAACCTCAAAGGACATACTGCGCCGCTACACAGCCTTGCTTTTAGCGCGGACGGGCGCACTCTCGCCAGCGCGGGCGACGATAATTTTATCAAGTTGTGGGACGTTTCGGCTAATAGCCTTAAAGAACGGGCTACTCTGACTTGCCCTTCGGGTGGTGCTACCGCCCTGAGTTTCAGCCCCGAAAGTAAAACCCTCGCCATCAGCCATAACAACGGTTTGCTGAGTTTATGGGAAAGCGCCACTGGCAAAGAAACTTCTAATACGCTGGCTCAAAATTTTAGTGGCCCATTTTTCTTGAGCTTCTCTCGTGACGGCAAGTTTATCCTCAGCGCCCATCAGATAGATACCGCCCTCAAACTTTGGGAACTCAAATGAGAGTGCGCGTCAAATCCTGGCGCTGGTTTGACCGCTATTGCCAATACTGCTAAAATTAGGGTCGGTCTTGTTAAAAACTTTTAGGGAGCTAGTATTTATTTGTTATCAAAGACAAATTCGGCGCGGGCGGTTCGGCGCGCCAGTTATAAAAAAACTGCCAACTTTACCATATTGCCGGTGCTTATATTAATTCTTGCCCTGGCGCTGGCTGCCTGCGACAGCGATACCCCGACCCCTGCACCAGATAGTAAAACCACCAACTCTACTGGCGGTACTGTCGCCCTGACTGCCCCGGCAACGGCCCGACCAAATCAGCCCGTCGTGGCTACTGCTACTGCCGCAGCAACTTCACTTACTCCTGTTAGCGGTCTGAAAGACGATGAACAGGTGCTGAACCTTGCCGGAGGGCAGGTCAATAGTTTTGACCCGGCATTGGTTAGCGAAACAGGCACCAGCTTTGTGCTACGCCAGATTTATAGCGGCCTGGTTACGCTCGACAAAAACTTGCAGGTCGTCCCCGACCTCGCCGCCCGAATGCCCGACATCACCGAACAGGGAACACTCTATACTTTCACGTTGCGGCAGGGCGCAAAGTTCCAGAGCGGACGGGAAGTTACCGCCGACGATTTAAAATTTTCGATGGAGCGCGCTACCGACCCAAAACTGGCTGCCCCCGACCCCGCCACCACCTTGCCCGCCGCCAACTACATGAACGACATTGCAGGCGTGAAGGATAAAATCGAGGGCCGCGCTACCGAAATTTCCGGCCTGACGGTCAAGGACAAATACACCCTGCAAATAAAGCTCGATTCGGCCCGGCCTTATTTTCTCGCCAAAATGACCTACAACGTCTTTTTCGTTCTCAACCCCGATGCGGTGGCTAAAGGTTTTGACCAGCCCGACGGCACTGGCCCGTTCAAGCTGACCGAATATAAACGCGACCAATATTTGAAACTGGCCCGCAACGAACTATATTATGGTAGACCCACTTACCTTGCCCGGATTAACTTTACTCAGGGCGCAGACGCGGCTAACGGTCTGGTTCAGTACGAGCAGGGCAAATTCGATTTGATAAGCCTCAATTCGGGCGATGTAGACCGGGCGCTGGATAAAAACAACCCGCTCAACAAAGAACTGGTCAGCAAACCCGAACTTTCGCTAACTTACCTGGGCTTTAATACTCGCCTCCGTCCTTTCGATGACCCAAAAATTCGACAGGCGTTTGCGCTGGTAGTTGACCGAGTTAAAGTGGCCCGCGTAATGTACGAAAGTAAAGTGCAACCCGCCGTTACTATTTTACCTCCCGGTATGCCTGGCTATAGCGGCAATCCCGGCGCGATTGTCTACGACATCAACCGCGCCCGCGATTTGATTGCCCAATCCAGCTATCGCACTCCCGCCAATTTGCCCAAAATTACTTTGTATTACACTGGCAGCCCGTTGGCCCGCGTCCTCAAAGAAGTTTACAAACAGGCTTTTGATATTGACCTGGAAGTGCGTCAGTTCGATTACAAAGATTTTCAAAGCGGCTTGAGCCAGCGCCAGTTCCAGACCTTTCTGTATGGCTGGACAGCAGATTATCCCGACCCGGAAAACTTTTTGCGTTCGCTACTGTCTAGCGGCAGCCCTTTCAACGATACTGGCTACAATAATCCCGCTTTCGATGATTTGCTGAAGCAGGGCGACCAGCAAACCGATTCCCAAAAGCGTTTGCAAATCTATGGTCAGGCCGAACAGCTTGCGCTCAACGATGCGCCAATCTTTCCGCTGACCTATAACGTTAACTATTTGCTCGTCAAGCCCTACGTTAAAAATTTAGATTTGACCGCCATCGGTCTCTGGTCTTTGAAAGACGTTTATATTAAGAAGTAAGGCAATGTTTGAACAATTGCGCCAGCGCCTCAATGGAGAGGCCAAATCCAGGAAGGATAAAGAAGCACCCGTGCTTGACCCAATTCGCCCGGAAGACGTGACCGGCCTGAACCTTAATTGGAACAGCCACTTCAACACTCCGGGCTTCCGTAATCATGTGATGGAATTTCCGGGGCTGTGCCTGCGTGTGCGTGGCACGACTGAATATATTGTGGGCGATAATTGGCGGCGGCGCGAAAATATCGGTCAGATTATCGAAACTAAAGCCCGCTATTACCGGGCCGATTTGGTTAACGGATTGGTGGATGAGTACGCCCGGCGGGGTTATGGCGCGGTAGTTATTGGCAGCGATGAGCAAAGCGACAACGCCCGTTTCTACGTCGAGGCAGGGTTTTACGAGATGGAGCGCATCGTCTATTACGAAAAGCCCGATGTGCTACCCAGTTACGACTATCGCAAGCATCCCAACGCGCCCTTGCTCATGCCCTACCAGCCCAATATGTTTGAAGATTTGCTGGTGGTAGATAATGCTGCTTTTCCCTGGCTCTGGTGGAACGGGCGCACCGAGTTAGACCATTATATAAAGCAAGAAGGGGTCACTGTTTATCTGGCCTATCAACCGCAGCCGTCGCCTTCCGGCTTGCCCCGTCCCATCGGGTACTTCGGCTTTACTCTGTACGAACGCTGGGCGCATCTTGACCGTCTGGCAGTTGCGCCGGATATACAGGGGCAGCGATTAGGGGCTTATCAACTGGCTTACGCCGTCGAGCTTATGGCAAACCGGGGAGCGCGCCGTGTTACGCTCAGTACTCAGGAAAACAACTACCAATCGCAACGCCTCTACGAAGGTTTCGGTTTCCGGCGGGTGCGTACCCTGGAATACAGCCTGTTCGGAAAATGGCTCAACCAGGCGAAGGATTAATTTTGAGTTTTGAATTTTGAATTTTGAGTTAAAAATGCGAAATGCCGAACACAGATGAACGCAGATAAATCGTAAATCGTAAATCGTAAATCGTAAATCGTCATTTTAGGAGCTTAAAAGACCATGCGCGTCCTGATGCTTTCCTGGGAATTTCCCCCAAATAACGTGGGCGGGCTTGGCAAGCACGTTACCGAACTCGTTCCGGCTCTGGTGAACGAGGATATTGAAGTCCATCTTCTAACGCCCCGCCTGAAAGGTGGGCCGAATTTGGAAGAAGGCAAAAATCGTTATGTCTATCGGGTAGACCCGCCCGGCGCGGTAGACCCGGCGGATTTTTTCTCGATTGCCTGGCAAACCAATTTGCGCCTTCAGGAAGCGGCCTATGCCCTTTTTGAGAAACATGGCCCGTTCGATGTAATTCATGCCCACGATTGGCTGGTAGCTTTCACGGGTGTTTCGCTCAAGCATCATTATCGTGTGCCGTTGGTTGCCACCATTCACGCCACCGAACGCGGGCGCGGTCAGGGTTATCTGCCCGGCGATTTGCCGCGTGCCATCAATAACGTCGAGTGGTGGCTGGCCTATGAATCTTGGCGGCTGATTTGTTGTAGCCAGTATATGCTCAGTGAAGTGCGCGAATATTTTGAAACTCCCGGCGACAAAATTGAC
>JBBQXW010000063.1:0-28435 GCA_038209275.1 Chloroflexia bacterium | reverse complement strand
GCCGCCCAGCAAAACCGCTATAGTCGCCATCTGCTTGTGCCGGAAGTAGGCGAACAGGGTCAGCTAAAACTGCTCGATACCAAAATTTTGCTGATTGGTGCGGGTGGTTTGGGCGCGCCGAACGCTTTTTATCTGGCAGCGGCGGGCATTGGCACGCTGGGCATTATAGATAATGATGTGGTCGAAGAAAGCAATTTGCAGCGCCAGATTATTCACACCGTCGAGCGCGTGGGACAGTACAAAGCCGATAGCGCCGCCAAAGCAATTCAGGGTCTCAACCCCGATGTAAACGTGGTGGTCTACAAAGAACGGCTGACTGCCGAAAATATCGAGCGCATCCTACCGCAATATGATTTAGTAGTAGATGGCACAGATAATTTCGAGACGCGCTATCTGGTCAACGATTTTGCGGTAAAGTATCGCAAGCCAGTCGTTCACGCCAGCATCCTCTCTTTCGATGGGCAGCTTACCACGCTCGTTCCTTATGGAGGGCCGTGCTATCGCTGCATCTACCCCGACCCGCCCCCGGCGGCAATGGCTCCGAACTGCACCGAAGCGGGCGTGCTGGGCGTGTTGCCCGGCATAATCGGCTTGCTTCAGACCAACGAAGCGATAAAACTGGCGCTGGGAATTGGTACAAGCCTGACCGGACGTTTCCTGCTCTTCGATGCGCTGGAAGCTGAATTTACCGAACTAAAGTTACGCCGCGACCCGCATTGCGTCGCCTGTGGCGAACACGCCGATATTGACGATTTACTAGAGCAGCACCGCCGGGGCGATGTCCTCATTCCGGCTTGCCGAATTGCGTAGGAAGTGATGAGTAATGAGTAATGAGTGAAAATCAGCAGACGGAGCAGCCTCCTACAAATCAGCCCTGATTCTGTGGGACATTGCTCCGTCAATGGACTTCCTCATCACTCATCACTCATCACTCATCACTATGAAAGGAACTTAGAAGATGGCTACTGTGAAATTACCACCAGTATTGAGGAAACTTTCGGGCGGAGTGAAAGAAGTGCAGGTTGACGGCGGCACTATCGGCGATGTGTTGGACAGTTTAGACCGCAAATATCCTTCCATCAAAAACCAGCTGTTGACCGAGGACGGACAAATTGCCCGCTTCGTCAACCTGTACTTGAACGATGAGGATGTCCGCTTTATGCAGGGGCTAACCACCGTCGTCAAAGAAAGCGATACCGTCGTCATCCTGCCCGCCATGAGCGGGGGATGTTAGGAAGTGATGAGTGATGAGTGATGAGTGAAAATCCATTGGCGGAGCAATGTCCCACAGAATCAGGGCTGATTTGTAGGAGGCTGCTCCGTCTGCTGATTTTCACTCATTACTCATCACTATTAAATTCTCCGTGTCTCCGTGTCTGTGTGGTGAATTTTAAAAGGAGGAAAGTCGCGTGATTTGTCTTGCGGTAACTTATATAATTCAAGCTGGACATGAGGATGAAGCGATTGAAATTTTGAAGGTAATGACCAAACATACCCGTCAGGAACCGGGCAACTTGATGTATCTGGCCCATCGTTCCACCACCGACCCGCGCCGCTTCTTCCTTTATGAACAATATACCGATAGCGATGCAGTAGATGCACACCGCGCCGCACCCTATTTTCAGGAACACGTTGCTAATCATATGCTCAAGATAATCGAAAGCCGTGTCCCCGAATTTTACGAACCGTTTGAATAAATTTTGAGTTTGAATTTTGGTCGAAGACCACCCCTTCGGGGCGAGTTTTGAATTAAAAAGACATTACTGATTCTACTGAAAATTTCGCATTGGTAGTAGCGATTTGCCCAATTGGGCAAATCGCTACTACTTTCAGGCACAAGCGAAAATCTTTATATAAAAATGGGCCTGCGATAGCAGACCGGGAACTTATTTAAAATGCTGTACAAAAATATATTAGAAACTATTGGTAATACGCCACTGATCGAAATCAGTGCGCTTAGTCCGAAGCCGGAGACGGTGCGGATTTTCGCGAAGGTCGAGGGAATGAATCCTTCAGGTAGCGTAAAAGACCGCATCGCTTTCTACATGATTAAGGAAGCCGAGCACAAAGGGCAATTGCGGCCTGGTTCGGGCCAGCACATTCTCGAACCGAGCAGTGGTAATACCGGAATTGCTCTGGCGATGATTGGGCGGCTCAAAGGTTACAAAGTCACAATTGTGATGCCCGATAGTTTTACGGTAGAGCGGCGGCAATTGCTGGAAACTTACGGTGCGGAAGTAATTTTGAGCGACGGCAGCAAGGGCAGCAACGGCTCGGTTGAGTTGGCTCTCGAACTGGTGCAGCGCGACCCCGATAAATATTTTATGCCTTTTCAATATGCGAATCCGGCTAACCCACAGGCTCACTACGAAACCACCGGGCCGGAAATCTGGCGCGATTTGCCGGGCCTGACCCATTTTGTCGCTGGACTGGGAACGGGCGGCACGCTGATGGGCGTAAGTCGCTACTTGAAAGAGCAGAACGAAGCGATTCAGATTGTCGCGGTTGAGCCGATGATGGGCGAAGTGGTGCAGGGCTTACGCAACCTTGAGGGTGGCTACGTTCCCCCGATTATCGAACTAGAGCGCCTTGACCGCAAACTGGTCGTCACTAACGCGCAATCGGTCGCAGCCCAACGCCTTTTGCTGGAAAAGACCCGGCTGTTCACTGGTGTTTCTTGCGGCGCAGCAATCTACGGCGCGTTAAAAGTAGCCCGCGAAATCGAAGCTGGGCAAATTGTCGTATTGCTGGCGGAAGGTGGCTGGAAATCGCTCAGTGCCGGGCTATTCAACCGCTCGATTGATGAACTGGAAGACGAGATGGAGCAAAAGTTGTGGTGGTAATATGACCGAGAAAGATAGCCTGACGATTCCGGCGTACATATATGAAGAAATGTTAAACCATTTGCGCGGCGTTTACCCGGACGAAGGCTGCGGATTGCTAGGCGGTAGCGCGGGTCTTGTTTCAAAGCATTATCCAACTAGCAACATTGAGCCGGAAAACAAGCAAATCCGCTATTTGATTGAGCCGCACCAGCAATTAGCCGCCGAAGAAGAACTGGACGAAAGCGGCCTCGAACTAATCGCCATCTATCACAGCCACCCCAAAACTCAGGCCCGCCCTTCGCCCACCGATGTAAGAACGGCCTATTACCCCGACGCTTTTTATGTGCTGGTCTCTTTCGCCGATTACGAAAACCCGGTAATAAAAGCCTACAAAATCAACAAGCCCGACCCCTGGGGCGATATTGGTGAAATCATCGAAAAAGAACTGAGCATTTCTTAAATAAGGAGGACCAACAGATGGAGACCAATCCACCCAAACGGCAAGTCCCGAAGCCAAAGAACTCGGTCATAGAGTGGCTGCTTGATTCTGACCCTTCGATCCGCTGGCAGGTCATGCAAGACCTGACCGATGCGCCCCCGGAGGAGGTCGCCACCGAGCGAGCGCGGGTCGCCATCGAAGGCGTGGGCGCACAACTGCTCGCCCTCCAGGGGGCCGATGGGCGGTGGGGCGGGGCGGCGTGGAATCATGGATGGAACTCCACGATGCACGCCCTGATGCTGCTGCGGGACCTGGGTCTCGATCCCGCAAGCGACCAGGCCCGTCACGCGGTGGGGCGTGTCCGTGATGGCGTGACCTGGAAGGGTTGCGGCCCGCAGGAGTGTGATAACAATCCTTTCTTCGTCGGTGAGGTGGAACCATGTATCAATGGACAGGTGAGCATGGTCGGCGCGTACTTCGGCCAGGATGTTCGGGGCATCGTTGACCGACTGTTAGCCGAGCAGCTGCCCGATGGCGGCTGGAACTGCGAGGCCGAAAACGGCTCGACGCGGTCGTCGTTCAACACCACCATCTGCGTACTCGAGGCTTTACTAGAGTACGAACTGCGCGTTGGGAGCAGCCCGGAAGTGACCGAAGCCCGTCTGGGTGGGCAGGAGTACCTCCTCGAACGCCGCCTCTTCCGTCGGCGCTCGACTGGTGAGGTCGTCAACACCGCTTGGACCCATTTCGCCTTCCCGACGTGGTGGCACTACGACGTGCTGCGCGGGCTTGAGTACCTGCGACAAGCCGGTGTCGCTCCCGACGAGCGCGTGACCGAGGCTATCGAGCTGGGCGCATCCAAGCGGGACGACAACGACCAATGGCCGCTCGAAACCCGGCACCCCGGCGTGATGCTGGTCGAGACGGACGAGGGCGAGGGCCGACCGAGCCGATGGAACACGCTGCGCGCCTTACGAGTGTTGGACTGGTATTTAGCACGAGATTAACGCAGATGCCGTTCGCGATTTTTTAGCTTGCCGAACCACCCTTCCGCGTGCTATATTTGCCCTCTCAGGTCAGCATTATCAGGGTCAAGCGGGAGGAAGGTATTTGAGATGAGCGAAGTAAGCGAAAAGCCGATAGCATTAGTAGAATATCCCTATCACCTGCCCGACAAGCCGTTGCCAATTGGAAAAAACGGCAAAATTACCTATGAGGAATTTCTGGATTGGGCCGACGAAGATACGTTAGCAGAATGGGTGGATGGGAGAATCGAAATGAGCAGTCCAGCAAACTGGCAGCACCAAGAAATCGCAGGTTTACTCTATGAAGCGTTCAGGGTCTTTGTCCGCACATTCGACTTGGGAGTAATTATCCAAAATCCTTTCCAGATGAAGCTGCCGGGCAAACGCGGTTCTGGTCGAGAGCCGGATTTATTGTTTCTGGCAAAAGCTAATCTGAGTCGTTTAGAAAATGGACTGGTGCGCGGCCCGGCTGACCTGGCAGTCGAGGTAGTTTCTCCCGAAAGCGAATGGCGTGATCGCCACGACAAATTTCAAGAATATGCCGCCGGAGGTGTGCCGGAATATTGGCTGATTGACCCGACCCAAAATCAGGCCGAGTTTTATCGGCTGAACCAGAATGGACAGTACCAACCCATCCTGCTCGATAGCGAGGGTAAGATATATTCGTTGGCGCTTCCCGGTTTCTGGCTGCGACCCGAATGGCTCTGGCGCGAACCTTTGCCGAACGTCGAGCGAGTACTCAAAACTATTTGCGGCCCGGAGTATGAAGCCTACTTAAATCGGCAACTTGAGAGTCAGGAAAAACTGTAGCCCGGAGGATATACCAAAATTGAGCCTGGCTCTATCCCGCCACGAATTTGAAAAACTGGTGTCGTCGGCCCTGCGGACTATTCCGCCGCGCTTCCGGCGAATGTTGCGCCGCGAAAATGTGGTTATTGTGGTCGAAGGTCGCCCGACCCGCCGCAAGCTAATCGAACTTGGTATGAACCCGGATGAAGAAACGTTGTTCGGCCTCTACGAAGGCACGCCGCGCACCGAACGCACTAGCGGCTACAACTTCGCTCTGCCCGACAAAATTACCATCTATCAAGAGCCGCTCGAAGACGAATTTGGCGGCAATTCCGCCGCTATCAAAGAACAGGTACGGCGCACCGTCCTGCACGAAATCGCCCATTTCTTTGGCATCACCGATGAGGAGTTGGAGGCAATGGGTTGGGACTAAACCACGTTGCGCCCGTTCCCGCTCAGGAGAAACCCGCCAGCGTCCACCCGAAATCAACGATAAATTCGCTCTGGCTCGTCGCGCTAGGCCATTTATTGCTCACGGCGCTTTTTACCTATCCGCTCATCTTCAATTTTAATATCGCCTTGCCAGGAGTGTTGGTAGAAGACCGCGACCAAAATTTGTGGAATTTGTGGTGGGTTCCCCGCGCTTTATTGCGCTTCAAAAATCCGTTCCTGACCGATTTTATCTACTATCCCGATGGGGTCAGCCTTTATTTTCACACCTTGCACCCGCTCAATGGTATTATCAGCTACCCGGTGCAATTGCTCTTTGGCCTGACGGTTGCCTATAACTTCATCGTCTTTTTTTCGTTCGTGATGGGTGGCATTGGGGCATATTTGCTGCTGAATTATCTATGTCGCAACCGAGCCGCCGCCTTTGCCGCCAGCCTGATTTTTGCCTATGCCCCCTACCATATCGGCACACTCAAGGGCTTGATGCAGCTTATTTCGCTGGAATGGCTGCCCTTCTATCTGCTCTTTCTACTCAAAGCCACGCGAGAGAAAGAGCGGCGCGGCCTTAATGTTGCGTTGGCAGTCCTGTTTCTGATTTGTACTGCCCTGACCGATTGGTATTACGTCCTGTTTTTGCTGATGTTTACAGGAATTTACCTGCTTTATCCCGCCGAAAAGCCTTTTTTGAGCGGATATAAAACGCGCTTGCTAATAATTGCCCTCATTCTCGGCTCATTCGCCCTGATAATATCGCCTGTCCTGATTCCGATGGTGCGCGAATTGGGGCAGACCAGCTATTATTTGCCCGCCGAAACCTCGGCACAGCAATTCTCGCCCACTCTCGCAGCTTTTTTCATTCCACCAACTACCTCAACCATATTTGGCGGTCTTGCCCAAAACTTTTCGGCACAGTATTTAACTGGCTGGCTGGCGGCGCAGGTTTATTTGGGATATGTTGCTTTGGGTTTGGCGCTTGTTGGGTTGGTATTGGTTCGGGCGACGCGCTTTTGGGGAATAGTTTTTGGGGTTTTCTGGTTGCTTTCGTTTGGGCCAACTTTGCGGCTGAATGGGCCTGAACCGGGCTGGCCCATGCCATTCGCGGTTATTCAGAACTGGCCTGTTATCAAAATCACCCGCAGCCCTGACCGCTTTATTGTGATTGCAATGCTGGCGCTGGCGGTCTGTGCCGCTTTTGGCCTGACCCGCTTGATAGAATTTTCGCGCCAGTGGCGATTTTTCAAAAACGGCTGGTCGGTGGCGGCACTGGCTAGTCTGCTAATTACGCTGGAATTTCTCCAGATTCCCTACCCGCTCAATTCGGTCAGCCCTTCGCCCTTCTTTGAAAAACTGGGCCAGGACGAAAGCGATTATTCGCTGACAGAATTGCCCGCTCAGGGCGGCTTTTGGAGCGGCGCACCGCGCATGGCTAACCAGACCATTCACCACAAGCGGATTTTCAATGGCTATATTTCGCGAGAATACGAGCATCCTTTCGTTAATCGCACGCCCGGTTTTCAGGAACTAATGCTACTCAAAGAACGGCCCGACATTTTCCGTCCCGCCAAAGCCGCCGGAAATTTGCCGGGCGACCAAAGCTGGTACGATGCTTTTTCCTATTATAAAGCGCGCTACCTGGTGCTTTACGCCCCGCAAACCCAAAAGGAGCGCGACACCACCGACCCGGCTAAATCGCGCCGCGCCATTGCCCGTGTTGTACCCGATGCTAAACCCGTTTATAGTGATGAAAAAATGGAAGTTTATGCGCTGCCGTTGTTGCCTGAAAGTGACCGCCGTCCTTTCGCTCAGATTGGTGATAGTTGGTACGAGGCCGAGCCAGACGAGATTGGCGGTGGTCGCCATCGTTGGGCGGCTGGCCCGGCTAACTTGAATTTGCTCTGGCAGGGGCCAGGAGAGCGCACCGCACGTTTGAGCCTTAACCTGGGTTTGTTGAGCGGCGAGCAACGGCTCCGCCTAACCCTTGACGGAGCAACCATCTGGGATGGCCTCGCTACCGCCGCTCAACAAACCGTCCAACTGGAAATAAAGCTCAAACCCGGCGCGCATCGCCTCGACTTCTACCCGGCGGGACAGCCCCAATCCCCCCAGGCACTCGGTCTCGGACCCGACTCCCGCCAGCTGCTATTCTATATCAGCGATTTGGCGCTGGAATAGCAACTTTCTAAGCGGGTATCCACTTATCGGCCTTCGCCTCGTAGTTAACCCGCACTTGCTTGCTCGAAAGTGTGCCGTTCGCCTCAAGCCGGATAACTGTTATCAGCGTATAACCCGCTTTTTCTTCTAGCTGGAAACGCATCCCAACTGCCGGACGCTGGTACTGATTGGCGATTTCGCCCAGCTTCCGGCTATTGAAATCGGTGTTATCCACTGCTACAATGCTGGTCATAATTACTCCTTTGTTCACCAGCTTTTTCGACACGCTGCTGGGCGTACCAAGCTGGTCAAGCATTACAACCATGTTGCTTCCGCCGATTTCCCGTTCGATAACGGCTTGAAGCGCCCGCAAACTGGGGTTATCCATGTTGTCGTACAAGTAGTAGAGAATCCCAAAGCCAAGTACAAGACTAAGTAGTAGCCGCATAGTTGCACCTCCACTTTCTGCACTAACCCATATTAAATTTTGCGTACCCAAATCTACTGAAAATTAACTTACTGGGAGGTCTGGTTCGATTATGCTATATCGAGGAAACTATTATTGTGCTACCAACCCATTTGTTTTTGGAAGATATGCGAAACACTAACACTTTACTCAGGCGTTTATACCTTTACTCTTGCATGGTAGCCGATAAAAAACAGCGGGGGTTAGGAACTGTATCACAAAAATAGTGTGATATATCTCACACTATTTTTAAACTTAGATTTAGCTTTGGTGAAATTTTAAGCACGAAGCGACTAATTAGGATGTACAAAACAAAGGCAAGGTTAACTCTACTCTAAAATTAATCAGTTCTCTTTCCTACTTTCAGGAAATAAAATTACACTCCAGCTATCTGATTACCCATAACAACCTTCAAAGCGTCAAGCAGAGTTTGGTCGTTACCAACATATAAAACTATTAAATTATCTTTTTTATAAACGTGTGGGCCAATCTTAGCCGGACTGAAATTTACCGTTGCGCCTTTCACATTCCGAAAAGTTGCTCCTTCGGGCGAAACATAGATTACATTGGCTGCTTCAGCGTTAGGAAACTCAAAAAAGGTCAGATACTCTCCATTAACCATCAATCTATTACCATCAACTTGAGTCACCATCGTAAAATCATAGTCAGTGCCAGCCGAAGCTACATTTATACCTTGAGCTTGCAATTTTTGGATCAAATTAAAGGGAGTGGGAGTGACAGGCGAATTTTGAGAAGGGGGAACAGCTACTGTAGTGGTAGGGTTTGCAAAAGTAGTTGGCGACGGACTAACAATACTCGCCTCTTTATCTGACCCACAAGCGGAAAGTAAAAAGCAGAAAGCAAATATCAGACTGCTCAAAAATTGTCGAATACAGGTTATTCTATATTGCGTTATATTTCTAATATAATTGTTCCTCAACCTAAAGTAAGTTGTAAAATTTTCGCGTCCGTAGTAGCGATTTCAATCGCTTTCGGTTTAAACAGACCACAGCGATTGATGCTCTTTAACAAAATAAGCCGTAAACCAGTGTAGGAGGGGTCTGCGCCCTCGATTTTGGTGACGCGGGGAAAAATCGAGGGCGCAGACCCCTCCTACAGCCGTTATTTGAATGGTATTGAGTTTAAGGCTTCAGCCGAATCCAGCCGATAATTGCCCCCAGCGCGAAGAAGAACAGCATACTTATACCCGTCCCTGAGCCGCCGCCGCTAAAGAGGCCAGTGAAAACTTTCCAGGTAGCATCAATTAGCTGGCCCGGTTCGGGCGCTTCTATGCCTCTGGTCTGCAAAGCGCGTACAATCAGGGTCGCAATTGCCACAAAATAACTGAACAATACGCCTAGCATCGCAATAATTTGTAGACCTGGCCCGCGTCGGTCTCGCGTTGCTCGTGCAATTGCTTCGCTTATTACTACGCCCAGCAAAAGCTCCGGCAAAATATGCACCGAATTAACGAAAGTACTGCTCACGCCCCGGCTGGCAGCGCGTCCCGCATCCAGGAAGAAGCCCCACAGCCCGCCCCCGACCAGCGCCGCGCCAGCCGCCGCTACCACCGCCAGGGCATAATGCTGCGGCTCGACTAAATAGCGCGCCGGAGTACGTTTCCAGTAGGTACGAAAGCCGGTATCGCGCTCGATAATTCTGCCGTCCGGCGTGACTCGCGGCTTGCTTTCGGTTGTCGCTTTCGCTTTCGCTTTGGGCCGAACCTGCCCCTCATCATAACAATCGGGACAGCGCAAACCCACCGCCGTGTAAATCATACAGCGTGGGCAAATCGGGGTCTGGCAGCGCCCGCAACGCAAGCCCGTTTCAACCTGGGGATGGCGAGTACAAAAAGTAATATCGGTGGAAACCTCGCCCGTTACTGGGTTAATTTCGATAAGCTGCGGTTCGCTACTGGCAGTCCTGGTTTTGGGCGGCGCTTCGCTCGGATACTCATCCGCCGGAATAACCACTTGCTCTGGTTCGCGCACCCAACCTGTCCCTTCGGCGGCAGTATCAGTGCCATAAGAACGGGCATTCAGGCGGGCCATACACTCGTCACAGCGTACTCCCTCGCCCGTTAGGGTCATGCAGCATGTACAGACAGGCTTGCCGCAGCCGCCACAGGTGAGAGCCGCTTCCTCGTCGGGATGCACGCTGCATTTCAAAAAATTCTCGGTTGCCACAATCTATGCTCCTCGGCGGCGTAAAAGCCCGCTCAGAAAATCTTTCAGATTAAGCCCCATTTGCCAGCCGATTGCCAGCACAAAATGGGGTAGAGCGACCTGCCGCCGCCAGCGCCAGGGTTCTTTGTAAAGCCGGTAAGCCCATTCCAGCCCCAGCCGTCGCAGCACAGGCGGTGCTAGTGACACCCGTCCGCTCACATAATCCAGTACTCCGCCCACGCCGATAGCTACCGCCGCGCCGCTCTGCTCTACATTACGCAAAGCCCAACGGTCTTGTTTCACCATCCCATAGGCGACCAGCACTATATCAGGCTGGGCCGCCCGAATTCTCTCCAAACTCTCATAATCGCCTTCTGGCCCGGCCTGTCCCGCAAAAACCCCAACAAGCACAATTCCTGGATAAAGCTCGGCAAAGCGGGTTGCTGCTTCTTCGGCGATGCCCGGCCCAGCCCCCAATAAAAAAAGGCGCAAACCCGTCTGGGCCGAGCGTTTTGCCAGCGCGTGCGAAAGTGCCACTCCTGTCACCCGCCCCCGGAAAGTTTGCCTTAACAGCTTTCCTGCCAGTATCAGACCAATGCCATCGGGCGTGACCATATCGGCGCTGTTCACAATCTCGCGCAACTCAGCATCTTTTCGCGTCGCCATCACATATTCGGGGTTGGCAGTAATGATGCGCCGGGCCGGAACAGTCGGGTCTTCGCGCCGCGCTTGCACCCAGCTTTCAATTTGGGCTACCGCTTCGTCCAACGTCAAATTATCCATCAACACACCAAGTATCTTGGTGCGCTGCCGCCCCGCCTTTTTGGTTTGGGCCTGCTTCATCGGCATTTTACCTGAAATCAAATTTAATCTCTTGTTCGGTTTGAAAGGCAACTACTGACTTTGTGGAACAGGTGTAGCTTTCCTGAATATTTTACAACAAATGAAGCGGGCATAGCGCTATTTGTATAGCCGATACAGCGGGGAAAATAAATTAGTTTAACGTAGCAGAGCAACCAGAATCTGGGCCAATACAATTTTGACAATAATTGCCATTGGATAAACCGTAGCATAACCCAGGTTAGGCAAATCATTCTCGGTTTGTTCCAAGGCAAAGCTAAGTACGGCAGGCTGGGTTTGTAACCCGGCGACCATCCCGGTTAATACACCCATCGGGATTTTCAAAACGCGGTAGCCAATCCAGAGAGCCGCAAAAACGGTTAAAGCAGTGATGAGCGCACCCGCGATAAACAGATAAATTCCGTTTGAGCCGCCCTGAGTCAGGGTAGAGACAAAGGGATAACCGGCCCGCGTCCCCACTCCCGCCAAAAAGATTACCAGCCCAATCTGGCGCAAAGTCAGAGTTGCATTATAGGGTGCGCTCCACACTACTGGCCCGGTGCGCTCGACAATTCCCAATAACAGGGCTACAATCAGTGGCCCGCCTGCTATCCCCAATTTTAAGGTCAGGCCGCCGGGCAGAGGTAGCGGTATTAGTCCCACCAATAAGCCTAACCCTATACCCAGACTAAAGGTAAAAACGTTTATTTCGCTCAGGTGCTGATAAGAATCGCCAAAAAAGGCACTGACGGAGGACATTCGGTTGCGATAGGCCACTACTCGCACCCGGTCGCCCAATTGCAATTGAGTGTCCTGGTGGGGCAAAAATTCGAGGTCGCCCCGGCGTATTCTGGTTATAATTGCGCCAAATTGGTGAGGTAACTTGATTTCGCTAAGACGACGGCCCGCCAACTGGGGGTTCGAGACAAAAATTCGGCGATAATCCAAATCGCTACGGTCAAAATCCAATCGTAACTCACTAAAGCGACCCAATTCAGGCGCTACTCGCTCCAATTCTTCCTGAGTACCGACCACGCTAACCAGATCGCCAATTTCAAGCCGGGTGCTGTTATCAGCCAGATTCAACTGACCACCCTGCCGGGGCTTCACCCGACCAAAAATAACATCCCACTGATGTTCCTTGAATAACTGGTCTAAAGGCAAATCGCAAACCTGGGGATTGGCTATTTCGATAGTGCGGTTGAGCAGTTGCACGTTGGAAGCCCCTAGTTCGGGGAAACTACGCGCTTCTTTAGCATAGTCAATACGCCACAAACGTTGGAAAAAATAAATCGCCACCAGCGTTCCGATAACACCCATCGGATAGGCAATCGAATAGCCTATTACTGGCTCGGCTAGAGCCTGGTCAAGGGTTATACCTGGTGTAGATGTAGATGGCGAATTTTTTACCTGTTCCAGTACCGCCGCCAACGCGGGAGTATTGGTCAAACTTCCGGCAAACATTCCAGCAGCCAACGCAGGTTTCAGGTTTAGAAGCACTTGCGCCAGCCAGGTCAGGGATGCTGCCATAACCAGTAACCCGGCAATAAAAATATTATCGCGCAAACCTTTTCGCCGGAACGCTGCCACAAAATTAGGGCCACTACTCAGGCCCACGGTATAAACAAATAAAACCAGACCAAGCTGGTAAATTAATTCGGGTAATTTAAGATTGGGGTCAAGCGCCCCAATTGCTAACCCGGTAAATAAAACTGCTGCCACGCCCAGGCTATTCCCCCCGATTTTGATGCGGCCTATCAGGTAGCCCAGCGCAGCAACACTAAACAGTAACAACAGGGGATTATTTATCAAAAGCTGAATCATTGCTAGTTTATCTTTGATGCCTTGTGCTGGAATATATAGTTAACCATCATATTAATAACCCCCACCAAAGCTTCAATCACTATAAACAAAGTTGACATGCCTACCAGTAGCCAGCTTAACGCCCTTAAAAGATTAGAATTGGGATGATAAGTAATGAGTTTTATAAAAATATCTTTTTCTGCTCAAATTAGCCTGATTTAATTTAATGTTTACTCCACCTATTTCCAGCTGTGAAAAAGAAATAGCTTTTTCTAATCCTCAGTTTAACGAAACTCGGTTAAATTCCAGGTTAAAGCAGGTGAACAAAAGGTATATACTGTCCAGCTAATTTGGATGGGTCAATTAAAATAAAAGCTACAATTTTACCAAACTTTGACCTTCACCCACAACCATTTTTACCTTCCAGGGTGAGCGTCAATTTTTTGCGCCAAGTCAAGCCAGCCCGGACGTTCACGTCTGGGTCATTGCAAAAAACTGACGCTCACCCTACCTTCCAGGCTTATACTTGAAATCGTAGTGCAATAGCAAGGCTACACCAAATCCTGTATACTCTCCTTTATCAAGGAGAACTACATGGCTGGAAATTTGCTAAATATTACAGTTGGCCCTTTTAAATTTACGGCTACGCTGGAAGAAGAAAACGCGCCGCAAACATGTGCCGCCCTTCACAAAATGTTGCCTTTCCAAAACAAGTTGATTCAAGCCCGGTGGAGCGGAGAAGCCGCCTGGGTTCCGATGGGTGATTTCCCGGTTGGGGTAGGCTACGAGAATCACACCAGCCATCCCGCACCGGGCGAACTTTTGATTTATACCGGCAATTTAAGCGAGACTGAAATTTTATTTCCTTACGGAGCTTGTATGTTCGCCAGCAAACTTGGTCAGCTTGCCGGGAATCACTTTGCAACGATTTTGGAAGGCCGTTCTCAGCTAAAAGAAATGGGCAAATTAGTGCTGTGGCAAGGGGCGCAAGATATTTTGATTGAATTAAGCTCTACCGAGAATTATTAAAACCTGCTATGAATTGGTAGTAGCGATTGAAATCGCTTTCGACTTTGCCTTCATTAAACCGAAAGCGATTTCAATCGCTACTACCAATTCATAGCTGAATTTTCCAGTTGCCCGCATCATTAGATATTTCGGTGATACTTATCGAGCCGCCGGAATGGTGAAAACGAATTTCGACCGAACGAGCGGCAGGCTGGTACGTCCCTTCACGCCGCGCTGTGAGGGTAGTGTGGCCCGAAGTAGCGGCAGGACGACATTCATAGATGCTCAAGCAAAAATCACCATTTTGGTAGGCAAACGAGAGGCCGTCATCTTCGTAAAGCTGACCACTCGCTACGCCCTGGGTATTGGGGTAAATTTCCAGGGTCAGGCGGTCAAGCGGCTTTTCGTCGCTGTATTGCATAACCGGGCCGAGCGGCAGAATTGAGCCGCCCCGAATATAAAGCGGCATGGTATCGAGGGGCGCAGCCTGTAAAATAGTCTGGCCCTGGTCGGAGGCGTAACGGGCGCTACTCCACCAATCGTACCAGACTCCGCTGGGCAGATAAACCGCCCGATGGTTTACGCCGGGTCGGTAGACCGGGGCAAGCATCAGCCCATCGCCAACCATTACCTGATCGCTCAAATCGAGTGTAGCAGGGTCTTGCCAGAACTGGTAGAGCAACGGGCGAAAAATCGGTGCGCCAGTCTGACTATTTTCCCAAAAACAAGTATAAAGATAGGGCAGCAAACGGTAGCGCAATTCCAGATATTTGCGGGTAATATTTTCGGTCTCTTCGCCCCAAATCCAGGGTTCTTTTTGCGGCGTGCCAAGCGCGCTATGTCCCCGGCTGAAAGGATAAAACGCGCCAAGCTGAATCCAGCGGGCAAAAAGTTCGGGGCTACCAGCAAAAGAGAAACCGCCAATATCTACTCCCACAAAAGACACGCCGCTCAAACCCATCCCGCAAAGCTGCGGCATAGACATTTCCAGATGTTCCCACAGCGAACAGTTATCGCCCATCCAGACGGCGGCGTATTTCTGGATGCCAGCAAAGCCGGAGCGGGTCAGAACAAAGGGACGCTCGTCGGGACGCAGACGGAGCAAACCTTCGTAGCTACTGCGGTTCATTAAGTAGCCAAACAGGTTGTGAACCTCGGCCTGGGTAGTCTGTTCATCCGCGTTGCCCTGCGGCGCGTCGAGTGGGATATGGGCCGGTACGCCGTTGGGGTCGCTAAAAGGTAGATTATTCATGGCCGGTTCGTTCATATCGTTCCAGATGCCGCGCACGCCGCTTTCCAGCAAAGTTTTGTGCATATCACCCCACCACTGACGTACCTCTGGTTTAGTGTAATCGGGGAAAACACTCTTATCAGGCCAGACATAGCCAGTGAACAGTTCGCCATCGGCTTTTTGAATAAAATATTTTTCCTCAACGCCTTCATCGAAGGCTTTGTAATTGCCAGGGTCGTGCTTTACGCCGGGGTCAATAATCGTAATAACTTTAAATCCCTGCTGGGCCAGTTCATCGTTCATCTCTTTGGGGTCGGGGAAGCGTTCTCTATCCCAGGTAAAGACCCGGTAGCCCTGCATGTAGTCAATATCGAGAACGATAGTATCAACAGGTATCCGGCGCTGGCGAAATTCTTCTGCCAGCTTCATAACGGTGCTTTCAGGATAGTAGCTCCAGCGGCACTGCTGATAGCCAAGCGACCAGCGCGGCGGCAAAGGCGCTTGCCCGGTGATAGTGGTGTAGCCTTCTAATATAGCAGCAGGTTCCGGGCCATAGATAAAATAGTAATCCAGTTCGCCGCCCTTAGCTTCGAGGCTCATCAGCCCTTTGGTGAGCGAATCCATATCCAGCGTAGTGTGATGAGTGTTGTTGAGAAAAAGACCGTAGCCGCCCAAACTGGGGCGCAGCGCCATAAAAAACGGAATAGCCTGATACATATTATCCGTGCCTGGCCCATGGTCGGCGTTGAAATAATAAGGGTCTCTAGTCCAGTTCTGGTAGCGCCGCCCGCGCTTGTTAAGCAGGCTGGTGCGTTCGCCAAAGCCATAATATTTTTCTTCGGGCGGCATAATTTTGAAGCAAGCGGGTTGGCCCGTTTCATTTAGCGCCATCCCGCCCTGCTCGTCCTCTTGCGATAAAATACGCCCGGCTGTATCCAGAATAGTCAGGCGGCAGGGCGAACGCTGAATTTCTATTTTCAGCCTTTCGGTCGTCACAGTCAGCTTTTCGGCCTCTTGATTCAGATTGAAAGAAGTTTCAGGCCATTCTTCGTCGGGTTTCGCCACCGCCCAGGAACGGCGCGGCGCAAAAGTTCCCTGCGGCGCAAATCTGACCCGAATAATATCGGGCGCAAGTACACTCAACGCTAAAACTGAATTGCCGCACTTCAACAAGAGAGTACGGCCTGATTGTTCAAAGGATTCGAGTTCACCAAGTAAAGTATAGGTCATTTTTCGGTATCATCTCCTATCGGAAGTTCCAAATACTTTATATTTTTAAAAAATTTTAGCTAAAATTTTTTAAAAATATAAAGTGGGTAAAGAAAGGTTAAAACTTAAAATAAAGGTCAAACAGCGACTTGAAATGCCTGCCACTTTGTGTTATATTATACGAGCCAAAGGGGAGTAGTCAATCAACCCAGTAGGCAATAGCTGATTTTAAGCTAAATTATATGCGCGTATCGTCTAGTGGCCTAGGACTTCGCCCTTTCACGGCGGCAACCGGGGTTCGAGTCCCCGTACGCGTATCATTAACAAAAAAGAGCGCCAGAAGCGCTTTTTTTGTTAGCTAAAAATTGCCAAAATAAAAAGACAACCTTATTGGTTGCCTTTTTATAATTTCACCTATGTCCAAATTCGGTAACGGGGTTTAAGCTTTTGAAAATTTTACAAAATTTTCAAAAGCTTAAGAGAAAATTAACTGGTCTGACGCTGCCGGATTTTTAATTCAACCGAGGTCAGGTCTGGTACAGTCGCCGTTTGTTCAAGGCCGAATTTTTCAACCAGAACTGGCGTAGTAGACTCGACCCAGATAGCAGCATAGGCCGGGACACCCGGTTGACTACCACCATCGCCCCCACCGCCATCAGCCCAGGCTTTGTCCGGGTTGAGTTCGGCGGCAAGGTCGAGAACCAGGGCCGCGCCCGGTTGCGCCAGATAGGTACGTCGCATCCCATTCTGACCGGGGCGGAAAAAGCTGACCGCTACGCCACAACCGTGCTTGCCGGGATTAAAGACCGAAAGTTGGGCCTGTGCTTCGGGGCGCAAATCCCAGACCGGGAAGAACCATCGTTCAGAAGAATTTTTTGGTTCGCTACCCGCCAGCGCTTCGGGCCATTGCTGCACCGCGATTTCGGCTTCGGCTTCCAAAGTAAAGCCTTGTTTGGTCGCGTCCTCAAGTTTGACCAGCGCTGGTTTGAGCGAAGGCAAACTATATTCGAGGCTCTCCATACCCGTGTGCAGATGAACCTTGCGTACCGTTTCGGTAGGGTTGAACAGAGCCAGATATTTTTCTTTGTCCGGCTGGGCTGCCCCAAAACGCCAGAAACGCGAGAGCGTACTGACTCCGGCATGTAGCGGCTTGCGCTGAACTGTCAAAACAGGTTGGCTCTCCGGCAAAAATGCCGAAGTAGTCTCAGCTTCCTGGTCAGGCGTGGCCTGTACCGGCATCTGGAAGAAACTAACGCCCATTGTTGACATCATATATTCGTCCAGCACTTCGGGGGGCGTGCCACGAGCCTGCACTTCACCTTTAGACAGATAAATCACTTCGTCGCAGAAACGGGCCACTTCTCCGGCGGCGTGCGAAACAAAGAGCAATGATTTGCCCTGCCGCTTCAAATCTTCTAGCGCACGATAGCATTTGCGCGAGAAAGCGGCATCGCCAACTGCCAGCACTTCATCTATGATGATAATATCGGGGTCAACCGTGATAGCGGTAGCAAAAGCCAGCCGCATATACATACCACTGCTGTAGTGCTTGACCGGGATGTCAATAAAATGTTCGAGTTCGGAAAATTCGACGATTTGCTCGTAGCGTTCGAGCATTTGCTTGTGGTTGAAGCCATAAATCGCGCCGTTGAGGAAGACGTTATCGCGTCCGCTCAATTCGGGGTGAAAGCCCGTACCAAGTTCGAGCATAGCCGAGACGCGCCCGTTGACCCGAATACGTCCACTGGTTGGCTCAAGGATGCGAGTGACAAGCTTCAGGATGGTACTTTTACCCGCCCCGTTGTGACCAATCAGGCCCAGCGTTTTGCCTTTTTCAAGTTCAAAGCTGACGTTTTTCAAGGCCCAAAATTCTTCGGCAGTTCCTGGCCCACGAAAAAGGTTGATAAAGAAATCCTGCAAGGTCGTTTTGCGTTCGTGCTGAATACGAAAAAATTTCGAGACGTTGGAAAATTCGATGGCGTATTCAGGCTTGGCTTCGGATTCTTTTCCCATTGGTGCGTCGGATTCGTTTTGCTTTCCAATTATCATAAATTTTCCGTTTACAATCTCTCCCCTAAAGAACGAGTTGTCCTGATGAAAAACAAATAGCCCAGGACAAAGACTACTAACCCGGTCAGGCAGGTACGCAGAGTAAAGTAAAATTCCGGGTTGACCCCTACAAACAAGATTTGCCGGTAGGTCTGGATGAACGAGGCCATCGGGTTAATCCAGTACATCACAGCGGCGGTTGAAATACCGTTCCACTCTTTATATACATCTTCCATGGTGTAAAAGACTGGCGTGAGGAAGAACCAGGCGGTAGTCAGCACTTCCATAATGATAGTCAGGTCGCGGAAGTAGACCACCAGTGCCGAGAAAAAGAGGGCCAGCCCCATCATAAACAGCATGTGGAAGACCAGCAATATCGGCAATAGGAGCGCAAAAGGAGTTAATGGTACGCCGCTAAAGAAGATAACCGCAAAAATAACTGGCATAGCGAGGAGGAAATTGACGAAAAGAGCCACTACGGTTGAAATTGGCAAAACTTCGCGCGGAAAGTAAACTTTTTTGATAATCGAAGAATTGCCCAGCACTGACATCATACCCTCGGTCAGCGAGTTGACCGTAAAGTTCCAGGGTAAAATACCCAACAAAATAAAGGCGAGGTAATGATGGTTGATGCGGCACTGGATGGCGTTGCGGATTTCCACCGGGTTCGCCCCTCCGCCGGCAACTTCGCTGCAACTACTTGAAACGGGCGAAGGTAACAAAACATTGAAAACTAGATAGAATACTCCGGCCATTAGTAGCGGGTTGATTAAAGACCACAAAAAGCCCATAAAAGAGTTTTTGTAGCGCAATTTTAGATTTTTGGCGGCCAGTCGGTTAATCAATTCCCGGTAGCGCCATAAATCGGCAAAACGATGTTTGAGTGAACTGCGGGCTGTATCGAACTGTCCAACGTTCAGTACGCGGGATGGCCCTGTTTCATTTATTCCGGCTCTTACCCTGGCGATGACTTTTTCCTCCCTGACACACCAAATCCTGAGTCGCTTCCCTACACTGGCGACCTTTATACTCCCCTGGCTTCTTTGCGCTGATTCGCCCCGACATTGGAGCAAGAGACCCCTGAGCAATAGTGTATAACGTAACGAGTATAACACAACGCCCTTCGCTCGGCAATTCAGGGCTTGCAAACTTTTGCTTGCACCTGGCTAAAGCCCGAAAAGTATTTGGCATTTGAGGCTTTTGCAAAAGCCTCAAATGCTAAGGGGAAATTCTGCTTAGTTCAAAGTTCCAGGTTCAAGGTTATTATTTATGAGTACAGGTTTTTGTAGTAAACCTGGAACTATCATGTAGAACGCTTCTGGGAGGGGAAAGTTGCACAAAGCTTGAGAAGTTAAACCCGAAATTGGTAATTTATTCCAGGGCGGTTTTCCAATGGCGTACCAACCCCAAGCAGAAATACCTGGCTTGATGAGGTAGGGGCGAATCGCATACGCCCGTTTGACCTGGCCCTGTGTTCAAGGGCGTATGCGATTCGCCCCTACGGAAGCCAATTTAGGCACTTCCTCCGATTTCGGTTGGCTGAAGTGTCCACACATCCATTGATGTGACCCTGGCCTGACCACCCGAAGCTACCAGTTTTAAGCCCAGACTATCGGGTCGGGTCGGATAAATCCGGCTTGCCATCGCCACTTCATCATTTACAAACACCTCAATTACCGAGCGGTCAAGAAAAATATGCAGTTTGACATGGCCCTGGCTATCCGGCGGACAGGTGGCAACCCGTTGGTCATAGGGAAGTTGTCGGTCAAGGCTCGAATGTTCGCGGTCAATAATCAAGCCGCCCAGCGTCCAATCATAGCTAATCAAAGTTTGTTCCGCACCATCCGGCGAACAGCGTATCAGCAGACCGGCGCTATCGGCATGCCCCGGCTCAATTTCAAGAATAATTTCCAGGCAATCGCCTTGAATTTCACTTAATTCCAGGCACGCACCCGCCGGAATATCTACTTCGGTAAATTGTTGATGCGTTTTACGTAATTTTTGTAGTTCGGGGACGGGCGCTTGGGCCAGCCGTCCATTCGGCAGCACCGACAGCACTCGCGGTAGCGACATTACGCCCGACCAACCCGCCGTATACCAGGCTTCCTGGCTGGATTGTTCCATCAGCCAGCCCCACATCAAGCGTCGCCCCTGCTCGTCTAACATGGTTTGGGGGGCGTAAAAACTGCCGCCGTTATCTACAACGGCCTGATATTTCGGGATAAACCGTTGCTCAATAAAATCGCCCACAAAATAAGCCGAATAAATTAGTTGGTCATCAATCCAGACCGATATTATCAATACATGCTTGTCATCCAGGCTAAAAAGGGTGGGACATTCCCACATATCGCCTGTTATAATCGGCTCAAGCACGTTGCGGTCGCCAACCAGAATCGGATGCAGATACTCCCAGTTCAATAAATCGGGCGAACGATACAGCAAAGCCGTGCCACCAACATCCTTAATGCCTGCCCCGATAACCTGATACCAGCTACCAGCTTCTTTCCAGACCGAATGGTCGCGGTAAGCCACCAGGTCAAGGTCGGCGGGTGGGGCGGCTATCACCGGGTTTCCCTCGTACTTTTCCCAGGTTCTTAGCAGTTCGTCGCTACTGGTAGCGACGCAAGCTAACTGAGCCTTACCCCGTACCCCGGTATAAATCAGGGTAGCGACCCCGTTATTATCAACGGCACAGCCGGAAAAGCAGCCATCTTCGTCCGGGCCACCTGGTGTAGGTTCGAGCGCAATCGGCAAATGCTCCCAATGAACCAAATCAGTGCTAACAGCATGTCCCCAATGCAGTGTGCCGTGAAAAGGGCCGTTCGGATTGTACTGATAAAAAAGATGATAACGACCCCGCCATTGAATCAGTCCGTTTGGGTCGTTCAGCCAATTAGCTTCAGGCAGAAAATGATAGACAGGGCGGTGCGGATCGTCAGGGTTTATGGTTACACGCTGCCGTTCAACATTCGGTTCAGTCATAGAAATAAAATTCCCTTTTAGTTAAACCACTAATAAATCACTTAATAAATCAACCTTCGGTAGCAGGAAGAAAATTAATCCTGTCACCGAAGGTTGTAGTTAGCATATTCATCCAACACATAGCCTTGTGTCAGGGTTCAAAATTTAGCCCTTGACCGAGCCAGCCAACAAGCCTCTCACAAAGAAGCGTTGCAGTCCAAAGAACACCGCCAACGGCAGTATCATCGAGATGAAGCCGCCCGCCGTCAGCAAGTGCCAATCCTGCCCACGTGTACCAATCAAACTCGCCAGCTTCACCGTTACCACCGAACTCTCCGGGGTCGAACCCAAAAAGATTAGCGCGTTCAGGTAATCATTCCACACCCACATGAACTGGAAGATGGCGAACGAGGCCAGCGCTGGCACTGATAGCGGTAAAATTAGCGCCAGGAAGATGGTAAACGGGGTCGCTCCATCTATGAATGCCGACTCCAGAATCTCTCGCGGCAACCCACTGATATAGTTGTAAAGAAGATAGGTTGCCAGCGATAAACCAAAGGCGGTATGCACTAACCACAGCGACAGGAACGTGCCATTAATCCCTACTCCACTAAAGGCCCGCAAAAGCGGAATTAAGGCTACCTGACTTGGTATCACCAATAGCCCTACCACCATCGCGAACAGTAGTCTGCGCCCCGGAAATCGCATCCAGGCAAAGGCGTAGGCGGCAAAGGCTGCTAACAAGATGGGGATAATCGTCGCCGGAACCGTCACCGTCAGCGAATTGAGGAAGGCCGTCACCATGTTTTCGCCCCGCTCGGTCTTGGTGCTACCATCCGCCTGGGTGTAGGTAAAATCCTGACCCAGTAACACGTTCTGATAGTTGCTCGTCGTGAAAGTGGGATTAGACGTCCACTGCTGGGTCTGCACGTCCACTATTCTGGCTCGCCGATTGGCCCAGCTTAGTTTGCGACCATCCGATAGCTTATAGCCTGCCCGCAATTGGTCGTCACTTAAGGTTTGACCCTCGACTTGAATCGGTTGGTCGAGCGGCAACCCGGCAGTTAGTTGTATCTTGTTGGTGCTAAGATATTCCTGGTGCGGAAACACTGTCCACCACCCACTCGTCGCAATATCAGGTCGCTCCCGAAACGAAGACACCAACAGACCCAGCGTTGGTATTAACCACAATATGCACAGGATGCCCAATGTCCCGTTTACCAATATACCACTGACCAGTTTGTTGCCTTTAGTGCCAGCCGCTTTTGCTCTTACGGTTGCCATAATTAGAAGCCCTCCTGTTTACCCAACTGGCGCAGATTGTAAACCAGCACCGGGGAGATGGCGATAAACAACACAATCGCGATAGCCGAACCATAGCCGAAGTTGCTGTTGGTGAAGAACTGGCGGTAAAACTCGGTGCCAACCACCGAAGTACCGTACTGCCCGCCCGTCATAACAAACACCTGGTCAAAGATTTTGAGTGTACCAATGGCGGTGGTGGTCGTGACGGTCAGAATAGTTCCCTGGATGTAGGGAATGATGATGGCGAAGAACGCCTGGAACTCAGTTGCGCCATCCACCCGCGAGGCTTCAATCAAATCGCCCGGCACTCCCTTGAGCGCCGCACTAAACAGCACCATGGCGAAGCCGGTAGACCCCCAAATTAGCACCAAGACCAAAAACATATTGTTCCAGGGTTGAAGGATCAGCCAGGATTGGGACTCAAGGCCAAAAGCGGTCAGAAGGGCGTTCAACAAACCGATTTGAGGCTGGTCGGAAGGCGCATAAGCATAGACGAACTTCCAGATGACACTAGCACCGACTAACGAGATAGCCATCGGCATAAAGATAATGGCCTTAGCCAGCGTCTCAAATTTGCTGCGGTCAGCCAGCACCGCAATAAGTAAGCCGAGGCCGACGCAGAAGCCCGTACCCAAAAAGAGCCAAATCATGTTGTTGCGGAAACTTTCGAGCATACCCTTATCGGTGAAGGTGGCGACATAGTTATCGAAGCCGACAAACTTGGTACTATCGTTGTTAAAGAAGCTCTGGTAAAGGGTAATGAGGGTTGGGATAGTCAAGAACAAGAACAAAATACCGACCCCCGGCAAGAAAAAGAGGTAAGGACGCAAGCTATTACGCAGTTTATGGGGCAGGGCTTCAATCATCGAATTAGCGGTGAAGAAAAGCCCGGCGACCCCGCCGACCCCCCAGACAATCGCGATGGTAGCACTGAGTAGGCTGGCGGTTTTAGCCCCTTTGAGGTAAACAAAGCCGAGCCAGAACAGGCCCAGCACGACTACCAGACCCAGCAGGGCAAGCGCGAACTGGCCCGGAATCCAGCCAGCGTCTTGAGAGGCCGAACTTGATTTATTCTTGGCTTCACTGGTTTGTTCGATCATCTTAGATCTCCTATATGCAGGCCGGACGGTGGCCTGGAGCAAAGTGAACTATCTATTAAATTGAATGATTTTTGGATGCGTGTGGGTAAATGCGGCATGATAGCCGCGCCAGATTATAGGACCAGCGCGGCTATGTGATAAAGCAACCCAACAACGATTGGATTTTAGGCTGCTCTGGTTACAAACTATTTTTTGACGTTAGCCCAACCTTTTTGCATGGTATCTAGCGCCTGGTCAAGGTTAGAACTACCGCTAATATAGTCGGTAACACCTTTCCAGAAGCTACCAGAACCAACCTCAGCCGCCATCAAGTCGGAACCATCGAACCGCAAGGTGGTAGCACCCAGGATAGTTTGAGCCATTTTGCGGTCAATATCGCTGGTGTAGTCCGCCAGGTTAGCATTTTTGTGCGGCGAAAGCGCGCCACCACCAAGTTTAATCCAGGGCTGAATCGACTCATAAGTGGTGAAGAATTGAATCAGAGCGCGCACTTCAGGACGGTCATTAAACACACTAAACAAGTCGCCTGCAAACAGTACTGGCTTGCCGTACTTCTCGTCAATCGGCGGCAAATAGAAGAAATCGTAATCTACGCCTGCCTTCACGCCCGGCTTATTCTTCTCGAAGAAGCTGGTAATGAAGTTGCCCTGACGATGCATCCAGCACTTAGGCGGGTTCTGAAGCATCGGGGTCGGCGCGTCGCCAAAGGAGGTGGTGGGGATAGACTTACGACCACCGTAAACATATTTGTCGTTGAACCAGATGTCGGTCATAATGCCAAAGGCATTTTTGACTTCGGGCGAGGTGAAAGGCAAAGCGCCCGTCGTCCATTTATCGTAATTTTCCGGCGTGGTGGTACGAAGCATAATGTCTTCAATCCAGTCGGTCGCAGGCCAGCCAGTCGCGCCACCGCTTTCAATACCGATACACCAGGGAGCATCACCATCCTTAACAATCTGGTCTGCCAGGGTTTTCATTTCAGCCCAGGTCTGAGGAATCTTGTAACCAGCCGCCTCAAAGTTCTTCTTGGGATACCAGACGGCGCTCTTGAAGTTGATGCGCTCGAAAACTCCGCCCAGGATTTTGCCGTTAGGACTATCAACCGTATTGACATCCAGCAAGCCTTGGCTGTAGTTTTGTTTCAGCCAATCTGGGTTGATAATCTTGTTAAGGTCGGTAATTTTGCCCTGCTTGGCATAAATTGCCATTGTGCCGGGTTGCGGGAAGTTTACGATGTCTTCTATCGTACCGCTTTGTACCTTAACGGCATAAGCTTCGACGCTAGAGCCGGGAACAAGGTTGACGGTAATACCAGTTTTCTCCTGGAAATCCTTAAAGGTGGCTTTGAACTTGACTTCTTCCTCGCCCGACAAGCCGTGGAAAAGGCTTACTTTAGTGCCTTTGTACTTGCCAGCC
This sequence comes from Chloroflexia bacterium, assembly GCA_038209275.1. Classification (GTDB taxonomy): domain Bacteria; phylum Chloroflexota; class Chloroflexia; order Chloroheliales; family Chloroheliaceae; genus L227-5C. Next base: position 3,203 of record JBBQXW010000063.1, on the reverse strand, counting down.
ATAGCATCAGCCAGTTCTTTACCAATCTTGCTGTAATCAACTGGGCCAGTAGCCGCAGCCGCCGTCGTTGCAACGGCGGTAGTTGCAGCAGCCGTCGTTGCGGCGGCAGTGGTAGCAGCGGCGGTAGTCGCAGCAGCCGTTGTTGCGGGTTTTGCGGTGGTCGCGGCAGGTGCAGCCGTTGTTGCAGCAGCGGTAGTAGCGGCAGCGGTTGTTGCAGCAGCGGCGGTAGTAGCGGCAGCCGTCGTTGCAGCCGCAGTGGTCGCAGCCGCCGTCGTTGCGGGAGCGGCGGTGTTGGTAGCGGTATTATCACCGCAAGCGCCCAAAACCAGGGCCGCCAACATCAGAATAGACAGCGCAAACGATGCGCGGAAAAGTCTAATTCTGCTTAAATTCATCTTCGAATCCTCCTTGTAGATTGAAATGTTGCTCAATTAGGGTATAGGTTTAGCTAGCAAAAATTGTACCAGGCGAGAAAAGAAAGCGCTTCCAAAACTGTGAATTAACAATACCACACGAATGGCAAATTGTAAATAGGCAAAGCGCGATTTTTACCGTCAATTTTCATATGATTTTATGGTCAGGACAGTTCCTCTTTTGAGTTTTGAACCTAAACTAGCACTAGAAACAGCCCAGTCAAAACACTGCTGATTTTAGAACCGAAATTACTATTTTCTGGTACAGCCTGTTTTAAACCACCTTGTCAACAATCTAAATCATTGGTTATGGAAGTGTTTCCATAAAATGCAAACTAAACCCTAAATTTTTTAGCTAAAATACTAAAGTGTGACAGTGGCGAGAAAAAGAAAAGCAATGAAGCTGTTAGGACAAATTAAATTAGTAAGCACTTTTATCAGTAAAGATAACGATAAAGGATTTGAGCATAATTTTCAAGTCAAATAGTACCGACCAGTTTTCGATGTAAAAGAGGTCGTAGCGGGTACGTTCGGCAATCGAAGTATCACCGCGCATCCCGTTGACCTGCGCCCAGCCAGTGATTCCAGCCTTTTCGGTGTGGCGGCGCATGTAGCGTGGAATGGTCTGTTTGAATTGCTCGACGAATATTGGTTGTTCGGGACGCGGCCCTACAATGCTCATATCGCCCAACAGCACATTGATAAACTGCGGAAATTCGTCCAGGCTGAAGCGGCGCAAGAACGTGCCAAAAAGAGTACGGCGGGGGTCGCGCTTGGTAGTCCAGTTTTGCCCGTTTGCCTCGGCATTAACCCGCATCGAGCGAAATTTTATAATGGTAAAGGGCTTGCCGTCCAGCCCAACCCGCTCCTGCAAATAAAAGACCGGGCCTTTAGGGTCGGTAACTTTGATTAGTACCGCAATAAGCAGCATAAAAGGCGAAAGTACCGTCAGAATTACCAGGCTGATTACTAAATCAAGGGTGCGCTTCAAAAAGCGGTTGATGCCGCGCAACCCGACATCTTTTACGCTGACAAGGGGCAAGCCAGTCAGTTCGCTGATGGCAACTTCGGTAGTGGTGATAAGCTGGAAAGCTTCGGGATAAATCTTGACGCTGACGGGTAAATCATCGCAAAGTGCCACAACATCCAGGAGTTGTTCCTGCGATGCCCCGCCCATCGCCACAATCAGTTCGTCAGCTTGCTGGTCGCGCACAATATCGGTCAATTCGTTCAGGTGGCCTAATAAAGTTCGATTATGATTGCCGGGGGTATTTAACCAGTTACATTCATGGTCAAGCTGGGCTGGTTTGTCACAAATTACGCCCAGCACGGTGTAGCCAAGTTCCGGGGCAGCACTAACCTTGCGAAGAATACGCACGGTGGTTTCGCTAGTACCCAGAATAATCAGCCGAATTTGGGCCGCCCCACGTTTACGTAGCCAGCCTACCAATCCTTCTAATAAAAAACGGGCCACCGTAACCAGCGCAATAATTATCACCAGGGCATAAAGCAAAACCTGTCGAGAGTAAAGGAAATTAGAGCCAAGCACCAGCGAGTTAAGCGCAATCGCCGCAATCAGGCCAAGTAACACGGCGGAGCAAATACGATAAAACTCATCAATTTTGCTATAGCCGCGCTTAAGCTGGTAAAGGCCCCGGCTATTAAAAGCTACCAGCACTGCGCCGCAACTCAACACCAGAATAAGCCATTGGCTACCCGCCGAAAGCGGCACAAATTCGCTACCAAGCCGGATTTTAGAGCGTAGCCAATAGGCTGACCAAAAGCCACTGGCAATCGTGGCGCAATCCAGCCCGATTCGCAGCAAGAAAAAGGCAAACTGAAACAAATCACGTCCAACCTGGTTGCGACGACCTGGTTTCGGGCGAGGTGCAATCGGCGGCAAATGCTTGACCTGTCCATTAGTCGGTTGTTCGATTTGCCCGGCTAAATTTTTTCGCGAGTCCTGTTCTTGTTCTATCAAGTCTTATTAGCTAACCCGGCGGCGTTGTTTAGGCCGCACCGCATTTCGCGCCAGGGCCAGCCCGCCCTTGGCGAAAATGCCCAAATAAATCAGCCAGTTGAGCAGGAAAAAGGTGTTGCGGGCGTAGTGTTTACGATAAAACACGTACATAGCCTGATAAAAATTAATCAGCGCGCCCGTACTGCGCTTTTTGCTGCTCTCTCCCTTGTAATGAATTACAGTGGTGGCGGGATTGTAAAAGACCTTCCAGCCTTTTTCTTTAATGCGAAAAGCCCAATCTAAATCCTCGCCATACATAAAGAAAGCTTCGTCCAAAATCCCGGCCTGTTCGATAGCCTCGGCCCGCAGCCACATAAACGCGCCGCAAACACTATCTATTTCACTTAACGTATCAGGGTCAAGAAAGGTTAAGTTATATTGGGCAAAAAGGCGGTTTTTCGGAAAAATCTTGCTCAACCCGGTCATACGCCAGAGCGAAACGCTGGGTGTCGGGAAGCTACGCCGACAGGCCAAATCAAGCTCACCATTGCCGCGTACCAGCTTTGGCCCAACTACGCCCACTTCCGGCTGTCCTTCCATAAAATCGTACATCTTCTGGAAAGCATCGGGTGGCACAACCGTATCAGGATTGAGCAATAAAATATAGCGCCCTTGTGGTTGTGAACCAATATGCAATTTTTGGCACTTTTGTTCTAATTTGCTGATATTAGTAGTGTCGGGAAGAGGGCAAATCTGGCGCAAGGCCAGATTATTGCCAAAGGCGAAGCCGCCGTTGATGGGACTCACCAGCAAGGTCAGGTTTGAATGAT
>JBBQXW010000062.1:0-28456 GCA_038209275.1 Chloroflexia bacterium | reverse complement strand
GGCCAGCGCCACCCCTTCTTCGTAAAGTGCCAGTGATTCTTCCAGACTTAAATTGCCATGTTCAAGCTGCCCGGTGGTTTCGGTCAAACGTTTGTAAGCCTCCTCGAAATCGAGCCGCTTGATTTTTTGTTGATTGAGCGCCATCTGCTTGTTCGCCTACTTGTTCAAAATGGCGATATAAATCAGGGCCAGCGCAATAGATAAAGTCGGCATTATCAGCACGATAGAAGCGGCGGCGTTGTTGTCGTGGACAATCTCGTAAATAATGCCTTTGCCGTAAGCTTCTTCATCCGGCGCGTGTAAAGCTGTATTCCACTTCACAAAAAGGCGGTCGGCGAAGTAAACCCAGACCGTACAAAGAATAAAGAAGAAAACAATCCAGGGAGCAGTGCTGGCGATTACTAGCAAAAGGTCTTGCAGGTTAACTATAAAGGCATTGCTCCGATTGGAAGTAGCACTGTCAAGTACTCCGGCGATGAGACCAACTACCAATACACCAACCATCGCAATTACGGCATAAATTAAAGCTCGACCACGCGCCTTCTTTTCGGCTTCTTGGGTAATTGGGGCATAAGTTTTGGGGTTGTGCTGTTGCATATTCTCTCCTTTGTGATATTAACCTGGCAATAATTTAACGGCGGCCCTTGTTCTTGTCGTTATCGTCTGGCTTGCGTCGCCATAGCCGCAAACCGTGATTCGAGTGGCTCAAGTCAACTACGTTGCCCAATAGCAAAGCTTCGTTATGCCCGACCCGCATTGCCCTTAGCCAGCTTCGAGCAGTACCGCCTTCTTCTCCGGCGGGGCAGAGCGTAAAATCTATATAGGGCAAGCCCTGCCCATAAATGGGATTAAAGAAACCAAAATTGCCTTCGTAAGTAGTAAAAACGCCCGGCGCGCGGTAGGCAAACATCGTCCACTGTCCCAGACCGAAGGCACTCAGGTCGCAGGGGTAAGTCTGGGCGTATTGGTCAGCCAGGTATGCGTCTTTCTGGCGCAGCAAATGGCGCATTAATTCCAGATTGCGTACCTGCTTGGCAATAAAAGCTCGCGCATTTTGCAACGTATCGGCTTCCACAATTAAATTGCTGACCTGACCCTGACCCTCCAGGCCAAACGCCATAAAGTGAAATACGCCCCCAGCATCCTGAATCGAAGCCCGCGCTACTGCACTCACAACCGCACTGGCGGTAAAGCTATCCAGACCAAACATATCGGGGTCGTCCACATCGGCATCCAGACCGTCGCCTACGTGCAAAGCGCCACCAATAGCCTGTAGCGCGATTTCGGCTTCGTCTATTCCGTCCGGGTCATACAAAGGGGGATAAAATGGCCCACTCATTTCGCGAATCCTCCTATCACAAAATAACCACCGACCAGATTAGCTCAGTCGGTGGTTATATTATACAACAAATTAGCGTTTGCCACCGCTACGGGTGCTACCTTTACTGCTGCTGCCGCCACTGCTACCACCGCCGCCAGTAGATTTAGTGTTACTATTGTTACTATTGTTGCTCGAACTACTGCCACTGGCTTTGGTGCTGCTGGCACTGCTGCCTGAACTACTATTGCTACGCGAATCACCTTTGCTGCTGCTCGACCCGCCGCTTGAGGGCGTTTTCATTACGGGCGGCTTGCTGTAGCTGCTTGCGCCTAATCGGGTTGTGCCTTTGCTGACTGGCGGTGGCACTGCTTTTACGCCAGGAGTATTGCTGTTGCTATCGCTGTAAGTGGTATATTTGTAGCGCGAGTCTGAAACAGCAGGCCGATTTTGCGGCACGTAAACCGTGTTATTAGTATGGTAAACGTTGGTGGTATAGCTCGGCGGATAATTATAGCCGTAATAATTAGGCCGATCCATCAACCACAGCCAGAAGAACGGGTTGCTGGTAATGCTGTAGTGCGGCTGATTATTGACGTAAACTACCTGTTGCTGGGTGGTGGTCGGCGCAGGGGCGGGCGGAATTTCGATGCCCTGCGCTACCAACACCATACTGACCGTTTCCACAAAACAATCATCTACCGTCAGATATTTCTTGCGCGATTCAATTGTTTTGCCATCAACCTGGGTCGGGATAGTTGCTTCCAGTTCGTATTCGTTTACGTCGAGGTCTTTAATCGAATAAGTACCATCGGCTTCGGTAGTGATAGTTTTAGTTTCGCCGCCACTACCCGCCGTCAATTTAAGGGTAGCCGGGGCATTTTGAAGTTCTTTATTTGGGTCGGTCAACACCAAAATTTGGCCTGAAACTTCGCCTTTTCCATCACAGGCCGAAGCTACCTGCCCCGAACCTGTTCCGGCAGCACTATTGCCAAAATCGCTGCTACCAGTATTAGCTGGGGTAGCATCACCACAAGCACTTAATATTAAGCTAAAAATTATTGTGAGGGCTATCAGCCAGTACGGGCCACTTCGCCCTTTCGTCGTTTTCATTTTAAAAATTTACTCCCTTTTCTTAACCGCGATTTTCAAACGGCTTTTTTTATCATTGTAATATACGTCGTTCCCTATTTCAATGTTCCCGCAAAATCGGTAATAATGCTGTGATGTTTGTCACAAAAGCGGTTTTGGTTATTGTAATCAAACATAATTAAACGGATTTTCGGAATTTTCGGTAGGGGCTGGCGTAAGTCCCTGCCCTCGTAAACCTGGTACAGTTTCCGAAGGGCGAGGAAACCTCTCCCCTACCGACCAACCTTTCTTAAAGCAGGGCAGACTTCAGTTAAGACGAATTTCGGAGCAAAGCCAGCATACCAACGCTGATTTTCCGGGCCAGCCAGGGCCAGCGCCCAATTAATTTCTGGGAAGCTAAAACTATTTTTTGAGGGAGATAAGGCAGTAAACAGCTTAATTTCAGATCACCGCTAATCAAGGGATTAGCCAGAAAAATTAGCTGCTCCACTGCAAGATTGGCCGTTTTGGAAAGCGAAACCAGTTCATCGGGATGCAGTAAAAAGATATGCCCGTCGGCATCCGGCTGGAACTGGACTGATTCGTAAATAGCAGGGTTGGCAAAAGTCGAGAATTTAGGCAATTGGTTGCGGAAATAGCCGCCGTTAGGAGTGGAGAGTACGATGTAGCCGCCCGGCTTCACCAGCGAAGCAACGCGCTGCAACAGCAAATCGGGATGGGCGACATGTTCGATTACTTCGGTAAGCAGCACACAATCGAAACATTCGGGAAAATCCAGTTCAAAAATATTGCCTGGGACAAAATCGAGTGTGCCGCGCTCGTATTTTAATTTGACGTAATCTATCAAATCGGCTCGAAAATCGTTCCAGGTGACACAATAGCCCGCTTCCGCCAGCGCCAACGAAAAATTGCCCTGCGCCGCCCCTATGTCTAAAATTGTGCCGCCACCTGGAACGACTCGCCTGACCATTTCCAGCGTCGCCCGAAAACGCTCCTGATAGGCCAGCGTATAACCCAAATTAGCCCGACTTCCCCAAAACTCGACGCAATCGTGGTCAAAGCTGGTTCGCCAGGCGGCGGGCCAATCTGGTTGAACTTGTGGCTGCTTCATTTTCCTCCTTTTGAACTTTGCTCATTAAACAATACTGCACTACTCAACGTCAATTCCTAAAATTTTTGAACACAGATGAACACAGAGAACCACAGATGCACACGGATTTTTATAAATTTGAACCACAGAGGACGCAGAGGACACAGAGGTTTTGAATTTAAGCTTTGTCATTAAAAATAGCTGCGTTCATCTGTCCTAATCTGTGTCCATCTGTGTTCTTGTATTAACTCCAATTTTAAAAATCTGTGTCCATCTATGTTCTTGTCTTATAAAAATCTGTGTCCATCTGTGGTTCTCTGTGTTCATCTGTGTTCCTGTCTTGCTAACCCAACCTCAATCGCTAATCTCGTTGACACTCGCGCAAGGGCTGTGCTATGCTTCGCGTACCTAAACGCGACCAAAATAAAAAATCAGACCGAAACCGAAATGAGAACAGGCAAAGCCGCCAGAGGAGGATAAATTATGACCGTAATGGAGGAAGCCCGACCAATTATTAAAACCGACCAGCTGGAGCGCCAGTGGAGCTACACCAGCACGACCAGCGACACGCCCCTTTTGGGCATGACTATCGGCGATATGTTCGATCAGATTACCGATAAATACCCCGATAACCCGGCCCTGATTGCCCGTCACCAGAATGTGCGGCTAACCTACCGCGAGTTGCAGGCCAAAGTAAATCAGTGCGCCAAAGGCTTGATGCAACTTGGTTTTCAGAAAGGGCAACGTATCGGTATCTGGTCGCCCAATACTTCGGAGTGGTGCATTACCCAGTTTGCCACCAGCAAAATCGGCACGATTCTGGTAAATATTAATCCGGCTTATCGTTTGCATGAACTCGAATATGCTTTGCGTCAGTCGGGTTGTACTGCCGTCATTATCGCCCCTTCTTTTAAAACTTCGGATTATACCCAAATGCTCTACGACCTTGCGCCGGAACTCAAGGAAAGTGAACCGGGCAAACTACAGGCTGCTAAACTGCCCGAACTGACGACGGTTATTCGGCTTGGCTCGGATAAAATGCCCGGCATGTTTAGCTGGGCCGATATTATGGGCATGGGCGAAGGCGTGAGCGACGACCAATTGACCGAACGCCAGCGCGAGCAAGAATTTGACGACCCGATTAACATTCAGTACACCAGTGGCACGACGGGCTTCCCCAAAGGCGCGACCCTCAGCCATCACAATATTTTGAACAACGGCTACTTTGTGGCCCGCCTGCAAAATCTTACCCACGAGGACAAGCTTTGTATTCCTGTACCGCTTTATCACTGCTTTGGTATGGTGATGGGCAATCTGGGCTGCGTTACGCACGGCGCGACCATGGTTTATCCTTCCGAAGGTTTTGAGCCATTGGCAGTATTGCAAGCGGTGCAGGATGAGAAATGTACTTCGCTCTATGGCGTGCCGACCATGTTTATTGCCGAGCTAGACCACCCCGATTTTGCCAAATTCGACTTGAGCAGCCTCCGCACTGGCGTTATGGCGGGGTCGCCCTGCCCGGTTGAGGTGATGAAGAAGGCCCAAAGCCTGATGAATATGCGCGAGGTCGAGATTTGCTACGGCATGACCGAAACCAGCCCGGTCAGCACCCAGACCCGCGTCGGTACGCCGCTGGATAAACAGGTCGGGACGGTGGGACAGGTTCACCCACACCTTGAAGTAAAAATCGTAGACCCGGCGACGGGCAAAGTTGTGGCTATTGGCGCGACTGGCGAACTCTGCACACGCGGCTATAGCGTGATGCTGGGCTACTGGAACAATCCAGAAGCCACCAGCAAAGCGATTGACGAAGCGCGCTGGATGCACACCGGCGACCTTGCCACGATGGACGAGGAAGGCTACATTAATATAGTAGGCCGCATCAAAGATATGATTATTCGCGGCGGCGAAAACGTCTACCCGCGTGAAATCGAGGAATTTCTTTACACTAACCCGAAAATCAGCGACGTACAGGTTATCGGTATACCCGACCCGAAATACGGCGAGGAGATTATGGCCTGGGTGAAGCTGAAGCAAGGCGAAACCGCCACCGATGCAGAGTTGAAGGAATTTTGCAAAGGCCAGATTGCCCACTTCAAAATACCGCGCTACTTCAAGTTCGTGGATGCCTTCCCGATGACCGTCACGGGCAAAATCCAAAAATTCCTGATGCGCCAGCAATCCATCGAAGAACTCAGTCTGGGCGATGCCGCCTCAATCAAGATGGCATAGAAATGAGCAAAAAAACCTCTCCAATTGGAGAGGTTTTTTTGCTCATTTCTAGGTTAAAGCCTAAGTTCAAATATTAGTTTTTGAAAATTTTTGCAAAAATTTTCAAAAACTAATAGCTGGTTAATCCCGGAAGTACATAAGAATTTGGAGGATGAACAGGAACAGGTTAAGGATGTCCAGGTAAATACTGATGGTCAGGGCAATCGCATTGCCGACAGTATTCTCGAACTTCCTGCTTCGCTGCACATCGAAAATCAAGTAGAAGCTAAAGATTAACACACCCGCATACATAATCACCGACTGAAGCAGGGCGCTGTGCAAGAAAATATTGAGCAGGCTCACTATAATCAAGCCGATGACCGCCACGAACAGATACGGCGCTAAACCGCTAAAATCACGCTTGGTTGTCCAGGCATAAACACTGAGGGCTACAGTCAGACCCGCCGTGACACCGAGGGCTTGTAACAAAATACCACCGTTGCCACTGGTTGTCAGGATATTGACAATCGGGCTAATCGCTAACCCAGTTACAAAAGTGAAGCCGTAGAGCATAATGAAGTTAATGCCGGGCTTCTCGCGCAAGGCATATGCCCCAATCATGAGACCAATTTCAAGAATCAGGAACAAAATCCAGGTGCCGCCGCCAAAACCTCGCAGGTTAAGCTGGAACGCACCCACCCATGCACCTGCCATGGCCGCCACAATCGAGAAGGTCGTAAACCACATTACCTTTGTAATCAGGCTACTGCGGTCAGCCATCGAAGTGGCCTGACCGTAAGCGGTGGGCTGATTACCGCCGCCGAAGTTAAAACCACCGCCTCGACCCTGGTTGTTACCCCAGTTATTGTTGTTGTTATTGTTATTCCACATAATTATTTAGACTCCTCGCCTACTAAACCTATCACTAAAGCCTATCTATTTTGATTATAGCATATTCAAGTTCGGGTACTCTATAGTTTCGATGTAACCCGGTAGAAATTCCACCGGGTAGCACATCAATATTATTTACGCTAAAATCCCCTAGAAAGTTGCACTCACTTCAAATATAGAATGTTTCTTAACAAATTCTAACCAAAGCGGCTGGTCGCTAAAGCATCATTTTCAATTATAAAAAACCTACATGAAAAACAGATGATGCAAAAATGAGTATTAGATTAATGAAATTCTCGAAATGGTAGTGGGGTCAAGGGTGGCGGAATATCGCGCCGCAAACCTTCCGCCTTTTCCAATAAGGTCTGAATCTCGGCAATGTGATAAGGTTTGGCAATGTGCAAATCAATTCCACGCGCCGCCAGCGTTTCAGAATTGAGGTCAGCGCCCCAGCCTGTCATCAAAATAATAATTACTGCCGAGTCAAGGCTTTTCAGCACCCGCGCCACTTCATAACCACTCATCTCCGGCATACTCAAGTCGGTAAAGACTATATCAAATTCGCCCAGCTTGCTTTGAAAAAGTTCCAAACCTTGTTTTCCGCTATTTGTTGCATCTACGGTATGACCGTAGCGTTCCAAAATCCTCTTCAAAATACTACTCAACATTTTATCATCATCAATCACCAGAATGCGACTATGACCGCCTTTGACTTCTGGTTCATTCTTCGTCCCGGCAAAACTACCATTTTTACGAGAGTAATTTTTATCGGGCTGCACCAACGGGAGACGCAAATGAAAAGTAGTGCCTTGCCCGACGATACTCTCGAAACCAATTTCACCTTCGTGTTCTGCCATAATCTGCCGGGCCATGCTCAGGCCCAGGCCGGTGCCTTTTAATCCTTTGGTGGTAAAGAACGGCTCGAAAATAGTCGGTTTGTCCGCTTCGGCAATACCCTGTCCACTATCAATAATTTGCAATACCGCCGCCAGTTCATCGCCGACTTGCTCTTTGTAACTATTCAGGGTCAGCGTGCCGCCTTTGGGCATAGCATCGAGCGCATTAAATATCAGATTAGTCAGGGCCTCTTTGATTTCCGCCGGGTTGCCGTAGACGGTCAGGTGGTCACTTAACCGCAAAACCATTCCAATATAAATCCCCTGCTGTTGCGCCTGATTTTGCCAGCGCGGGCGAGTTAGCTCAACTACTTCGCGCACTACCGCATTCAGGTCAAATTTGCGGTAGGTTTTGCGTCCGTCTTTGCGTCCAAAACTTTGAATCCGCCGCACGGTATCCGCACCATCCAAAGCGGCCTGTTTTAGTTGCAGCAATTGAGTTCGCATGGGCGGCTCGGTAGCTTCGAGCAACATCAGCTCGACGTTTCCCAAAATACCAGCCAGCGAATTATTAAAGTCGTGAGCAATTCCTGCCGCCATTTCGCCAACCGCTTTGAGCCGGACGGTCTGGGCCAATTGCTGCTCCATCATTTTGGTAGCAGTAACTTCCCGAATGTGCGTTACCAGTTCGCTTAACAGACCATTTCGATCAAAAATCGGATAAATCGAGCGCTGGTAAATTCGTCCACTAAAAGTGCCATTAGCTTCCTCGTTGAACTCTGCCCCAGGTTGTTGCAATTGCTCTAGCGGAAAATAACACAGACAGGGGTCAACTCCATAGAAAATATCCCGATAGACCTGCCCGACTAATTCATCGGGGCGACAAGCGGATAATTTTGCCGCCGCCTGATTGACCTGCAAAATAGACAGGTCGTTGGCATCCAACAGCAACACCGCGTCAGGAATAGCATCAAGCGTAATTTGCCACTGGCGACGAGTGCGGCGCAATCGGTCAAAAAGCTGTACATTTGCGGCAGTTACCGCCAATTGCCCGGCTAGAATTTCCAGGAAACTTATTTTCGCCGCATCAAAGATATTGGGTTCTCGTCCAGCCACCATCATTACTCGCTCAATTTGCCCTTCGTGGCGCAAAGGAAACATAGCGTAAGACCGAACCCCAAATGTAGCCATATATTCGTCGTTGGCATAGTGAGGACTATTAGTGGCACTAAGATCGTTTTGCACAATATAATGACCGCGTTGGATAACTTGCTCGGCGGCGGAACCACTTAATTTAAACTGGCCGACTACCGTCTTCCAATCGCGCACCGCCGAATCGAAGACAACCGTAATCAAATCTTTCTTAAGCTCAATTTCCGAAAATACTATCCGCTCACAATCAATTACCAATTTAATTTCTTCGGCAACACCAAAGTAAATTTGGTCGGCACTTTTTAACGAGCCGACGGTACGCATAATGGCGTTTACCCGCCGCAACGCCTCGGTTTCACTCAGGGCCAGTTCGTAAAGCCGGGCGTTCTCAATCGCTATCTCGGCATAGCTGGCGAAAAGCTGAAAGAGTTTGAACTCGCGGTTGGTGAAAGCCCATGCGCCAAAGCGTCGTACCACCAGTCCCCAGGTTTCCTTATGGTGTTGACCGCCTAGAGGGGCAATCAAAATAGACCCATCACTCATCGCTTCTTCTATTGGTATGAAGAAAACATCCGGGTCATTGGCAACACTATCAATTTTGGTCATTTCATAATTACGTAAGGCCCGGCCTGTAATGCTTTTGGCGTAAGGGATTTTATAGTGGTTGAGGGTTTCTTTAAATGGCCCACGCACCAGCATCGGCTCTAACCATTCGCTATCTGGCTGGTGGAAATAAACCGCGCCACTGGAATATGGAACCAGCTTTTGTAGTCCGTCCATTACTTCAACCAGAGCCATTTTTAAGTCGCGTTGGCTTACCACCCGCTTGCTAGTTTCAAAAAGCGTCTCTAGTTCATCAACCTCATTTGAAATAGAGCCGGATGACTCTATTGGCTGTAACTGTGCTTGCTGGTCATTTGACATTACCAATACCCCATAACGCTTTAACAAAGAAAGAATTAGCTTTTTGATTATAACACATTGCCTGAAAGTTTCGGCTAATCTTTTCTTCTCACCAAAGAATTAGTATGTTAAGATTAAACGGGTATTTTATCTTTAATAAGTGTACATTATCTTGAATGTAAAATAAAGGATGTGTTGCAATGCGTTTCTTTCTTTCTGGGGTCATTCAAGGCTCTATGACGGGACTGGGCATAAATAGTCAATCGTACCGCGACGAATTAAAGGCGCTGTTGCGCGAAAGTTTCCCTCATCCCGAACACGTTTTGCTCTGCCCTATCGAGCTGTACCCCGATGCAATTACTTTTACGCCCGAAGAAGGCAAACAGGCTTTCGAGCGACTGGTCGAAGAAGCAGCCCAGGCTGATGCGATTATCGCCTACCTGCCCACCGCTTCCAACGGCACAGCGATTGAAATCTGGGAAGCGGCACGGCGTGGTACACCCGTCTTTACTATTTCGCCCATGACCGAAAACTGGGTTATCAAATTTTATTCTACCCGTCTCTTTCCCACAATGGCAGAATTCGCCGCCTTCGTGCGAAGTGGTGAACTGACCGCCTTCATGCAAAAACACCTCAAAAACCCGCCACTGGACGAGCTTGAGGTACTGGACAAGCGTCAACATGTTAAGTTTTGAGTTTTGAGTTTTGAGTTTTGAGTTTTGGTAGTAGCGATTGATAGTCTTTAAAAATTAAATCTGTAAATAGGTTTTGGTAGGGGCGAGGTTTCCTCGCCTAATTCGGCCTGGCGCTCAAGTTTGGGCGGGGAGACCCCGCCCCTACATTTGATGTATAGTTTAAGGCGTAATATTATGCTGGTGGTTTTTCAAGTGGCAGCTGAAATTCGGTGACAAAAGTGCTGGGGTCGTAGCGTGGATTAAATTCGTGGTGAATCTGGCGGGTCGGGCCGCAAACTTTGTAGCCGTGCGCTTCGACCCAGCCACCTAAAACCTGATATGCCTGGTATGCTAACGCCAAATCGCCGTGATGCACTACACTCGCTGCTAACTCGATTTCGGGTAAAGTGTAGATTTTAATTTGCTCGTTGCCTGGTACAGCCTCGTCCAGTTGTTCGACCAACTCGACTTCAAAACCTTGTTCTTCTACATCGCCGCCAGTCGCAGCCTCAGAAAAATGCCACAGCACCAGACTGGGGTGGCGTTTGGTAAAGCCGAACTCAGCCAGATAAGAGCGTAGCACTCCGAAAGGCCCAGCCAGATAGCCGTAAGCTGGCATAGTTTGTCGCAATGAGCCTACCAAAATTGGCGCGACCCTTTTGAGAGTAACCTCATAATTAGCTAGTACATTCATTTCGCTTCCTCCCTGTTCTAATTGACTTAACCAGGTGTCTATTCGATTTAGCAAAGTTTGGGTCTCTGCAAGCTGGCAGCGAAATTCGGCCTGTTTTAGCATTAGCATTTCTTTGAGTTGTTCAGGTGTTAAATTAGCATCCAGCAATCGCCCGATTTGTTCCAGCGATAAACCTAAATCTTTGAAAGCTAATATTCGGTTGAGTCGGGGCAACTGGCTGGTAGAGTAATAGCGATAGCCGCTAAACTTATCGGTTTCAAACGGTTTAAGCAAGCCTATATCCTCATAGTGGCGCAAAGTTCGCACCGAAACCTGACCCATCCGGGCAAATTCACCAATCTTGAACATTTCCTATCAAGTCCTATTGATTGTGATTAAATTTTTCGCCTACCCGCTACGGATAAGCGAAAAATTTAGTTAGGTGGAAGCTTCCAGAAGATAGTATAAAGCCAGACGTAACGTAAGAGTCAAGTGGTTAAATGAACAAATTTGCTAAATTTATGCCTCTCGTGTATCATAAATGCAATATGCAGAGTCATATTTTAAAAATTCAGGAACACAGATTAGCACAGATGAACACTGATATTTTTAATGATAAAGCTTAAATTCAAAACCTCTGTGTCCACTGCGTCCTCTGTGGTTAATATTTAAAAAATCTGTGTCCATCTGTGCTAATCTGTGTTCATCTGTGTTCCTTCGTTGAATAAGGATTTGTGATGGCGGAACGTAAGGCAAACAAAGCGAAAAGTGAAGAAGTTTCTTCTGCCGAAACGCAAGTGCTGACGGAAGCAAGCTACGCCGACCTTGACCATGAAAAAGTCGCGGCCTATTTAACGGCGCTGGATGAAGCCGCCGACCCGCGTGCGGTGGCTAATGGTCGGAGCGAAGAAGAGCGGCTGGAAGGATTGGGTCTGTTGCGAAAAGAAGGTAACGTGGCCCGCCCGACTGTTGCCGCCCTGCTGCTTTTTGCCCGAAGTCCCCAAAAGTTTTTGCCGCAATCCAGCCTGAAACTGGCCCGTTTCAAAGGCCGCGATATAGACGGCATGATTTTAGATCGGCAGGAGCTTTTCGGCCCACTTGACCAGATTATCGAACATGCCGCCGGGTTTGTGGGCCGCAATATGCGCGTCACCAGCCCGATTAAGGCACTGTATCGCGAAGATGTCCCAGAGTATCCGCTGGTTGCTGTGCGCGAAGCCATTACCAATGCCGCCGCCCACCGCGATTACAATATCACAGGCCAGAAAATCACTCTGCGAATGTTCGATGATAGGCTAGAAATCGAAAGCCCTGGTGGGTTAGCCGGGCCTGTGACGCTCGAAAATTTGGGTCAAAAACGCTACAGCCGCAATCCTTTGCTGGCGCGCCTGATGTACGAACTGCGGTTGGTCGAAGAAATGGGAACGGGCATCCGCCGGATGCGCCGCGAACTGGCTCAACTGGGCAGCAGTCAACCTACCTTCAATAGTGACGAAACCAGCTTTACCGCCGTTCTGCCCGCCCGCCCAATAGAAACTACAGCCGAAGAAGTTGCACCTTCTGCTCAGGCTACTCCAAATCAGGCTAATCATCTTGAGACAGTGATTTTCGAGATAAACGAAACCAACCGGGCCGAATATTTTGCGCTGCTAAAAACGGGCCTCAACGAGCGTCAAGCCCGTGGTCTGCTCTACGCCCGTGAACGTGGTCGCCTCACCAATAAAGATTATCGCGCCGTCAACGCCGACATTACCGACGAAACTGCCCGCCTCGATTTGCTGGCTCTGGTAGACAAAGGCCATCTCCTCCGTATCGGCGACAAAAAAGGCGCATCCTATTTGCCGCGTTAGCATATTTGTGTAGATATTGACTACGCCCAAATATCAGATGTTATAGACGTATTTATGCCTCAAGCAGTAGCCACAACTTGTGCTAATTACGACCCTTCGCTAGATTAATCTCCCTAAAAATTTGGCAAAATCCGCCAACTTTTTAATTTACCGACAAATGGCTACCTGTCGCGGTTTTGACGACATCAATCCGAACCGGGAAGACATCTTTGAGTTCTTGCAGGTGGGTAATGACTAGCACGCGCTCGAAATCGCCTTCGATGCCGCGAATAGCCTCGACCAGACGTTCGCGACCCGGCCCGTCCTGGCTACCGAAACCTTCGTCAATAATCAGGGTGCGGAGTTGTGCGCCGCTCCGCCGGGCCAAAAGTTTTGAAAGGGCGATGCGAACGGCAAAATTGACCCGAAAAGCCTCGCCGCCACTGAAAAGCTCGTAGGGGCGACTGCCCTGCTCGTCGCTGATGCGGAGGTCGAGGGTTTCCATTACCTCGCCTTTTTTGTTATCGCGCTGGGTATCGAAGCGCACGCTCATGCGTCCGTCGCTCATATCGCCGAGCAAACGGTTGGTTTCTTCTTCCAGTTCGGGCAAGACCGTATCAATCACCAGTGCTTGCATCCCTTTTTTGCCGAAAGCTTCAGCGAGTTCGGTGTAAATATTTTTAGCCTCGACGGTTTGAGAATGTTCTTTGTGCAACTCTTTCTTTTTCACTTCCAGCATTTCGCAACGCTCAATGGCGGCGGTGGCCCGCGAAAACTCATCGGCGAAACGAGCTTTGAGCTTTTCGGCATCCTTTACCAGCAATTCTTCGGCCTGTATTCGCACCCGCAATTGTTCCAGCCCGGCGGTTTCAGCCTGAAGGCGTTTTACTTCTTCTTGCGACAAAATTTCTTCGGCGCGGGCCTTCTTTTCGGCCTCGGTCAGGCGAGTTAAATCTTTCTCGGCCCAATCGCGGTCTTTTTCGGCATCGCGCAATCGGTTTTTCTGCTCCTCGAAAGGCTTGAGGGTGCGCTGTTGCGCTCTGACCTGGTCGTGAGCTTTTTCGTCGTAGCCGAGCGCTTTGAGTTCGCCTTGAATTTCGTCCAGTTTGCGCTGTTCGGTCAGGGCAAACTCTTTGTTGTTCAGCGTTTCGGTATAAGATTGGAGCAAGCCTTGCTGCGCCACCAGTTCAGTTCCGGCTTTGCGGGCCTGGGTAAGTTTTTCTTCCATACCGCCAGCCCTTTTTTCGAGGGCCAGACGGTCACGGGCCGGTTTTTCGAGTGCTTTGACGGCGCGTTTGGTTTCTTCCAGCGTGGCTTGCAAAGCTTCAAGCCGGGTTTGAGTATCTTTGTACTCTTTTAGCCTCGACTTATATTCCTCGCGGTATTGCTCTTTGGTCTGTTCGTGGGCGGCTTCGGTCAAAAGCGTGCCACAACGGTCACAAACATCACCAGCGTGGGGAATATGGTCGGCTTTCTCCTTGATTTCGTTCATTTCTTTTTTGAGCCGGGCCGAGTCGCTGTTGGCCTGAGTTATATTGGCCTGGATGGTTTGAGCTTCGGTTTGCTTCTGCTCCAAATCTTCGCTGGCAGAAATGCTGAAAACCAACTCTTTTTGCAAATTGGCAAATTCTGGCTCAAGTTTATCTAATCCAGCAGCCAGGGCGCGCATTTCGATTAGCTTGTCGTTAGTAGCTTTGATATTGGCATCAAGGGTAGCGCGGGCCTTATTAACTTCTCTTTCGATTACGGTTTTTTGTTTTTCGAGTTTGAGATGGCGGCTCGATTTATCGTTCAGTGCTTCAACTTCCTGATTGAGGCGCTGCAAATCAGCAAAGCCCTGCTCAATTTCGGCCCGGCAGCTTAGTATTTTCTCGCTTTCGCTCAAGCTGCGGCGTACTTTAAGCTGTTCTTCTGCCAGACCCGATAATTCTTGCTGCACTTCAGCCAGGCGGGTAGCCGCTTTGCGTTGTTGGGTCTCTTTTTCGCGCAACCGAATTTCATCGCCGCGCAATTCGGTTAAACTCTGGCTATGTTCCAGCAAACGCTCTTTACATTCAGCCAGACGAAGCGCTGCCTCAGCTTTTTGCGCTTCGTAGCCGGGAAGCCGGACAAGTTCGTTATCTATTTCTTCCAGCCGATTTTTAAGCTGGCGCAAATTGGTATCGGCATCTTTGGCTTTTTCTTTGGCTTTCTTTTCGAGTTCGTCAAAATAGCCCAGCCCCAAAATTTCTGCCAGTACTTTTTTGCGTTCGGAAGCGGTTTTTATGGTAAATTCGTCAGCTTTGCCTTGCTTGAGAAAAGCGCTATTGATAAAAGTATCGTAGCTCATTCGCAGCGTTTCGGTTATATGCTTTTGGGTAGCCGTAACGGTAGCCTGAGTGATTTTAGTCCAGTCGGTGCCACCCCAGATAAAAAAGTTCAGCACGGTGTGACCCGCCCCTTTTTTGCTACGCCGACGGTCTACCCGGTAAAGCTGGTCGCCGATTAA
Source organism: Chloroflexia bacterium (assembly GCA_038209275.1). Classification (GTDB taxonomy): domain Bacteria; phylum Chloroflexota; class Chloroflexia; order Chloroheliales; family Chloroheliaceae; genus L227-5C. The sequence continues at coordinate 13,299 of JBBQXW010000062.1, read as the reverse complement.
AAATTCAAAATCGGCCTGCATTTCGATTTCGCCCTGGGCAATCAAATCGTCCGAGGAATTGGCGCGGGCCTCGCCCCACAAAGCCCAGGTCATCGAATCGAGCAAGGCCGATTTGCCTGCCCCGTTGTCGCCCGAAAGACATGCCAGATGTACGCCATTCATATCCAGACTGGCGTTTTTGTAGCACATAAAATTCTTGAGGGATATTTTGGTGGGAACCACAGTGGTTTAGCTCTCTTTCTAGTTGGGGGTTTCGTTCTGGTAGTAGCGATTGATAGTTTTAAGAAAATAAGCTGTAAGTAGCGCAACCATTGTAGGAGGGGGCTATGCCCTCGATTTGTGGATAAGCAAGACCTTTTCGAGGGCATAGCCCCCTCCTACAATGGTTTTCGGGTTATTTTGTTAAAAAGCATCAATCGCTACTACTCCTGTATTTATCGGCTTACTTCTTCTTGGGTTGGTCGCTGTTGCCGTTGTCGGTGTTGCGGCGCTTGAATAAGCCGCCAGTGAACATACGGGTATATTCCGATTGCAACTCTTTTTTGTTGGGCATACTAATTTGCTCGTCGCGTTCATCGCGGGGCGGGCGGGCTTTTTCTTCTTCCCAGCGCTGGCGGGCTTGCTGGGCGCGTTCCAGATAATTTTCTAACGGAATAAAATCGGTTTCTTCGGACGAACGCGGACGACCACGCTGGTCAATTAGCCCGGCTTTTTCGACGGCTGAACGCACTTCGGAAAGGGCTTGCTGGTAGCGGTCGAGCCAGCCAAGAATAGCATCCGAATTGGTGCGGCAAATATCCAGGTGCATTTGTACGCTGCCGCCCGATAGTCGGGTCGAGTCCTGGTAGCCTCCGGCGGTGAGCTTCGAGATTTCGCGCCAGCCGTCGCTCTGGCTGGTCAGGTTGGTCAGGGCAGCCGACATCAAGAAAGGCAAATGACTGATGGCGGCGACGTAGCTATCATGCTCATCCTGGTCTATAAAGTGGGGACGAGCGCCAACAATTTCGGTCAGCCGGGTCATGGCTTCAATCGCTTCTTCGCGGGCGGTGGGCAAGGGAATCAGGCAGTAGGTACAATTTTTAAATAAATCAGCCGTTGCGCCGTCCAGTCCGGCGGTTTTGCCCGCCATTGGATGCCCGCCCACAAAATTGACCGTTGCAGGCAGCAATTGTTTGGCCCAGCGCAAGACTTCGCGCTTGGTGCTGGCGGTGTCGGTGACAATCGCGCCATTAGTCAGATGGTCGGCAATATCTTCAAAAGTTTCGCGAATTGCCATTACGGGCGTGGCGATAATGACAATATCAGCGTCGCGCACCGCTTCCATTGGCGTTGCGGTCACGCTATCGCAAGCCCCTTTTTTTTCGGCTTCGCGGCGTTGGGCCGCTTTTGCATCAAAGCCGACAATTTCCAGTTTAGCTCCTTTGCCTTCTTCGGTTCGCCCCCATTGCCGCAGGGCCAAACCCCACGAGCCACCAATCAAACCAAGCCCGATTATTGCTACCTTCATAATCTAGCGTTGCCCTTTCTTCTGAAAATTATCGGCTAAAAATCGTACTTAATTTTACGCTTTTTCAGGGTGCGGCGCAAATTACCTAAATTTGTGTAGGAAGGGGCTACACCCTCCTTTAGTGACAATTGCGTCAGCCTGAATAAAAAAGGCAAAATTAGCAATCATACAATCGGTAGGTGCTAAACCTGAGCGATTCATTAAAGCGCCCAAATCTTCCCAGGATATTTGTCCAACATCACTAACATAATTTACAGAAGTAGTATTTTCAATCCGCTTTGCTTCATCCCAAATACCAGTTCTTAAAGCATTGACTAAAATATTGTAATCACCTTGTCGAACGTGGTCTTTGAATATTTCATCGTGTTGGGCATTTAAATTTGAAGCAGTTAATGTCTTACCAGGACGGGTGATACCCGCTACATTTTTATACCTCGCTTCTAACCCAGGGTCTGAACTAGCTAAGGCTAAAATAGCTTCTATGAGTTGCGCTTTACGAACTTGTTTGATAAATTCTTGACGAACAATTACATTAATAAAAAAATTGGTACCATCGAGTACCGCTTGGTTATGAAAACTGGTGAAAGTGGAATAATATGGGTCATTCGTATCAGATAGGGTAACCAGATACGATGTATCTGTTACTACAATTTTATTTGCAATATTTCTGGCAGAATTTGGACTTTCAAAGGTGAGGAGTGCCATTTTGAATTGACCTTGCTAATCCTCAGAATCATTCAGGAGATGTAAAATAGAAAAGACAGGATGATTTTTAATAATTTCTTCGTGCGCCTTCTTGTCAAACCTTTTCCGACTCTTTTTATTTTCTTGGGCTATTCGTCTGACTTTGTCCGCCGCTTCAGCATTGGCTATTCGATTTTTCAATTCTAAAAGGTCTAATTTATCGGTAGTAGGTAAAGTTTCCATGCTAATTTCTCCTTGACAATCAATTTCTCACCTATATTGTAGCAAAATTTATTTCTTTTGGATACAAAAAGTTCGACGAGTTTGTTAAAGTCTCGGCCCGAAAAATGCGGGCATATTCGGGTAGACCAAAAAGGCTCTTTTAAACAAGTAACGAGATTGGTATAAGGAAAAGGAGGTGAGAAATGAGTAAAGGGACAGAAATAATTAGCGGCTTTGCGCCTGTGAAAGATGGGCAATTGTATTATGAAGTGGTTGGGACGGGGCAACCGTTGGTGCTGATTCACGCCAGTTGCGCTGACCGTACCATGTGGGACGAGCAGATGAAAGCTTTTGCGCCACATTACCGGGTAATTCGCTATGACCGACGCGGCTTTGGCAAAACCACCGCCAAACAGCTAGTAGCAACCATACCGTTCTTTGATGCAGAAGATTTGCGTGATTTATTGCAACATCTTGAGATTGAAAAGGCCCATGTGCTGGGACTTTCGGGTGGCGGGATGATTGCGTCGGATTTTGCGCTGGCTTTTCCCGATAAAATCAGCGCCCTTATTATGGCCGCGTCAAACTTTAGTGGGGCAGAATTTGAGCCTACGCCGGAAGAAGAAGCTGAATTTGCCAAATATATGAAGTTGTTACACGCCAAAGAGTGGGAACAGTTGGCTGAACTAGGCGCGAAAACCTGGGTGGATGGCCCGCACCGACCACCAGACCCAGCGCGGCAAGGCATCCGGGAACAAGTTTATCACTGGCTGATGGATATTTTTCCCGGATCAGAAGGTGATTTCGACCCGCGTGCAATGACTCCGCCTGCCGCCGGACGATTAGGCCAAATCAAAGTACCAACGCTGGTGATGTGGGGCGATGAGGATGAAAGAATTATTCCCATACTCGGTGAAATTCTGGCACGCGAGATTAGCGGAGTGCAAAAAATCGTCTTCAAAGATACCGCCCACATGCTAAATCTGGAGCGCCCGGCCCAATTTAATCAGGCCGTATTGAACTTTTTGGAAAACCTTGCATAAAACCGAATCAGGCGTTAAAATAGCCTTGCAACATATTATGTAAATTGACCATTTTACGTACCTTTGCCAACTATTGACTATCAGAAATTGATCTAAATTTGGTAGGGGCGGGGTTTCCCCGCCCAATCTGGCCTGGCAACCGAGTTGGGCGGGGAAACCCCGCCCCTACCAAAGATTAACTGCTGGTCTATAGAAACTCGAAACCTGAAACTTGAAACCTGAAACTTCCTAACAATGGAAACAACAATCAAGCACAAACGAATGATGGCGCTCATTGCCGCTTTTGCAGGACTGGCCTGGGCCGGAGTGGTCGGGCTGGTCTTTTTGCTGAACGCGGGCGATTATGCCGATGTCTGGTTTCCGGCACGGGTAGTGACTTATGTACTGATGCTGATTGCTCCGGCCCTGACCTTTATGCCGATGGGCCGGGCAATGGGTACAACCCTGTACGGTTACTGGTCGGTACTCAGTTGGGCCGCTTTTGGTTTTGTCTTCGCCTTCCTTAGCCCGGCGCTAGGCAGCGACCAGGTTCGAAATCGGGAAGAAAATTTGGGTCTGATGATAGTGTTGCTGGTTTGCTTTTTTGCTGTGCTGGTCAGTTTCTTTTTGCCGATTTGCTACGCCGTTGGCCTGAACTTGTTTGCCCGTGCCTCCCGTCCAGCCCGCTACGATTTGCGCCGGGCCACCCGCGAAGCCGTCCTGCTGGCTCTCTATTTCCTCCTGATTGCCTTTATGCAACTTCTTGGCAACCTCACCTGGTTCTACGCCGTGCTGCTTTTACTCAGCCTCCTCGTAATCGAATTGCTCATCCTCTCGCGCAGCCGCAAATAAATCCAATTTGCAATTATTCAATTTAGCCATTATCTTATGCTCTGCAAAACATTAGGGCAGAACCGTTACATCCTGTCCTAAAAGTAGTAGCGATTTCAATCGCTTTGTTGTTGCGCTCAAGGCAAAGCGATTGAAATCGCTACTACTATAGCAAGTTGCAAAGACATTGGCCCATTCGTAGGGGCGAATCGCCTACACCCTTTTGACCCGGCTGTGTGTTCAAGGGCGTATGCGATTCGCCCCTACGAATGGGCCAGGCTCAATTTCAATGCAATTTGCTGTAGAACAAAGCATAAAGATAATTCAGGCGTTAGCCTGTGTAAGCAAAAGTCCTTAACCATAAAATTTATAGGAGCAAAATAGTGCCATTTCCGAATTTTGAAGGCAAGCACCAAAATGAAGCCTTTTTCACTCCGCAAGATTGGTTGAATTACATTCGCAGCAACAACATGTTGCCAGAATTTGACGTACCAGAAGCGGTTATTTTCAGTTATCAAAGTTCGCTGGCCCGCCATATTGAAAGCAGTGAAGAAATTACTACCAACCGATACTCCTCCGCGAAGCTATTGTCGCTCAAGGCCACCGATAACAAAATAGCCGTTTGTGCCAATTTCGGTATCGGTGCGCCAACCGCAGCCGCCCTGATGGAAGAATTGATTGTGCTGGGAGTTAAAAAGTTCATCAGCATCGGGACGGCTGGCAGCTTACAGAGCAGTTCGCAAATCGGCGATATTGTAGTTTGCGACAGGGCCATCCGCGACGAAGGCGTATCGCACCACTACGCCGCGCCCGACAAATATGCTTACCCGACCCCGGCCCTGACCGAGCGATTGAAAGCAGAGCTGACTACCCGCAACCTGACCTACGCTGAAGGCGCAACCTGGACGATTGATGCACCCTATCGCGAAACAGTAGCCGAAGCTCGCCATTACCAGAGTGAGGGCGTATTTACAGTCGAAATGGAAGCTTCCGCTTTGATGACGGTAGCCCAATACCGGGGTGTAGAACTGGCAACCGCCTTTGTTATAAGCGACTCGCTGGCGGAACTGGTCTGGAGTCCGCAGTTTGGGGCTGAACAAACCAGCGATGGTTTGGTAAAGCTTTATGGAGCGGCCCGCGCCGCCCTATTGTAAAGCGAAGCGACTCGTCTCAAAATTTCCTTGCAAATTCAGCTGACGAGCCGCAACTTTTTATAATTACCAAACGTTTATTGCCAATCTGTGTGATTTGCGCCATGTAAATACATGAGTTATAATTCAGGGAAGTGAAAAGAGGCTTAGACTGCCCTTTGGGTACTTTATCATACTGTCAAAGAAGATAGTTCGCGATAAGTAATAAAAGTAGTCCAGATAAATAAGCCCCGGCTGTGCGGAAAGATTAAAAAGCTAAGTAGCTAAAGTAAGTAGTAGTGACAAGGCCGGGACGTAAATATAGGAGTCTTGTAAAGCTTGTCAGCAGATTTACAATTCAATATACAATCACAGATGCAATCCGGCAGATTCAGCTGTTTCATTCAAGCTGAGTTTGAGAGGCAAGGAGGCGCTTATGCCCGGTAGAGAGGTTCAGGAGCTAGGCCAGATATTGCGCCAGACCCGCCTCGATAAAGGCTTAAGCTTGATGCAGGCGCAACAGGCGACCAAAATTCGCCAATCGTTTTTGGCTGCGCTGGAAGAAGACGATTATTCGATTTTGCCGCCGCCGGTTTATGTGCGCGGCTTCATCAAAAACTATGCCCGCTATTTGGGCCTCAGTAGCGACGAGATGGGGCTACGTTTCGATGAATTGCTCGAAAACGTCGCGGCGGGCTACGATGGCTACGGCACGGGCTATGGCTCGACTGATTCGGGTGGGGCGCTACCACCAGCCGCTGTCAATCCGCAAATGCTTGTTGGCTTGAGTCAAGGCGAGGCACGAATGGTTGAACGTGGCTCCGAAATGATTAACCTGACGCAGCTTGATGCTTCCGATGTAGCCGGTACAAATCCCCCGGCCAATCTCGCCAACACCGAAGATATTTCAGCAAAACCACCCGTTGCGCTCGGTTCGGCGGATAGTGGCGGAATGGCACGCCCGGTGCGCCGTTTGCAAAATTTGCGTGTCCCCGAAAAATATGTTCTAAAGCCCGCGATTCAGCCTATCAACAAACCTTCTTTCTACCTGCCCAATTTCGCGCCAATGTTATTGGTGTTGATTATCGTGGGGGCGGCTTTCCTGATAGCCTATCGGGGGTTAGCTGTACCGCCTAAAGAACAGACCGATTTACTGCCGACTGCCACTCCCAACGTCTACTCGAAAGCTACCGTCACGCCGTTTGCAACCAGTGAAATTGCGGCTGTTATAAACAGTTCTGCCGATAATTCTGCTACCCGTCCGGCCTATTTCACGCCCGACCCGGCACTGGCTAACAGAATTACGCCGTCTGCCGCCGCCAGCCTTCCAACCGCTTTAAGTGATACTACTCCGACACCTTCGCCTTCGCCTAGTCCTACGCTGCAAGCACTAAGTGTGGATATTACTGCGGTCAACGGCCAAAGTTGGTTGGTGGTAACAGTGGATGGACAGGAGCGCTACAACAAATTGTTAGCGGCTGGGCAGACCGTCAATTTTGAGGGTAAACGAGTAGTGGTACGGGCGGGAGCGCCAGGCGCTATCAAAGTTAAGGTAAACGGACAGGATAAGCAATACGCCCTGCCCGGCAGTGATATAATTACCCACACCTGGGATGTCAACGGGGAAGATAAAATTAGTACTTAGTAAAGCAAAACTTTCGCTTTTCCTTTAGCTTTGGAGAAATTTTGTCAAAACTTCTCCAAAGCTAAAAATTCTTTTTCTTCTAGTTTTGGAGAAATTTTTCGCGAAAGATTTTTCCAAAATTAGATATTTTCCAGGCTTTAGCCTGAAGGTGAGCGAGAGTGTTGAAATACAAGAGGTGAATAGGATAAATGGCTTCAAGTTTTTCTTTTGATGTGGTTTCGGAATTTGACCGTCAGGAACTGGTCAATGCGGTTGACCAGACCAAGCGCGACGTATCAACCCGCTACGATTTGAAGGATACCAAAACTCAAATCGAGCTGGAAGAAGAAGAAATCACGATTAATACCGCCAGTGAACTGACCCTGACGGCGGTCAACGACATTTTGACGACCAAAATGGTGCGGCGCAATCTGTCGCTAAAAATACTCGATACTGGCAAAATGGAAGAAGCTGCCGGGGGTCGAGTGCGCCAGGTAATAAAGCTGAAGAAGGGACTGACTTCGGAACTGGCAAAAGAAATCAGCAAACTCATTCGTGACAACTCGAAAGCAACGCCTCAGATTCAGGGCGATGCGGTACGTGTCACCAGCAAAAACAAGGACGAACTACAGCAAATCATCAATTTGCTCAAAGGTAAAGATTTCCCCGTACCACTCCAATTTACCAATTATCGCTAAATCCTCGCCTTTTTCGTCAACTTCAGCCCTTTGCAAGCGCCATTCTCTCCTGTATAATAGCTTCAGGTTGTCATAAATAGAAGTAGTAGTTGATTTGACTATGCAGTCTAGCAACTACTACCTAAATATTAAAAGTCGTTTTTGAGGAGAAGAGTTCAGCTTGTCATCAGTGCCACAGAAAGAAGTTTTACCTGGTGTTTTCTATATTTGGAAATTAGACCATCGCGATAATACCTATGAAAAATCACAATGGGCTATTGATACATCGGAAGAGGAAAGCTGTTTTATAGAAGGATACACAACTGGCATTATCCCAAAGTATAACAAAAACAGAGACTTTCTGTACAATACTTGTTGGGGATTACATTTAGAAAATAAGCAAGTTGAATACCTGGGAAAGACTAGCAGGGAAATGGAAAAAATTGAGTCTAACACTAGACGAGATTTATTCATTGCCATTTTTAATGACAACACTAATCAGGAGTGGCATGGCTATCCATCAGACCCATGTATAAAACCTTATGAAATGCCACCTGCATCAATACGCACTATTTGGTTTAATAAAGGTTACTTTACATCATTACAAATTAAGAAACTTGTTCAAAGAAAATTATGGAAGCTTTAAAACTAATTGTTCCGGGGTCTTATTACGATAACCAGATTTATGCTAACCGCCTGTATCTTTGGAATCTTGACGACTCTATTACTACAGTTGATTGGAATGGATTGTTAGAAAGCATTACTATTCCTGAGCATTTAAAGTTTGCCTTACGTTGTGCTTTTCTGGAAAGCAACATTTTGTACAATAAAAAATTACAGGCGGTTTTTCAAGATAGGGAAGTTGTTAAATTATTAAAGAAAAAATTTCAAGAACTGGCGAAATATTCCATAGATATTTCGCAGGAACAATTACAAAAATTTGTTATCAGAAGGCAAGATAACCCATTTGTTTTTCCCCACGCGGATAGTAGTGCTTATCAAGGTAATATTTATGTTGGGGATGAAAGTGGTGTCAAGGTCGCTAGATGTGAAGAAAATGAAATCTATCCTATAAGTAAAAATGCAAAGCGGCTGTGTGATGCACCGGCTTTGAATATGGCGGCAGCAAACCAGTCTTTGGCGTTAGCCGGAGGAAGCGAAGGTTTGTTTGTATGCAAGCTAGATCAGGAAGCTAAACAACTGCGCGACCTACAGCCAGTAATTAAAGAAGATTGTAATCAGGCGCGTTGGTTGTTCAGTAGTTTATTCAGTTCTTCGTTTTTCAATGAAGGGTTTATGGCAGATTTCGTTTCTGAGAGAGCAGAAAGTAATGGAAGAACCGAAGATACCAACAAACAAATAAAACTTCTAAAGTCCAGCGAAATATTCAAACATAAGATACGTTATGGAATTGGAAAACCTCTCTTTACCTGGGGGGTGGAAGATAAAATCTGTACGGCAACTGCAACCTCGGTTGAAGTGGTACAATATAATCCTGAAAAGTTCGAGCCGACTGAGCGTTTCAAGACACTTGGCCTGGTAAAGCACAAGCGTTTCACCGATGCGGCTATTATCGGAGCGGATAGTGCTTTGTTCGGATATGTAATCGAATACGATGATGGCCTGTTAGTAATTAACAGCGCCCCCCAAAATGGATGGGAAACGAATTGGCTGGAAGGTGAGCCTGTAAGCTGGAAAGTTTTCCCTAAATCAGAATACTACAGTAATCAGTTGCATGTTGTTTACGATGACCATCTTTGTATTCATTCTTTCAATCAGGACTACTTTGTGAACCAGGAACAGAAACTGGTAGGTATAAAATATTCGGAAGAAGTTCCTGATTATAAATTGTTAGCTGCTCAAGCTTCGGTAGCTTGATAATTATTATTTTGGAGAGATAAAGAGTTAATTGTGAGTAGAACCAGTATTAAACTAGATATTCCCAAACGCCGCCTGAACATTGAGGGCCGCACGTTTTATCTTTTGACTTTGGGCTGTGATAAAAACACGGTGGATAGTGAGGCTATCGGGCAGTTGCTCGGCGCATACGGTCTGCGCGAGACTATGAAGCCGGAGCGCGCCCAGCTTTTGATTGTCAATACCTGCGGCTTTATTGATGCCGCCACCCAGCAATCGCTTGGGGCGCTACGCGAACTCGCCGACGGCAAGCAACCGGGACAAAGCCTGATTGCGGCGGGGTGTCTGGCGGGACGGGCCAGCGACATGATTAAGCAGGAAGTGCCGGGCGTAGATGGCGTAATCGGCGCACTCAAATGGGATGGCTTTGCGCCACTCTTGCAGGATTTGGGCGTAGAGATTGACCAGCAATCCGCTAATTCGATTAGCTACGGTCTGTTGCGCCGCAAGAAAAGGCAAGGCCCAACCGCTTACCTGAAAATCTCGGATGGCTGCGACGCGGGTTGCGCCTTCTGTATTATTCCGCAGATGAAGGGCAAGCACCAGAGTCGCCCCACCGATACGCTGCTGCGGGAACTGCGGCAACTGGTAGATAGTGGCGTGCGCGAAGTCGTATTGGTCGGGCAGGATACCACGTTTTACGGGCGCGATTTGGGAGACCGCGAAGGCACCTCGGCTTTGCTCGAAAAGATGGTCGAAACCGCCCCAGAACTGCTCTGGTTACGAGTAATGTACGCCTACCCCCGCTTTGTCTCGCCTAAACTGGTTGAGACGATGGCGGCGCACCCCCAGATTGCCCACTACATTGATATGCCGTTGCAGCACGCCCACAAACAAACCTTGCGCCGGATGCGTCGTCCCAGCGACCAGAGCGAAACCAAAGGTACAATCGAGCGTTTGCGGGCCGCCATGCCTGATGTTGCTCTCCGCACTACTTTTATTGTCGGCTATCCCGGCGAGACCGAAGAAGAATTTCAGTATTTGCTCGACTTTATTGAGGAAATGGAATTTGATAACGTTGGTGCGTTCAAGTTCTCGCCCCAGGCGACCAGTCCCGCAGCACACTTAGCCGACCCGGTAGACGAAGAGACTAAACAGCGCCGCTACGAAGCAGTAATGAGCTTGCAGCAAAAGATTTCGCTCAAAAAGAACCAGGGGTTGATTGGACGGGAACTCGATGTTATAGTAGAAGGCAGTGGCACAGTAGATTACGGGCCACGCGATAGCCGGGCTATTTGGGTCGGGCGGAGTTATCGAAGCGCACCCGAAGTAGACGGCATGGTCTTTGTCGAACCGGCAGGTGGTCGCAAAGCCCGCCTACCCGAAGGGCCACGCCCAACTCAGGTAAAAGTTAAAATTACAGATGCAACCGAGTATGACCTATGGGGTCAGCTTGTTTAATTTTGAGTTTTGAGTTTTGAATTTTGAGTTATAAAATTTGAATTCGGTCAAAACTACCAGATGAAACAATTTTGAGCTAAAGATGAATTTAACTCAAAATTCAAAATTCAAAATTCAAAACTCCTAAAGGGTGATTATTTTGTCAATCGCCAATGCACTAAGCTGGTCACGTCTTTTCTCCACGCCAGTGGTGATGTTTTTGTTGTGGGCCGATGGCTGGAAGCCCGCCTATGTTCTGGCGGCAGTTTTGTTTGCGCTGGCAGAAGTAACCGACGTGCTGGACGGCTATTTTGCCCGTCGGCAGGGAACGGTTTCCAACCTGGGCATCTTTTTGGATTTGACCGCCGACAAGATTTTTACTGCCGGAGTGCTGGTGATGATGGCGGAAAAACAAATTCTTTCGGCCTGGCTAATCGCGATTATTTTGAGCCGCGAGTTTTTGATTACCGGGATACGGACGTATGCTGCCGCCGAGGGTGTAGTAATCCCGGCAGGCAAATGGGGCAAGCGAAAAGTAATTTTGACGGCAATTTCTTTGACCTGGCTCATGTTTTGGGCAGATTCGGTACGGCCCAACGGCCTCTTGTACGAAGCAACCCAGAGCTTGAAAATTGGAGATGTAAAGGTACTGGAATTGTTCTTCGGGCTGGCCTGGCCTCTGACCTACCTGATGGTCATCCTTACAGTTTATTCGGGCTTTATCTATATGCGCGATGCCGCTTATCTTTTTACCGACCCGCCAAAAAAAAAGGATGATGTAGCTGTAGGTAAAGCGCCGCCAAACAGTGCCAGTGTCAAAGTGCCGAGTTCCAAGCGTAATTAACTTGAGCCTAGTTTCTTGAAGGTGGCAGACAATGAATATTTTTGATTATCAATCGAAAAAAGACGTACATAATCGTCCCAACCGACCCCAATATACCCAACAAACCCGCTATAATCCGGCTGGCGCTCCACCGCCTAAAGCTGAGGCTGCCACCCCCCCCAAACCCGCCGAAAACAGCAATGGAAACTTGAACGGGAACGGAAAAAGCAACGGAAATGCTAGTGGCAATGCTAACGGAAATTCGGCCCAGGCCAATAATCAAAACGGCAATAATCTTCATGATGCTCACGACCAGGAGAGCTATGAGCATATGCGGCGGCATCACTACGGGATGCGGAGTGGCATACGGATTGCCCTTCGCTCCAGCGATACCAAATGGCTGACCGAAGCAGTAACGACTGCCCCGACCCAGTGGGTAACTGCTGAATTTCGCCGTGCTTTTAAAGAAACTTTGAGGCGCGATACGGTGCATGAATTACGCAAGCTTTGCAAGCTCTATGATACCATTATCGAATTACCCAATATGAGCTATTTGCAGGGCAGCCTGAACGATGATCGCCAAAAGGCCGGACGGAAAATTGAAAAACTGGAAGAGTGGCACGCTAAACTGCTCGAAGATTGGCAACAGAGAAAAGCTTCCCGGCGAAAAGATTACGTCCGCGAACAGGATATTCGGGCCGAGAAAGTAGTGGATGTTTATCGCCGCCACAAAATTCATATTTTGATGCTTTCGATTATCCCAATTGGGCTTTTTATATTTAATGCCATTTTGTTCGCCTTCCTTAGTGTTACCTTGCGTGGTTTGACCCCGATTAACCTGATAATTCTTGTTATTGACCTGGCCTGGTTTGGTTGGACGATTAATGATTGGCGTAACGATTACCTAATGGTGACTAATCGCCGCATCTTGCAATACGAGAAAATTACTTTTTTCAAAGAAGATAAAAAGGCTATTCTAATTGAGCGAGTAGAGCAAGTTAGTTATGTATCTAATCGGGGTATCTTCGAGTTTGTTTTCCGTATTGGAACGGTGACGATTACCGGCGCGGGCAAACTTGAGATAGTCTTTGACAAGGTTTATCTACCTGACCGTATTCGCAAAGAGGTAATGGACGCTAAAGTTACCTACATGGGTACGCGAAGTAAATTCCGCTCGGAACGAATGGAGAATCAACTTCGCAACAAGATGTTGAACGAATCGCTCAAGAACTGGGACGAGGATGGAATGCAGGTAGATGCCATTCCCCGTAGCGAGCTAAGTTTCTGGCAGACACTTGTACCCAGTAAACCAGTGGATGAAGGAAACAATCAGGTGGTTTTTCGCCGCCATCCTCTCTTCCTCTATAAAGATTGGGCTAAAGTATTTGCTATCTACTTGATTTTGTTGCCTATTGGAATTTTCGCCTTGCCACTTCTGTTTGCTGTCGGGAACGCCATTATCAGTACAGTTGGTTTTATTGT
>JBBQXW010000061.1:0-28557 GCA_038209275.1 Chloroflexia bacterium | reverse complement strand
TAGAAAAGGTTTGGAATTATTTTCGTAGGGGCGAATCGCATACGCCCTTGAACACCAGGTAAAGTCAACAGGGCGTATGCGATTCGCCCCTACGAAATCCGTACCTCTTCTGTGAAACGGTGTACTTAGATCAGCCTTTTTTATTTCAACGGTCTACCAGAATTAAGCCTGTACCGTTGCGGACTTCGCCGATGCGCCAGAGGGGTTCATTATCACTTTTGAAGGCCGCTTCTATTTCGGCGGTGCGGGTCGGGTCTACCGCGAAGCACAACCCACCGCTCGTTTCAGGGTCGAAGATAAGGTCGTCCAGGTCGGTTGGGGCTTCGATGAGGAAACGCACCTTTGGTTCTGGCCCGTCTTGCAAGAAAGCCCGGTTGCGGCCCACCCCGCCCGGCAGACAACCCATTTGAGCATACTTGCGTGCGCCGGGCAGGAACGGCAACCTTTCCAGTCTCAACACAAAATCTACCGCTACGCTCTGGCGGGCCATTTCGGAAGTATGACCCAGTATGCCAAAACCAGTAATATCGGTGCAGCAATGCACCGCCTCGACCCCGACCACATCCCGAATAATATGAGCGGCGTTGCGGTTTAGCCTTGCCATACTCGCAATAGCCGTACTCAGCGTGTCCTCGTCCACCACATCGCGCTTTCCGGCAGTAGTAATTACGCCAACGCCAAGCGGCTTGGTCAGATAGAGAATATCGCCCGCCTTCGCGCCGCCTTTGGTCAAAACTTTGTCGGGATGCACCAGACCCGTGACAGCCAGACCGTATTTTGGCTCTTTGTCGGTCACGGTATGCCCGCCCGCCACGATTGCCCCGACCTCGGCCATTTTGTCCGCGCCGCCCTGCAAAATCTTACCTAAAATAGCGTAAGGCAAATCTTCGGGAAAGCCGACCACGTTGATGCCCATAATTACTTCGCCGCCCATCGCATAGACATCGCTCATCGAGTTAGCCGCCGCGATTGCGCCGTACATATAAGGGTCATCCACTACTGGCGGGAAGAAATCCACCGTCTGCACCAACGCCTGGTCAGGGCCAAGTCGGTAGACCGCCGCATCGTCCGAAACTTCCAGACCGACTATAAGATTGGGATTAGTATATTTTTTGAGTGGAAGCAGCACCTGCTCCAGGTCCGAAGGACCCATCTTGCCCGCTCACCCAGCGCAAGCCGCCAGCGAAGTCAGCTTCACATTCGTAAATTTATCGTCGTGATTATGTTTTATTTCAGTCATTTTTTATATCCGTTTTTGAGTGATGAGTAATGAGTGATGAGTGATGAGGCAATCAGCTGACGGCGCAGCATCCTACAAGTTAGCCCGGCATTGTACGACATTGCTCCGCCAATGGATTTTTACTTGTCACTCATCACTCATCACTGACTTATCTTCCGGGCTTGATTACCGGCATACCAGAGTAGCGCCAGTTGTTCATGCCGCCTTCGAGGTTGTAGACCGTCTGGTAGCCTGCGATGGCGGCTACTTCCGAGGCGGCGGCACTGCGCTGGCCCATTTCGCAGACAAAAATGACGGGCTGGTCTTTTGCAATATCCTGCTGGGATAGCCCCACCGCGAAATCGTACAGCCCGTTGATCGGAACCAGCGCCGCGCCTTCGACATGACCGCTCTGGTACTCGTAACCCTGCCGCACGTCAATCACTTTGACCTTGCCATCTTGAATTAATTGCTGGGCTTCTTCAGCATCAATATTTTGAAAGGGTGCTTTCTCCATTACCCGTAAATCTCCTTCTACTTTTTTGAGGATTTTCTAGCTTTTGAAAATTTTTGCAAAAATTTTCAAAAGCTAGAAAATCTGCTTTTATATATTGTAAGGAACTGAGTCGGCTATTTTATGCTCATTTATGAGCATCACACGGACGATTTGCCCGTTTTCGATAAATTGCCAGGTGCGGCAGCGATTGTGTTCGTCTACCAGATAAATAATTTCGGCCAGCTTCTGAGTGGGACTGTTGTTGTAATTCCAGGTCAGTATAATCACGTTCTCGTCCGCTTCGACGGCGCTACCGCTCAAGCGAGGCGTTTCAAACCAGAGCCGACCATCGTGCAGTTCGCCGGGAAAATCAATGCTCTCGCTGCGCCCATCTTCCCAGGTGTAAATATTGCGCTGGAAATATTTTGAGCCATTGCGCTGGATTTCAAGGCGGCTCTTGTGCTGGTCGAGTAGTTTGCCGGACGGGTCTAAAAGGGTATACGTACCTTCCCATATCCCCATATGACGTTGCAGCACCGGGAAATCGGACATATTTCGTCTTCCTCCTACCTGGATTACTCATTACAAAAAAAGAAACGATTTAGCCTCTGGTTGGCCTCATTATATCACATACACCATTTTTGCAAACTTTAAATAACTACTCAGAGCGGTGGGACTGTCACCCTGACTCAGGAAGGGTCTCGGTTCTAGCCAAAGCACCTTACTTCGGAAACCAAATGAGCTAGTTTCCATTTCAGTGTGAGCAATATCATTGTGACATAATTAGCTAAAAGCTAAAATCAATTGCTGTATTAAAACGAAATCTCAAAGTCTATGATTAAACCTGGAAAGAATTAAACAAACAATGCAAAACAAAAAGAAACTCGTCAGTCTGTGGCTATGTACCAGTGTGCTTTTAATGCTGCTGGCAGCCTGTGGCTCTAATGCAACTGAATCTTCTAATAGCCTCAATGTAGGCGTTTCAACCGCTACGAGCGGCGCGGCAATTAGCCCGACGGCTACTATTGCTGCAACGACTGCCCCGACTTCCAGTTTGGCGACAGTTACCAGCGCACCTGTAGCAACCAGTACTCCCGCGCCGACTGCCAGTAGCGTACCAACGCCAACCAATACTACGGCACCAACCGCTACTAATGCGCCCGCGCCGACGGCAACCAGCGCGCCTGCGCCCCAGCCTACGCCGCTCACTGGTACAGAGGTGGGCAGTATTTCAAATGTGGTTTATTCTACCGAGCGCGGCCTATACGCTTACAATATTGCGACAAGCAAAAGTTTTGAACTGGCCCAGGGTAATATCTTGCGCTACGTGGTTTCGCCGGACAATCGCCGGGCCGCGTTCCTGGCAGCAAATGGCAAGAATGTAGAATTAAAGCTGGTTATTATGCACGGTAACTCTGCCAGCGACCCGAAAACGCTGGATAGTCAGGTTGGAGCGTATACTGCCTCTAGCGAAGATGACCCGTTTGCTGGTAGATATATGCTGGCCTTCACGCTGGCTTTTTCACCCGATAGCAATCTGGTGGCCTATACCAAATTTAATGCGAACGGCCCGTCTTTTGAAAGCTGGGGCAAGCAGGTAAAATCAACCGAGGTGTGGGTAGCCGATGCTCAAGCCTACACGGTACGCCGCGTTGCTCCAAACACTGATAAGAATTTTGCCTATAAAGTAAAGTTCAGCCCGGATAACGCACGCATTGCTTTTCTCAAAACGGCAAATTTCCCCAGTGATGTAAGTGGAACGAGCGCCCTTTGGTCGGTTCACACCGATGGCACCGTTCTGACGATATTGCAGGATGGCGGCGTACTCAGCAAACAGGCTGGCACGGCGGGCGCAAACGGCGACCCGGCAGTGGGCCGAATTAGTGAATTTAACTGGACTGGGCCGCTTGGCATTGCTTTTTCGGTAGGCGGGCTTACTGGCGGCAGCGCATGGGTACACGACCTCAGCAACGCTAAAGTTCGGCAGCTATTCAGCTCAGATTACAGCCAGAACAACGGCTACGAATATGACCCGATTTCGCGTCGCTACGCCTTCAGCACCGATAAAGGGCTGTTTACTATCGGTACGACCAGCGCCCAGGATAAACCAGTGTTCGTCACCAACAAGGCCGATAAGCTTCTCAATTTCTACGAAAATAGCGTAACCTTCGTAAACGATTCAAACACCGCCATCGTGCAGAGCGTTAATGACGATGGTTCGCTGGTAGGAGTAGCATTGGGCTTGCCCGCCCTGCACCGTCCCAACGGCGAAATTAATTCCGCTACGAGTGGGTACGGCAACTGGGTTGTTACCTGGTCATTCGGCGACAATCAGCTAAATATCGGCATTTTTAGCGGTGATGGTAATTCTACCGTGACCCAGCCGTTCCTGGGCCTTGCACAAGGCCAGCTACAGCGCTTGAGCCAGGAACTGTTTCTGGTCAGTACTCCCAACAGCTTGCAAGTGCTCGATTTGACCAACAAACCCGTGCAGAAAGTTATCTACCAAAAATAGATTGCCATCGCTAAGAGCGTGTCTAACAATGGTCACGCCCCTTTACGGGGCGTGACCGCTTACAACAATTATTAGGACACGTTCTAAATGGGTTTTCCGTTGTAGGAGGGCGCTGTGCGCTCGATTTAACCTGTGGTGAGGGTAAAATCGAGCGCACAGCGCCCTCCTACAGTTGTAATTAACTTTACTTATCTTCTATGCCTGTTTCTTAGGATAAACTCGGTTTATTTCAAGACGGATGGTTTGTTTGTCCTTAAAGTAAAGGGCGTAAGCGGTACAAAATTGCGCCACCGGTCAGGCACATCCTCCTCATAAAAAATAGCACCAACTGGACATTCTACTTCGCACGCACCGCAATCGGTACAGTTCTGCGGGTCAATGTAAAACATTCGGTCAGCCTCTCCATCCTCACGGATACAGTCCACTGGGCAAACATTAACACAAGCCCGGTCTTTAACATCCAGGCAAGGTTCAGCAATTATGTAAGACATCAATTCCTCCGATTCGTTACAATGATGATTTCGTCTGCCACATTAGCAGATTTGTAAAAACTATAGCGTCAGGAGAACAGAATTTGTAGGACAAAAGTCGCATAACCAAGTTTTTTAGAAGCTGATTGACTCCATAACAACAAATTGCTAGTATTCAGTTATGCAACAGGCAAGCGGTAAAATGTTTAGATGTTTATCGGAAAACTAAATGGTTAAATTTGAAGTGAAAGCACGCGGTTTGGCGTGAATATCGAAATTTTAAGAAAAATACCTTAGCGATTAAAATCGCTACTACTTTATAGAATGGCAAACAAAAAATTGGCTAAAATTTAGGAAATAGGAGGAAAGTCAAAGTGAAATTAAGTCAGGTAGCGGTACAGTTATATACGGTTCGTGAATTTATCCAGACCCCCGCCGATATTGCAAATAGTTTGCGGAAAATAAAAGCAATTGGCTACTCGGCGGTACAAATCAGTGCGATGGGCCTTATTGCCGAAGAAGAACTAAATCCACTGCTGGATGAAATTGGGTTGGTCTGCTGTGCTACCCACGAACCGGGCAGCACTATTTTGAATACGCCCGAAGTGGTGGTCGAACGGTTGCAAAAATTGCGCTGCCGCTATACCGCCTACCCAATGCCCAAAGACGTAAAGCTCGATACCCGACAAGGTATTGAGAATTTAGCCGAGGGATTGAACCGGGCCGGGCAGGTGTTAGCCGAAGCCGGACAAGTCCTGACCTATCACAATCACCACCTCGAATTTCGGCGCTACGGCAACCAGATCATGCTCGAAATTATCTATCAGGAGACCGACCCGCGCTACGTGCAGGGCGAAATAGATACTTATTGGGTGCAATTCGGTGGCGGCGACCCGGTGGAATGGTGCAACCGTCTCCAGAACCGCTTGCCTTTGCTCCACATGAAAGATTTTGTGATTAATGCCGAGTACAAAGCTACTTTTGCTGAAATCGGTTCGGGCAACCTCAACTTTAAAAATATTGTAAAAGCTGCCGAAGCTTCGGGCTGCCAGTGGTTTATCGTCGAGCAGGATACTTGCCCTGGCGACCCGTTCGACTCGCTGGCAAAGAGTTTTGAATATATCAAAGCTAATCTGTGCGATGAGGAAGCGTAAGTATGGCCCAGGCGAATAGTGCCGTTCAAAACCACGTCCCGGTGGCGCTGCTTGGGGCGGCGGGCTTTATTGTTACAGCGGATGCACGGGTAATTAACCCACTTTTGCATATCGTGGCGGGCGAATTTAACACCGATATAGGCAGCGCCGGGTTGGTCGTGACGGCCTACACCATTCCCTACGGCCTCTTTCAACTGGTCTACGGGCCGTTGGGAGACCGATTAGGCAAGTTGCGGGTGATGACGGTGGCGATGGCACTATTCGCGGTAGGTACGGCGGCGTGCGGGCTTGCCCCAAATATGTTGCTGCTCAATCTGCTGCGTTTCCTGACTGGCACGGTTGCCGCCGCCATGATTCCGCTCTCGCTGGCCTATATCGGCGATACTTTTGCTTATCAGGAGCGGCAAGTTGCCATAGGCAAATTTGTCGGGTTGGTGGCGCTCGGCAATATCCTCAGTACCAGCATGGGCGGCATTGTCGGCGACTTTTTGAACTGGCGCTGGATTTTTGTGTTGTATGGGCTAGTTTCGTTCGTCACGTTCTGGTTTATGTGGCAAACCTCGCGCCATATTCCCCGGCCACCGAAACCAGAAATCCCGCTCAGTTTGCTCGGTTCGCTCAAGCCTTATGGTCAGCTATTGCGTAGCCCGACCACGCGGCTAATAATTTTGGCGGTCTTTATCGAAGGAGTCTTTTTCTACGGCGGCTTTGCCTTTTTAGGGGCGTTCTTGCGAGATGAATATAATTTGCCCTACGTGCTAATCGGTTTTATGCTGGGTGGCTTTGGGCTGGGTAGCCTCATCTATAGCCGCATGGTCAAATGGCTGGTGCGTCAGTACGGCGAGAATGGCCTGATGTTTATAGGTGGCTGGGTTACGTTTGCCTGTTACCTGATAATCGCGCTGGTCAAAAACTGGGTTTTGTTCATACCAGCCGATATTTTGATTGGCCTGGGCTACTATATGCTGCATAGCACCCTGCAAACTAAAGCCACCGAGCTTGCCCCGCACGCCCGTGGCACTGCCGTCTCGCTCTTTGCCTTTAGCCTATTTTTAGGACAGGGGATTGGGGCTGCCGCACTGGGCTTGGTGGTGGATGGCCCTGGCTACGCGCCTACTTTTCTGATTGCCGGAATCGCGATGGCGTTTTTGGGGGTTTGGTTAGCTTTAGTAGGTCGTCGCATCACTCGCCGGCCTTCGATTCCAACCAAAGCCGAAAGCGTTGCCCCACTTCGGTCAGACGAGTAAATTGGAGTAGCCGATAAAACCGCTCTGGAATAATGAATCTTAACAAAATGAACCGGGTATGGTGGTAGGGGCGAATCGCATACGCCCTCTTTAACTGGCACAGCGTTCAAGGGCGTATGCGATTCGCCCCTACGAAATTATTGCCTTTAGATGGATTTAATAGTTAAATTTTATTATTCCAGGGTGGGCGGCATCCGCCTACAAATTAAAAGGCACAGCGTTACTCCGCCTGAATCTCTGCCGGAGGCCAGCTAAGGGTCTGCCAATCGGTACGCAAATATTCGGGGTAACGCCAGTAGCGGCGGGGCAGACGCTCCGGGCCGTAATAGAGATAATTTACCAATGGTTCGCCCAGGCTAGGACTACGCAAGAGCGGCGCGGCTTCGGCAAACGGCACAAAGCGCACCTGCTTTACCGCCGCGTCCGAGGTGCAGCTAACTTCCGGCTCATCTTCGCTTTCGGTTGCCAGATGCACCGCAAAGACGCAGGTTACAAAGTGCTTGCGGTCTTTCAGGCTGCGTGCGTCTACCACATAAAGCATTTCGCCAGGCACTATTTGTAGCCCGGTTTCTTCTAAAAATTCGCGCTCCAAAGCCATTGGGTGTTGTTCGCCCGGTTCGAGCCGTCCCCCCGGCAACGACCAGACCAGACTGGCGTAACCATAATCGTTGCCCACCAATAAAACGCGCTCATGATGCACCAGCACCCCCTGAACCACGTTGTAGCGCTGCCAATCATCTAAAGTTAGCAGATTTTCGTTAGTTTGTGTCATAGTTGTATTTTAACATAAAAATGCGCTTGCTGGCACGGCCCTTGCTCTATTATAAAACGAAAGCGCATTAGAGCCGGGTTGGATAACTCAGTTAATCAGTTCGGCCTTTACATATATCGGGGTTAAAACCCCACATTAAAACCTTTTAGATAGATGACCTCGTTAGCTTTAGCAAGGCGATGCAGCGCAATGAGATTTTTAAGCTAAAAGCGTGATTTCCATTTCATTTATGGAAATCACGCTTTTAATTTTAAGGATTTAGGGTGATGTTTGAAATTTTTCGGCGAAAAATTTCAAACATCACCCTAAATTTTTGATGCTCTCAAAATACCAGCAGCAAAGCCAAATCATTGACGTTGGTTTGGGTCGGGCCAGTACGCAACAAATCGCCGCTTTGCTCAAAAAAATGATAGGCATCGTTGCGGCGCAAATAATCCGCCGGGTCGAGGCCATGCGCAAGGGCGCGGCGCAACGTATCCCCCTCGGCAATTGCGCCTGCCGCATCATTTGGGCCGTCGCTGCCATCGGTTGCCAGTGGCACAAACATTATTTCAGCATAGCCATCCAGCGCAATTGCTGCCGCCAGCGCCATTTCTTGATTGCGTCCGCCTAGCCCATCGCCGCGCACCGTTACAGTAGTTTCGCCGCCCAGCAACAGACAGGCCGGACGCGCTAACGGCGCATCAAAAGCCTGTATTTCCTTTGCCAGCGCCGCATAAACCCGCGCCACTTCTCGCGCCTCGCCCTCCACAAAAGTTGAGAGAAGCAGGGTATTAAAACCCAAAGCCCGCGCTTTTTCCTGCGCTGCCAGCGCCGCGATACGATTGTCCGCTATCACTACATTTTGTACTTTTTCAAATATGGAGTCGGTTGCTTTGGGGGTTTCAGGGATATGTCCGCTTAATCCGGCCCTTAAATGCTCGATTATCGCCGCCGGAAGCGTATCTGCTTGGGTTAGACCAAAACTTTCAAGAATAGCCCAGGCATCGGCATAGGTCGAAGTGTCCGGCACGGTTGGCCCACTGCCGATTACATCAAGCGGGCTGCCAACCACATCCGACAAAATAAGGCCAATGACCGGGGCAGGGCTGGCCCATTTTGCCAGTTGTCCACCCTTCACCTGCGAAAGATGCTTGCGAACCGTGTTCATCTGATTGATGGTCGCGCCACAACGTAACAGCGCACTGGTCAAAGCTTGCATATCGGCCAGCGTCACGCCTTCCACTGGCAATTCCAGCAGAGCCGAGCCGCCGCCACTGATTACCGCCAGCACCAAATCCTGCTCACCCAAATCACGCAACAAATTTACCATGCGCTCTGTTCCATGCACTCCGGCTTCATCCGGCACCGGATGGCGTGCCTCGGTCAGTTCGATGCGACCCGGCGTTTCATTTTCGGACGGCCCATGCCCTTGCTTGATGGTAACAACGCCGCGCGTCAGGCGGTCACCCAATAAATCCGCCAGCGCCGCCGCCATAGGCCAGCCCGCCTTCCCCGCTCCGACCACGTAAATATTCTTAAAATGGCGCAAATCATAAATCTGTCCGGCTACTTCCAGCCGCTCGTTAGCCTTATCGTACTTCATGGCGTTGCGAATAGCCTGTCCCGGCTCAACCGCCGCCAGCGCCGCCCCCAGAATACTGAGGGCTTTCTCGCGGCGTTCCCGCTTAGGCCCGCCCACATTTTCCAGCAAAGGCTTTACCAGCGCATTGCTCAACAAATCCATTGCCTGCTCCCCCTGATTTAATTGCTGCAAGTTTACAAATTTCTGGCAGAAATTTGTAAACTTGCAGCAGCGTTGATTTTACAATTCGTAACAATTTCGTTACCTGTCCCTAACATTAGAGCCGCCGGAAGCTGATAAAATGCTCTCAACAGGAAAGAGTAAGCTACACCAAATCTCAACTTCCTGTAATCTCAGATAAATTGATTAGTATTAGAGAGGATACATTACAATGAACAAAGCACGCAACCTAGTAACCAAGCTGACATTAGCAGTAGTAGCCCTGGCCCTGGTGTTGGGGTTAACCGTCACCACACTCCAACAAGCCGCCGCCGCCAGTGCTGCCCCAATCCAGCAAACCAGCACCGTTTCTGCGCTTGTCGCTGCCAATAGCGGCGTGAACGCCAAACAAGCAGTAGCCAAAAAGGGTAAGAAAGGCAAGGGCCATCAGGAAGCTAAAGTAGTCGGCAAGGCCGCTTTTGAGGCCGCCGCTAAAGCACTCGGTCTGACTTCGGACGAGCTGAAAGCTCAACTGAAAGCGGGCAAATCTATTGCGGACGTAGCCACCGACAAAAAAGTTGACCTCAAAACCGTCAAAGACGCAATGACGGCGGCGGTCAAAACCACCCTGGACGCGCAGGTGAAGGACGGCAAGTTGACGCAGGCGCAAGCTGACAAGATTAGCGCCGCATTTGCCAAAAAGCTGGATAAACTGGTCAACCACAAGCACCAGCCCAAGCAGCCCAAGAAGTAATTTTAGGCTACTACAGTAGTTATAAAATAGTAGTTATAAAATAAGAGGCAGATAGCATAAGACTATCTGCCCCTTATTTTAATTAATGATAAAACTTATTTCGGGTAGTTTAACTGACCGAATTAGAAACCGGGCTGGCGGCTACTGAAACAGTTGTAGGAGCGAGGCAAAGCCGCCAGAGACGGGTCTTGCCATCCAGCCCTTTAAGTTGAACTTCGCTACTCTCGATCTGATACTGCGACAGCAACTCACGGACACGCGGTGCTTCCAGAATCGCGTCGGTAAAGACGATTTCCCCGGCCTGGGCCTGACCTTCGGTGCGGGCGGCGGTATTGATGGTAGAGCCAAAATAATCGAGGCGTTCGTTCAGGTTAACATAGAGGCTTGGCCCGGCGTGTAGCCCAATTTTGAGCATAAGCTTATCCGGGTCGGGCAAATTACGGCTTTGATTAAAAATCTCGATCTGACGCTGGGCTTCAAGCGCCGCTTGAAGTGCCTGAACTTCGCTGGTGAAGGCGGCCATTACTGCGTCGCCAATCGTTTTTATAATTGCACCCCTGGAATTATCCACTACCCGCCGTAAAATCGTAAAATGTTCGCGTACCAAATCATAGGCGGTAGGGTCGCCCTTGCGAGTGTAAAGGGCGGTAGACCCGGCTAAATCGGTAAAAAGAATGGCTACGCGCCGCACTTCAAAGCTTTCGCCTTCGGGCAGCGTCTCGGTTCTAAAGAAATCGCGGAAAGCCTGCACCGTTAAAATTTCGTGGGCGGTCATTTTCTGAAAAGCTTCTTCTCTGGACTTTTTTGCCTTCAAATTCGCCAGCATATCTTTCGGCTCGGTGATACTCTTTGGTAAGCTACGAACATTGGGATGAACCGTAAAAGTTACCACAACATGTTCATCAAAATGAGCCTCGAAATCGTGACTGCATCCGACGCATTTAATCTGGCTGCGGCTGCGACCCAGCGAATTAAAATAGCTGCCCTGCATGCCACAACTGGGACAGGACACTTCCCAGTTTAAGGTAAAAAAGCCTTCGCGCATACCCAGCGCCAGCAAATCCAGCGCCTGATGGTCGGCCAGTTGCAATCGGGCTGCCAGCATACGCGGATTAAAGCGATGCAAATCGCTGTCCTGTCCCTGCTCAAAAAAAGTTAGCAAGCTGGCTTGAATTTCCGGGGAAACCCCATATTGGGTCAGTCGGTGACTCATATCTTGCCGATTAATTTTTTTGGATTTGGTGAGAAATGCCATAAACTTTGCCCCTTTTTGAATCTAAACTGGTGTTTTTAAATGGAGAATTATGTTCCGGGTAATCAGACACAAAACATAAAGCGTTTCAAATTTTGAAGGCTTTAATACAGTATACGCCATTATATTAAATAAGGGTAGTAACAAGTGCTAAAAAGAGGTGTTTCTTATACAAATCTAACAAACTCATCCTCAAACTAGGCGTACCCAAATTGGTCAGGCTTTTAACCAGAAACTAGAAACCAGAAACTAACAACTTCCTAATTCGGTCTCGATTTCCACTGCTGCTCTACGAAGTTGAGCATTTGCTGGTATTCTTCCTCGTTGAAAACGCCTTTTGAAATCAATAATGCTTTAATTGTAGCAATCGCCAGCATAATGCCGGTATCAGAATTATTGTGGGAATGGGAAGGTGGCGGCGGGGGTGGAGTTGGCGTTTCCCAGAACATACCGCTCCCGGTCTGCGAGTCCTGTTCGGCAGCCTGACCGTTTTCGGCAACAACCTCGATTACTGGCAAACCTAACAGCTTTGCCAGACCGCGCATAGTTTTGTTGCCGCCCGCAAAAGAAAGGGCCAAGCCCAGGTCGCGTCCGGCCTTTCGCAGACGATAAAAATCGTCCAGCGTTTGCAAACCGCGCACCCGACCCGGCAGCACCAAAATTATATTCAAATAGCCGTTGGCCCGCATTTCGCCCAACACATTCAAAAGCTGGTCGTGCGACCACTCCGGCTTCACCGACAACTGATAGGCCGTATCCTGACTCATAATACCCCCACGTTTTTAGGACGGAGGGATGAGGACGGAGGACGGATGATGGAAAGCATCAGATAATTTCTCATTCCTCTTTTTTCCGTCCTCCGTCCTCATCCCTCCGTCCTTCTCTATTCTGCCGGGCTGAGAAACTCGATTTCGCTGTAGCGCATGAGTTTTTCAAGGCGGTGGCGCGAACGCACATCGCGAATTGTTCCCGACTTGGAGCGCATTGCCATCGAATGAGTATGGACACCCTGTTCCGAATAGCGCACTCCCTCCAGCCGCCCACTTTCGGTAATACCTGTTACCGAAACAAAAACATTATCACCCTTTACCAAATCGTGTACCCGGTAAATCTGTTCCAGGTTCAAGCCCAGGCCGAGCGCACGCTGGCGTTCGGCAATATTGCGCGGATAAAGGCGACATTCCATTTCACCGCCCATGCATTTCAAAATAGAAGCCGTCAGCACCGCCTGGAACGCACCGCCTACCCCCATCAACATATCTACGCCTGCACTGGGGAGTGCCGCCATTAACGCCGCATAAACATCACCGTCGCTAATCAAATGCAATCGCGCTCCGGCCTGCCGAATATCGCGCACGATATTCTGGTTGCGAGGCCGATCTAAAACCATTATTGTTAGTTCGCTTACCGGAATATGTTTAGCTCTAGCAACACTCTTTAAATTCCATTCGACTGGCTTGTCGAGGCTGATTTCGCCGTGTACATCTGGCCCGACGGCAATTTTATTCATATAGCGTATCTGGGCCGGATTGCGGTAGAAGCTTTCTTCTTCTGCCATGGCTACCAGCGAAATTGCGTGCGGCAGACCAAGCGAAAGCAGCCGTAAACCATCTACCGCCGCCACCGCTACATCCATTTTCGGCGGTGTGCCATTACCAACGACCTCACCGCTATAGAGATAGGGCGATTCATTCGGGTCATCGCCCTCGCCAATCACAATCGAACCTTCTACATCAACGCTACCCAATGCTACCAGCATAGCCTGGGCCGCAACTTGCCGCACCTGATTTATTTCGCCCCGCCCCATCAGACGTGCCACCGCCAGGGCTGCCGCTTCCGTAACTCTGGTTAGTTCCAGCGCCAGGTTGCGATCTATTTTTTCCCGCATTCGGCTTACCTCCTGTTTGCTTTAGCTCCAGCTCAAATTGTAGCATATTTCGCCGCTTCTTTTAACAGTCATTTTACACTTTTAGAATATTTCTTTAGTAATTCCCTGTCATAATGAGGTTATTAAAGAGAGTACCTGATAGACAGAACGAGCCAGTTAATTAAAAATAGACGAGGTTCGCTCAGACAAAATATTATGCGGCGACGGGCCGATTTTATATAGATCGCGGCAACGACTGAAAGCGGCGCGTGCTTCAGTCGTTGTTTCGCTGGTACAAAACGAGGAGAAACTTCATTCATGAACCAACTGAATTATAGCAGGAATAAAAAATTTCGCAGTATATTCGCCTGGTCGGGTTTTCTGCTAATTACGATACTACTTAGCCTTTCATTGGCAGCCTGTGGTTCGACTACGGCTACCAGTACTACCAATAGTAACACAATTGCTACTGTTGCGGCTACCGCCGCCACCAACAACACCGTCACTACCGGGCCAGGTACAATTGACGGGAGCAGTAGCACCGCCGCATCAGCCAGTAACGCCGCCGCCACCGTGCCTGCCAGTAATGCTGCCGCCACCGCCACCGAAGCATCAAATACCCAGCCAGTCGCCGTTTCGCAGCCAGTAAAGCCGCCTGTAAACGTCCAGGCTGTCACGCCCGACCAGTTAGAGAGTAATACCGTCGTTGGCGTAGTCAAGCTGGTTAGCCCTGCCGTCGTTACAGTTTACAACAAGGCCCGTAGCACTACTAGCGCCACTGGAACTGGGCGCGGCACTACCAACCCAACCCCGATTCCTAATCCCGCCGACCCCGCCAATCCCGGTTCGCGTACCCAGGGCATTGGTAGCGGTGTAATCGTCAGCGACAAAGGTTACATTGTCACTAATGCACACGTGGTCGAAGGCGAACAGGGCATTACAGTGGCCTTTAATAACGGCAAAAAAGTAGTTGCCGCCAAAGTGGTTGGAGTAGATAAAACCGGCGATATTGCGGTACTCAAAATCGAGGATGCAGTTCCGGCAGTCGCGAAATTCGGCGATTCGTCGAAATTACAGGTCGGCGAAACCGTTATCACGATTGGGGCGGCGCTGGGTGACTTTCGCAACTCGGTCACAAAGGGCGTGGTTAGCGGTCTGAACCGCACGCTGGATAATACCCCCTCGGTTTATATCCAGACCGATGCCCCGATTAATCACGGTAACAGTGGCGGCCCGCTTTTGAATTTGCAAGGCGAAATTATCGGCATCAACACTGCCGTTTTGCGAACTACCCCGCGTGCGGTTGGAGTAAGCGACCAGGCCGAAGGTTTGGGCTTTGCCATACCGGGCAACACCGCCAAAGCGCTCTCCGACCAGCTAATCAGCAAAGGCACGGTTAGCCGCCCTTATTTCGGCATTACCTACCAGATGATTACTCCGGCGCTGGTCGGCTCAACCACCTTTGGCGGGCAGAACGTCCCCGCCGTCGAAGGAGCCTGGATTACCGGCTCACGTGGCACAACTGGCGTAGTGAGTGGCAGTCCGGCGGATAAGGCGGGCCTAAAAGATAACGATGTAATCACCGCAATTGACGGTATTACCCTGAACGACAATAACCCGCTTGTGAGTGTAATGTTGGCCTACAAGCCCAACGACACCATCAAGCTAACCGTCCAGCGCGGCAATCAGACCCTTACGCTAAACCTGACGCTTGCCGAACGACCCAAAGATTTATAATCGTCAAATTCGGCTGCGCCCTCAATTTTACCTTTACCACTGGTCAAAATTGAGGGCGCACTCCTGTGAGCGTAAATCCAAGCTTTTCCTTTCTAATTAGTACTTCGAGGTCGTCCGCCCTGGACAAAAAAGCGCCTGAGCTTATAAAGTAGTAGCTACGCAGTCCGCCGCCCTCGTCACCCTGACGTAGGAAGGTCTGTGGCCTCTCATATCATTTTACTTGGGCAAATAGAGATGCTTCGTACCTCAGCATGACGGGGCCGCGAAGTCGGGTTTGAGGGCCGGATTGTCTTTCTGGCAAATAGAGATGCTTCGTACCTCAGCATGACGGGGGTAGATAGTTGCAAAAAAAAAGGTTCGGCTGTTCAATCCGAACCTTTTTAATATTCAGCTTTGGAAAAATTTTTGCAAAAATTTTTCCAAAAGCTAAATATTATTTGAACTTAGCCAGAATTTCTTCGCTCTTGGTCTGCATTTGCTTGACTCCATCCTTTGGACTGAGTTGCTTGCTCATAACTTTGCTCACTACGTCCTGGATTACTTCGCTAGAAATTTGCTGGTAGGCCGGAGTAACCGGGCGGGGTTTCGCGGTAGCGAAGGCTTCGGTCAGGGCCGGAAATGCCGGGTTAGCCGCTTTGAGGTCAGCTTCGTTGAAAGCCGATTTCAGGGCTGGCACTAAGCCTTCACCCAGCGAAACCGCCTTCTGTGCTTCCAGGCTGGTGAGATATTCGATGGCCTTCCAGGCAGCATCGGGGTTCTTGCTGTAGGCGCTTACCGAAAGATTCCAGTTACCCAGTGAACCAACCCCTTTTTTGCCCGTCGCCGCCAGCACTGGCACAGCACCCCACTTCCCTTTCACTTTCGAGTCGGCCTTCTCAAAGTCACCGACGGCAGAGCCAAAGGCACGGGTAAAGACGGCGTTACCCTGAGCAAAAGTCGCCTGTACATCCGGGCCTTTGAAGGTTATGACCTTTTCTGGCGTAATCTTCTTGGTGTACATCGTGTCCAGTAGCCATTGCAAGCTGGCCTCGCCTTCAGGACTGTTGACCAGTACCTTGCCTGTAGCCGCATCCCAGAACTCGCCACCGTAGCTCCACAGCACTTCCAGCCACATGGCGCTTAGACCTTCGTTCTTGAACCCGGCCCAAACGTAGCCGTACATATCCGCCGTCTGAAGTTTAGTCGCCGCCGTCACCATTTCATCGAAAGTCTTGGGCGGCTGGATGCCCTCTTTATCGAGAATATCTTTGCGGTAGAATAATAAGCCGGCGTTCTGATACCAGGGAACACCGTACAGCTTGTCCTTGAAACTGGTCGCCAATAACGAACCTTCAAAGAAGTTTTTGCGGAAATCGGGCGTGATATATTTATCGAGCGGCAGCAAATAACCCGCCGAAGCAAATTCCGGTGCCCAGGGAATATCTGCCGCCACTACGTCGTAGGTGGAGTCTTTCGCGCCAAAAACGGTCACGAACTGGTCGTGCAACTTCTGGCTGTCGTTGGCAAACTCCTGATACTCCATCGTGACTGGCCCACCTTTGGCGTTAAAGGTGTCGGCCAGCTTCTTGGGCGTGCCGCTGCCTTTGGTGGTGGCCCAGACCACTTTGCCACTGGCGTTCGCGGCAGCACCACCCGCAGCCGCCGTTGTCGCGGCTCCGGCGGCGGCAGTGGTGGCAGCACCACCCGCAGCCGCCGTCGTTGCTCCGGCGGCAGGGGCGGCAGTAGTCGCCGGGGCGGTGGTCGCAGTCGGGTCGCCGCAAGCTGCCAGAATTAAGGCGCTGGTAGTTCCCAAACCCATCAGCCGTACCATCTGGCGACGACTGAGCTTGCGCTTCTGAATATTATCCTCCATGAACAATTTCCTCCTCATCTTAATCGCGATTAGCATGTGAATTAGTTTTCGGGATTTCACCTATGTCAGGATTTTTGCTTAAGTAGTAGCGATTTGCCCAATTGGGCAAATCGCTACTACTTTTACGCAGCAAGTGAAAGTCTTTCCGTGTAAAAGCGAACGTTTTATGTAAAGTTGTTAGCGGCGAGTATCCTCCCGGTTGCCCAGTACCCGCAGGTACACAACAGCGATTACCATAATGTACAAGAAAGTTACGATTGCCAGACTCGAACCGAAACCAAAATTCTGGTTGCGGAACATCTCCTGATAAGTCAGGTAGTTAAGTGACTCGGTGCCAAACCCGCCCTCGGTCAAGACATAGACCAAATCGAAGATGCGCGAAGCGTCAATCGTGCGGAACAATAACGCCACCAGAATAGTTGGCCGCAAGGTCGGTAGCGTAATATGCACAAATTTTTGCCAGGCCGATGCGCCGTCAACGGTTGCGGCTTCGTATAAATCGCCAGGGATAAGTTGCAGCCCCGCCAGCAAAATCAGGGCGACAAACGGGGTGGATTTCCAGACATCGGCGATTATGACCGCCCAAAAGGTCAGGCTTTTACTGGCCGTCCAAAGCTGGTCTTCCTTGATGATGCCCAGGCTTTTTAAAATCGCGTTCAGCACCCCGAACTCGCTGTTGTAAATCAAGCCCCACATGCGGGCTACTACTACCGTCGTAATGCTCCAGGGAATCAGGGCAATGGCGCGCACCAGCCCGCGCCCTTTGAAGGGGCGATTTAGCACCAGCGCCACGCCCAGCCCGAATAAAAATTCCAGGCCAACGGAAATCAGGGCAAAGCCCGTCGTAAAACCAAAGGCATCGTAGAAGCGCTGGGAGAAGCCGTCTTTGGTAAAAATGTCGAAGTAGTTTTGCAGCCCCACAAAGGTTTCGGGTCGGTTGGCGATACGTCGGTCAATATCGTGCAAGCTCAACCAGAAGGTTTGAGCGATGGGGAAAAAGACAATCAAAACTATCACCAGCATGGCGGGCAATACCATCAGGTAGGCCATCACCTGTCGCTGGCTCATCCGTCGTCGCGAACGGGGCTTCACGAGGGCCGGGGCTTCAGTTTGAAGTTGTTCTCCTTGAATTGCCATATTTCCTCCCTGCCTTTTTCTTGTACTGGCTCAACTCTCACAATATGAACTGGCTCAAATATTTTTGACTGAAAAGCAACCCGCGTTGCACTTTGTCCAGCGAACCTTCCCAGACCGGGTCTTCGTGTTCGATGCTGATTGGGCCGTCGTAGCCGATTTCGTAAAGGGTATTGATAAACTTGCCCCAATCTACCTGACCCAGCCCCGGCAAGCGGTAACGCCACCAGCCCTCGCCCAAAATGCCAACCTGATTTAGTTTATCCGGCAAAATTTCGGTATCTTTGGCCTGCGCCAGAAAGACTTTGGGAGCAAATTTTTTAAGTGCCGCGATGTAATCTATGCCCAGCCAGAGCAGATGCGACGGGTCGAAATTCAGGCCCAACAAGGGCGAAGGTATCAGGCTGAAGACTTCTTCCCAGACCGCCGGAGCGTAGGCGATATTGTAACCGCTCGGCCACTCGTCCATCATCGGGCAATTCTCGATAGCAATCCGGCGACCATGTTCTTCGGCATAGCGCATCAGGTCGGGCCAAATCTGGCGCACCAGCTTCATGTTATCGGCAACGGTCAGGTTGTGGTCGCGCCCGATAAAAGTGGTCACGGCTGGCACATTCAGCGCCGCCGCCGCCGCAATCATATTTTTCAGGTGGGCCTGACTTGCTTCGCGGCGGGTCGGGTCGGGGTGCAAATGATGCCCGCCCAATAACAGGCTCGATATTTCTATATCGTACTGCGCCAATAGTTCTTTAATGCGGCTGGCTTCCTCGCGGTTGGTCGCCACCTTCTGCAAATCTATTTTCAGGGTGCGCGGGGCGGTGTGTAGCTCAATCGTTTTTAAGCCGCCTTCGTGCGCCCATTTCAGTTGTTCCTCCAGCGTTAACTCCGCTAAACAGGCGTTGATGAATCCTATCTTCACGCGAACGCGCTTCCTTTCCACACTGAATTTAAACTTTCTCCGTGTTTCTCCGTGCCTCGGTGGTGAACTTTCCTCTAGCCTTTAACCGCGCCATTGGTCAGGCCGGAGATAATGCGGCGCTGGAAGATAAGCACCAGTATTACCAGAGGTATCGTCAAAATTACCGCGCCAGCACTGATTTGCGCCCAGGGTTCGTTAGTGTCGGTTACGCCAGTAAATTGCGAGACGGCAACGGGCGCGGTGAAAGTGCTATCTTTGTTAGTGAAAGTACGGGCAAAGAGAAAGTCGTTCCAGGCGTTGATAAAAATTAAAATCGCCGCCGTCACGATGCCCGGCACTGCCAGTGGC
This sequence comes from Chloroflexia bacterium, assembly GCA_038209275.1. Taxonomy (GTDB): domain Bacteria; phylum Chloroflexota; class Chloroflexia; order Chloroheliales; family Chloroheliaceae; genus L227-5C. The sequence continues at coordinate 9,098 of JBBQXW010000061.1, read as the reverse complement.
AACATCACCTTGTAAAAGGCGGTAAAAGGATGTGCGCCGTCCACTTCGGCGGCTTCTTCCAGTTCCTGCGGCAAATCGCGGAAGAAGGCCGCCAGTAGCCAGACCGTTAGCGGCAAATTAAAGGTAATGTAAGGCAAAAGCAGCGAGGGTAACTGGTTGACCAGTTTGGCGTTACTGAACAAAAGATAAAGCGGGCCGATAACCGCAATGCCGGGGAACATCGAGACCGCCAGCACCAGACCCAGCAAAAGCTTGCGACCTTTGAAATGAACCCGCCCTAGCACATACCCGGCAAAAGTGCCAAGAATCAAGCAGCCCACCGTCGTAAGCGAAGCGGCTACAAAGCTGTTCCAGATATTTACGCTAAAGTTGCGACCAATAAAGACATCCACAAAATTGCTAAAAGTAGCAGGATTGGGCAGAAAATCGGGCGGACGTTTGCGGACATCGCTATCAAATTTGAGGGAATTTATAATCAGCCAGATGAAAGGGGCGGTAAACACAATAACAATCAGCGCTACCAGCAGATAGAATGCCGTTCGATTTATGTAAAAGCGAAGCGGTTTGCGCCTCTTTCCTGAAGTGTATCCAGTGGTAACAGCCATTGTTAACCTCCTTATTTTTATCTTCGGGCAACCATTTCTTGACCGGGCGAATAAAAAAATTGATGCAAGGCCAGAGCCGCCGCCCCGACCATGCCGATATTATCACCCATACTACTGGTCATTACTGACACTTCCGGGCCGGGGGGAGCGCCGGAATGTTTTACAGCTTCCTCAACTTTATCTACAAACAGACGAGTGCCGCGAGTAACTCGGCCCGATAAAATAACCAGGTCGGGATTAATTACTTTGACCAGATTTACTATTACGATGCCCAGCACTTTACCGGCATTCTCGATAAGCCCGGTTGCCGCCGCGTCGCCATCCAGACTGGCTTCGATAACCTGTTCAATTGTTGGTGGAGTCGGCGCGCCATTAATATATTTGGAAAGTAGACCGTCCGGGTTGCACGAGGCCGCTTCCTGAGTGGCCTGTAGCATCGCGGTTTCGCCCACAATTGTTTCCAGACAACCCCGCGACCCACAGTAGCAAAGCTTTCCTTGAGCATCCACAATGGTATGACCAATTTCACCCGCCGCATCGCTGCTGCCCCGATAAAGCTTGCCTTCTACTATCAAGCCGCAACCGATTCCTGCACCAATATAGACCACCGCAATATTGCGAAAATTCTGGATGCGCCCCGACCCAAACAAAAACTCTGCCATTGCCATGCCGCGTACATTATTATCCACGTAGACGGGCAGACCAAGCGCCCGTTCCAGCTTATCTTTTAGCGGCACATTCTCCCAGCCCAAACTCAAGGCCCGTACATTAATCCCTCTGGCCGAATCCACCAGACCAACCGCGCCAACGCCCATTCCGAGCAAATCGCCCCGATTTAAGTTGTTGCGGCGCATCAACGCTTCGGCGGCTTCGGCAATGTAATTCAGGGTCATGGACGGGTTAGAATCAGCCGGGCCAAGCCGTTCTTCGTCCAAAATTTCGCCTTTAAGATTGACCATGCCAATTCGGACTATACGCGGCGTGATATGGACACCCAGTGTGCGCCCGGTCCAGGGGTTGAGGTCGAGCGGCATGGATTTGCGCCCAGCTTTATTGCCGTTAGCCGCAAAGCCAGTATTTTCTTCTTCGCCTCCAACTTCAATGAGCAAGCCTTCTTCGATAAGTTCGCCCGTCAAAATAGTGAGCGCCGCCGAACTAAGGCGGGTGAGACGCGATAAAGTCAGACGCGAAACTGGCCCGCGCTTCAAAATCAGGCGTAGAATAAGCGAACGGTTATATACTTTTCCGGCTTTGTGGTTTCGCCCCAGTTCCAGAACCGTTGACATACCCTTAGCCCCTTTACTGGTAAGGTCAAAAAGTATCTTTCGGTGAGGAAAGTGTTTGATTTTCTTAAAATTTCGGTCAGAAAGCGATTTTATTAGCGGTGCATTATTTAATTTAATAAAAAAATTATAGCACTGGAACGAAAATCTGTCAAGATGGAATTTGAGCCTCAGTCAGATGGAAAAAGATTAATTTGGCTTATTACCGATAGTATGTTAAAATTAAAATATTAAAAGCATATAGATTGCATATAGATTAAGTAATGATTCAGTGAAAGCGTTAATATAGCCGAATTGGTCTAAAAAACACAAACTAGCCTGGCAATGCGTAGGGTTGGGCTTTTGCATAAAGTCAAATACCTGCTAGAAAGGTAAGAAGAGTTGGAGAACCCTAAAATACTGATCGTAGATGATGAGCAGAATATCTTGCTGTATTTAAGCGAAGCTTTGGAAGATGAGGGCTACGACATCGTTACAAAAGGCAGTGGCAAAGATGCAGTGAGTGCGCTCGAAAACGAAAGTTTCGATTTGCTGCTGGTAGACCTGAAACTGCGTGATATAGATGGCCTTGAGGTCATGCGCGAAGCCAAAAAACGTTCTCCCGATACGGTAGTTATAATGCTAACTGGACATGGGTCGCTGGAGTCGGCAATGGAAGCGATTCGCTATGGCGCATTTGAGTACTTGCTCAAACCTTCCACCGTTCAGGATTTGAAGGAAAGCATCAAGCGTGGTCTGGACAAACGGCAAGACGATTTACAGCAAAAACGGCTGGCAAGTCAGGCGCGCCAGTTCGCCCGTGCCGTAATCGAAGGCGGTGAACTTGCCAGTGGCGTAGAAAATTTTCCCCCAGCCAGCCGAAGTAGCGCAGTAGTACACGACGAGGAGATGGTGAAGGTTAGCGACGTGGTAGTGGATGTCAGGAAGCACGAAGTTCGACGGGGCAGCGACTTGTTGAACCTGACACCTACCGAGTTTAACCTGTTGGTAACACTTATGAACAACGCCGGACGGGTGCTGAGTTGCAAATATCTGGTGAAACAGGTACACAACTACGACCTGAGCGAATTTGACTCGCGCTCAATGATTCGAGTACACATCAAGCATTTGCGCCATAAAATAGAGCGCGACCCGAATAATCCCGAATATATTTTGAACGTGCGCGGCTTAGGTTATAAATTTGGGGCATAGGCTAAACAAAAACGGTTTCTAAACTTCTTTGAGAGAAGAGTGCAGTGAGTTGCACTCTTTTTTTACATTTCATTGAAGCAAAGGATTTAAAATTTGCCCGTTTTCTGCTAATATAGGCCCGGTGTAGAAATAGCTAATTTTCATTTTAAACCGATTGATAGACTAATAGGCTAAGTGCCACGTATACTGAGATAAATATGAAGCTATGGCTGACAATATGGTTCAAGCTGACCAAACCCAACCCGCGCCTTAAACCCGAAGAGCAACGCCGCGCTCGTTTGCTAAATACAATTGTCCTGGCTTTGGCCCTGTTTATTGTCTTCTTCGTGCCGCTACCTCAGCTTGGTCAACTAAATTTGCGTATTACGCTCTTTTTATTAGCGGGCGTACTAATTTGTCTCTTGTCGTATGGCCTCACCTGGATTGGGCGGGTTAGCCTGGCTGCCACAATTCTGTTCCTCTTTATAATGATTGGCGTAATTGTTTACATCAGCGTGAGCGAAGACCGCTACTTTATCGAAAATCTGCGCGGCGTAACTCCTATCATGGCTATTCCGATTCTGGCTGCCGGAGTAATCATCAGCCCGCAATTCTCGTTTGTGGTAGCGCTGGTCGGCGCTATTTCAACCAGTATTGTAGCGTTTGTGCGTAGCCATTCCGGGATGTCCGATTTTGAAACCGTGCCGCAGGTAATCGCCCAGCTTTCCATCCCGGTAGGTCTGCTGTTTGTACTGGCCGGACTTTCCTGGCTATTTCAGAGCGATATACAAATATTGCTCAACCAGTTGCGTAGCCAGAATCACGAACTGGAAACAACTAACCGCGAACTGGCCTACAGCCGCCTTCAGGAGCAGCGTATCGGGCAGGAAATAAATACCCTGAGTAACGAAGTTTCGGATGCTTTTGCCACTCAGAGTAATGGAGCAGCTGACCAGCTTTCGGCAGTGGTAGAAGTTACCGCTACTCTGGAAGAATTGAACCAGACCAATGAACAAATTTCCCGCGCCGCCGAACAGGTCGCTACTAGCGCCCTCTATACCCTGGAAGTAGCCGAGCGGGGCAGTGTCAACATCAAAATGAGCCTGGATGCGACGGTGTTGCTGACCGAGCGGGTTCAAAACATGGCAGATTCGATGACCAGCTTATTCCAGCAAGCCCGCCAGATTGACCAGATTATCGAGCTAATTACCGAAGTCGCCGAAGAAACTAATTTGCTGGCCCTCAATGCTACTATCGAAGCGGCGGGCGCGCGTGAATTTGGACGGCGCTTTGCAGCCGTGGCGGGTGAAGTGCAACGTTTAGCCAGCCGTAGCCGCGATGCTACCGAGCAGGTACGCGCCGTAATTACTGAGATTCAGGAAGCTATTGGCAAATCGGCAGAGATAAGCCGGGTTGGGTTGCAGGAAGCCTCCCAAATCGTCGGTGGCGCTCGTCAGGCCGGACAGACGATTGAGCAGATGGTTACAACCGTACAGCGCACAACTATTTTGGCCCAACAAATTTCGCTGGCAATCCAGCAACAGCGTAGCGCCAGCACTCAGGTAGTTGGCACGATGCGCCAGATTAGCGAAGTTTCGCAAAGCGTAGCTCAAAACAGCCGTCTACTACTTAGCACTCTCAATCAGCTAAACGATGCCGCCGACCAGTTAAAAACGGTTTCTTTGTCGGAAATATAACAATCTGCCCATTTCTTTTATTAAATTTTAACGCTAATCGCGGTTCTATAAGGTATATTATAAGTAGGCTATAAATTGTTTACAGCTTACTAAGTATTTTACAAGAGGTATATATGGGACGCTCTAGTTTAAGTCAATCAAAATCTACAACATATTCTCTTCCAAAAATCATCTTGCCTTTAGGGATGGTTTCCCATTCATTTACCCGTACCGTTACTCGAAATGAAGCTGGAAAATATTTGGAGGCGCTCGGCGAAGCGTCTTTTTCAGGCTATGTACGCTGCCAACCTTTGAGCAGCGCCAATGAAAAACCAAGTCAAGGACTTTTAATACTGAACCGAGGTGCAATCCTCTACGCCAGTATTGTAAAACCACAACCAGCTACGGGCAGCGAGGCGTTAAATAAGCTCCAACAACTAGATTTTAATGCGCTGGCAGTAGAGGTAAACCCCAAGTTGGTAGAAGCGTGGCGCAGTCTGCTCGATGGTCACAAGGCTTATGCTGAGGTTAGTGCTACCTCATTTAACTACCATGAGTTAATCAAAAGCTTTGCCAAAAGCCAAAAATCCGGCATAATCCGGCTTTGTTCAGCCCAGCTTGAACTTTACGCGCTGATTTACCTGGGCCAAATACAGGGTTTGTTTCATCTGGAAAGCAAAAGCCACAGCCAGGTATATTATCTGCAAGAGCGAGAGAACGACCCGGAAATAGTGCTGGATAGACCAGGGGCAACGCTGGACGTATTTCTGACCAGCCTTGTCCGACCTTTGATCCAGGCTACCGAGCATGTTTCGGCAGCCGAGGTAAGCCTGATAGACCGTTCCTTCCAGGCGGTAGTGCGATTAAGCGGCGAAATAGTGGCAGCTGAAAGAATGAATACGCACCTGGCCCAGATAATTGAAACCGGGAAATCCCAATATTCGGTGCTGAAGCTACTGCCTGCCCTTGAGATGGATGCAGCGAAACTACCCCGCCTGAACCTGGAAAAAGTTAGCCTTCAATTAACCAAAGCGCCCAAAACCGAGCTGTTAATTGCCTTCGACTATCTATTTGAAGAGTTTTTACAGGATTATTGCCGCCCGATTGGGCCAGAAATTTTTCATCCGATGGCGAAAGCGGCGATTAGTGAGGCAGATGCCCGGCAATTGCTGGCGCTGGGATTACAGCTCGATTTCCTGATGGATGAAGATACCACCGCAGAACCAACGCTGCCTTCTCAATTTGAACCAATTAACGAAGATAACCCCTACGATTTTTAAGTCTTAGTTTTATTCCCAGAAAGGTACGTAAATCTTATGCCCGGCCTTATTATGAACACTCGCACTATCGCCGTCGCGTTGCGTCAGCAACTTAAAAGCGATGTAGCCGATTTCAAGCAAAAATACAACTATACGCCGAGCCTCCTGATTGTCAGTGTAGGCGAAGACCCGGCCATTTATGACTATATTCGGGTAGTAACCCGCAATGCCATCAATATAGGTATCCGCGCCTACGCCCACATTCTTCCGGCGGATGTTAGCCCGGCAGAAATGCAGGAACATCTGGCAGACCTCAATCAGGATAAAAGGGTAAACGCAATTTCCCTTCAGACTCCGTTGCCAGCCCATCTTGAGCTACACGAAACCGCCAGCTGGCTCGACCCACGCAAAGACGTAGAAGGTTTACACCCGCTTAATGCCGGGTATGTAACCGAGGGAAAGCCTTTGCTTGCCCCACCCCCTGCGCTGGGCGCAATGAAGCTGCTGACATTGTACAATATTAACCCGGCGGGCCGGATTGCGGTAGTAGTCGGACGAAATGCCATTATCGGCAAGCCGATTGCCGCTATGCTGATGGCGGCAGATGCAACGGTTACGGTTTGCCACCGCCAGACTCCTCAACTGGCTCAATTTACCCGGCAGGCCGATTTATTAGTTGTAGGAGCGCAGCAACCGGGCCTGATAAGCGGCGAGATGATAAAGCCAGGTGCGGTTGTAATAGACTTTGGCATCAACTATAGTGGCCCGACCAGCCCGGACGGTAGCGGAAAACGCGGCGTAGTTGGCGATGTAGATTTCGAGGGCGCAAAACGAGTCGCAGGCGCGATTACCCCTATGCCGGGCGGCACTGGCCCTTTGACCGTAATCGCTCTATTGCAAAATACGCTAAAAGCTACCATCCTTCAACAGGAAGCCAGCCCATCCAAATAGCGGCTGTAGGAGGGGCTGCGCCCTCGATTTTTGACTTGACGCTACCCTCAATTCGAGGGCGCAGCCCCTTCCTACACCGATTTTGCCCTTATTTTAAACAGTATTGCCCCTAAACCATTTATCACCCGAATTTTCGATTCCATCTCGAATCTTGTGTAAAAACGCTAAACTTAAATTCAAGATTTATCTCACTACACACAAAACGATCTAACATCAAACTCCCCCTTTCCCCCTTCCGAGTTCTGACTTCTGACTTCTCTCTGTTTGACAACGGCCCAGATAAGGTCTATATTTTCAGGCTGTCAGGCAAATGCAATTTTTGAAACTTTTTTCACTTCGGCGCGTAATAGCATAGCATCAGATGAGAGCAATTTTAGGCATGTTTTCGAGATATATTAAGGAAGTAATTTTATTATGGCCGCAAAATCAAGGTTGGTAATAGTTGAGTCGCCGGCCAAAGCGAAAACTATTGGGAAATATTTAGGGAAGGGTTACGTTGTACGGGCCAGCTACGGCCATGTACGCGATTTACCCAAGAGCAAATTAGGGGTAGATGTTGAGCATAGCTTTAACCCCCAATATTTGATTCCTCGCGATAAAAGTCAGGTAGTCAAAGACCTCAAAAAGGAAGTCAAAGCCGCCGACGAAGTGTTGCTGGCAACCGACCCTGACCGCGAAGGAGAGGCGATTGCCTGGCACCTGGTTTCGGCAACCGGGCTGGAAGGCACTGGTAAAAAAATCGGGCGCGTCGTCTTTCACGAAATTACCAAAGAGGCGATTAAGGATGCCGTGAAGCATCCCCGCCCGATTGATATGAACCTGGTCAACGCGCAACAGGCCCGCCGTATCTTAGACCGACTGGTCGGCTACAAAATCAGCCCGATACTATGGCGCAAGGTCAAAAAAGGACTATCGGCGGGCCGGGTGCAGAGTGTGGCGGTGCGTTTGGTGGTAGACCGCGAACGCGAAATCGAGCGCTTTGTATCGGAAGAATACTGGACGATTGAGGCCGAATTTTCGCCGGAGCGCGAACTAGCGGCAGTCCGCCGCACAAAAAGAGAAGAAAAATTCCGGGCGGTGCTACATTCGATTAATGGCAAAAAGGCCGAGCTTAAAAGTGGCGACGAAGCTCAAGCCATTCAAAAAGAACTGGAAGGTGCAAGCTATGCGGTAGGTGAAGTGCGCCAGACCAAAAGCCAACGCCGTCCCGCCGCCCCTTTCACCACTAGCACGTTGCAGCAGGAAGCCAGCCGCAAGCTGAACTACAGCAGCAAAAAGACGATGGTGGTAGCCCAGCTGCTTTACGAAGGGGTAGACCTGGGCAAAGAAGGTACAGAAGGTCTGATTACCTATATGCGTACCGATAGCACTAACGTGTCGGTGGTAGCGCAGGAAGAAGTCCGTCAGCTAATTGGTAGCAAGTACGGCCCGGAATATTTGCCAGAGCAGCCGCCTATCTATACCAAAAAAGCAAAGGGGGCGCAGGAAGCCCACGAAGCGATTCGCCCGACTAACGTTATGCGTGAGCCGGACGCAATTAAAAATTTCCTGTCCACTGAGCAGTACCGGCTCTATCGGCTTATCTGGCAGCGTTTTGTCGCCAGCCAGATGTCGCCCGCCCAACTGGATAATACTTCGGTGGACGTGAAGGCTGGAAAAGCCAAGCAGAAGCCCGCCGAGCGGCCTTATCTCTTCCGAGCGACGGGTTCGGTTATTCGCTTCCCCGGCTTTCTGGCGGTGTACCAGGAAAGTCTGGATGATGGAGCGGAAGACGAATTGAGCAAAAAAGCCCTGCCTGATTTGTCAGTCAATGAATTGCTGAAATTATTGGAACTATTGCCAGAGCAGCATTTTACCCAGCCACCGCCCCGCTTTACCGAAGCAACCCTGGTCAAAATGCTGGAAGAATTGGGCATCGGGCGACCAAGTACTTATGCCCCAACCCTCAGCACGATTCAAGACCGCTATTACGTGGTAAAGGCTGAAAAGAAATTCGAGCCAACCGAATTGGGCTTGCTGGTCAACGATTTGCTGGTCGAGTTCTTTCCTTCGATTGTGGACACCAATTTCACCAGCCAAATGGAAGATAATCTGGACGAAATTGCCGACGGCAAGAAATTTATGTCGCCAGTCTTAGCCGAGTTTTACAATCCG
>JBBQXW010000060.1:0-28631 GCA_038209275.1 Chloroflexia bacterium | reverse complement strand
GTTGGAAGAAGTTGTGGGACTGTTGCCGGATGGTTTTGTGGATTTGTTGTTTGTAGACCCGCCTTATAATTTGAGCAAGGATTTTGGCACGGTCAACTTTAAGAAGATGGGGTCGGAAGCATACGAAATCTGGCTGGACGGCTGGCTTGGGCCGATGCGAAGCAAACTCAAGGAAACTGCTTCGGTCTACGTCTGCGGGGATTGGGAATCATCGTCGGCGATTTACCGGGTGCTGCAAAAATATTTTCGGGTTCGCAACCGCATAACCTGGGAACGCGAGAAGGGGCGCGGCGCGAAAAGCAACTGGAAAAACTGCTCGGAAGACATCTGGTACGCCACTGTTTCGGACAAGTTCACTTTTAACGTCGAGGCGGTGAAGTTGCGGCGCAAGGTAATCGCGCCATATCGCAATGCTGAGGGCAGCCCTAAAGATTGGGAGGAAGGCAGCGCAGGCAACTATCGCACCACTCATCCTTCTAACCTGTGGACAGATTTGAGCGTGCCGTTCTGGTCAATGCCCGAAAATACCGACCATCCAACCCAGAAGCCGGAAAAGCTGGTGGCGAAAATAATTCTGGCAAGCTCAAACGCGGGCGATTTCGTCTTTGACCCGTTTTTAGGTTCTGGCACAACTTCGGTAGTGGCGAAAAAGCTGGGGCGGCGCTTCGCGGGTATAGAACTTGACCGATTTTACGCCTGTCTAGCCGAGCGAAGGCTGGAACTGGCGGACGTAGATACTGGGATTCAAGGTTACACCAACGGTGTATTTTGGGAACGCAATACTTTTAATTCGCAAGGCACCTCACTTAACAGAGATAAAGATTTAAGGTTTACCACAGAGGACGCAGAGGAAAATTAAACTGCTCTTAACTCCGTGTCTCCGTGGTGAATGATTTCTGTTAATTTACGACAAGCAAAACTTTATAAGCGTTAGTTTAGTTAGGAGGCATTATGGCTTACCGACTGGGTATAGACGTGGGCGGTACTTTTACCGACCTGCTGCTTGCCGATGAGGAAACCGGGAAAATTTTCCCGGTCAAAACCCCTTCGACCCCTGCCGATCCTTCGATTGGCGTGCTGACCGGCATTGACAAGATTTGTCAGATGGCTGGCGTAAAGCCAGAACAGATTGATTACCTGATGCACGGTACGACCGTTGCCACTAACGCCGTGCTGGAAGGCAAAGGCGCAAAAGTTGGCCTGGTTGTTACTGACGGCTACCGCCAGGTGCTACACGTCGCCCGTTCGTGGACACCCGGCCCGCTGGTTAGCTGGATTATCATGATTAAGCCCGACCCGCCCGCGCTGCTTGAGCATACAATGGAGGTCGAGGAGCGAGTCGACTCTAAAGGCAACGTCGTTCGAGAGCTTAACGAAGAAAAGCTGCGGGTTGACCTGAAAAAGATTATGGACAAAGGCGTAGAGGCTTTGACTATTTCGCTTTTCAACTCCTTTGCTAACTCGACCCACGAAAAGCGGATTCGTGATATTGCCCGTGAAATGTTCCCGCAACTGCCCGTTTCGATTTCCAGCGACATTTTGCCGGAGTTCCGCGAGTACGAGCGTACCCTGACGGCTTGCATGAACAGCTACGTTCAGCCCAAAGTTGCCACCTACATGAACGGTATCGCCGACAAGTTGAAAGAGCGCAGCATGTCTACCCGCGTCAATATTTTGCGGAGCGACGGCGGCCTGATGACCATCGAGTCGGCTAAAGAAATGCCGGTGTACGGTTTGATGAGCGGGCCTGCTGGTGGGGTTGCCGGGGCGCTGTGGGTCGCCAAGCAGTCTGGCTACAACAATATTCTGACGATTGATATGGGCGGTACTTCAACCGACGTGGCGCTGTGTATGGACGGCACGCCCTCGGTGGGTCGCGAAACCGAAGTGGGCCTGTTCACCGTCCGTATTTCGTCGCTCGATGTCAAGACGGTTGGGGCGGGCGGCGGCTCAATTGCCTTTGTGCCAGACCTGACTAAAGCTTTGCGGGTTGGCCCGGAAAGCGCCGGGGCTGAACCCGGCCCGGCCTGTTACGGCAAGGGCGGCACTCGCCCAACCGTAACCGATGCCAACGTGGTGCTGGGCCATCTGCCGCCAAGCCTTATCGGTGGCGAAATGAAGCTGGACGTAGAGGCGGCAAAAACGGCGGTGCAAGGCGTTGCCGACGCGATGAGCCTCAATTTGCATCAGGCGGCGCAAGGCATTTACGATATTGTGAACGAGAATATGTTTGGGGCGCTTCGGCTGGTCTCGGTTCGCAAAGGCCACGACCCGCGCGATTTTGCGCTGGTAGCTTTTGGTGGGGCTGGCCCGCTCCATGCTAATGCTCTGGCAAAGCTGATGGGTAGCTGGCCCTGCATCATTCCGCCCGCCCCCGGTCTGCTGTGCGCCCTGGGCGACCTCTCGACTGACTTCCGCGACGAATTTGCCCGCACCTTTATCCGTACCTTCCCCAGCACCAGTGGCGACGAAGTAGCCAAAGAATTGGAAGAACTGGGACAGGCTGCCCGCGATTGGCTCGATGGCGAGGGGATTCCACTGGCCCAGCAGGAAGTAAAATTCCAGGTAGACGTGCGCTACTATCGCCAGGGTTTTGAAGTACCAGTTGACATAACAGCAGATGAACTACGGGCTAACGGCCTGACCAAGTTAGCCGAAGGTTTTGACGATTTGCACAATCGGCTCTACGGCTTCAAGCTCGAAACGGTTCACGAACTGGTGAACTTGCGGGCAATCGGTCTGGGTCGCACCAAATCGTTGAGCGCGAACAAAATTGAATCCGGCAGCGAAGATGCCTCGGCAGCCGAAATTGACCGCCACAAGGTTTACTTCGAGGGCGAATTCCTGGACACGCCGATTTATGACCGGGCCAAACTAAAGGCGGGCAATCGCATCGCTGGCCCGGCTATCGTTACCGAGTTCGACTCCACCACTGTTGTCCTCGCTGGACACTATGGTCGGGTAGATGAGCAAGGCTGTATCCTGATTTGGCCGAATGAACATAAGTAGTTTCAAGTTCCAGGTTTCAAGTTTCAAGTTAAATCCCAGTTTGAGATTTGAGACCTGATGGTTGGTAATCACACATAGTTCAAAGCTCAAGTTTAATTCCAACCTGAAACCTGGAACTTGAAACTTGAAACCCGAAGTTTAAAAGGAGAAAAACATGGCTCAGGTAAAGCGAGCTGAATATAAAGCGATTGAGGTAGACCCGGTTACGCTGGATATTTTGGAGAACGCGCTACGAAACATTCGGTTTGAGATGGACGCGGTGCTGTTTCGCACCGCGATGTCGCCCGGTATTCGGGAGCAGCACGACGAGTTTCCACTGGTCTGTCACCCCGATGGCCGGATGGTGGTAGGGCAATTCGGGTCGTATGTGGACGAGTTTTTGTCGCATTACCAGGGTTCGATTGAGCCGGGCGACATTTTTTTGACCAGTGACCCCTACAAATGCGGCGGAGCAATCAGCCACGCTAATGACTGGCTGGTGCTGCTGCCGATTCACGATGCGGGTGAACTGGTCGGCTGGTCTTCCATGTTTGGTCACATGACCGATGTGGGCGGCAAAGTGCCGGGTTCGTTGCCGACCGATGCCGCCACGATTTACGAAGAAGGTATCGTCATTCCGCCGTTCAAGCTTTATGACAAGGGCAAGCTGAATGACGAGGCGCTCGGCCTGATTTTGAATCAGGTGCGTTTACCTATCTGGAATCGTAGCGACCTGATGGCGATTGTAGCAGCTTGTCGTGCTGCCGAAAAGCGGGTGCTGGAACTGGTCAAACGCTTTGGGCGCGATACCTATATTTCGGCCCTGGATGCGCTGCTCGAACGCACCAAGAAAGCCATGACCCAGCTTATCCAGATTCACGTTCCCGAACAACACATTACCTTCGAGGATTACGTGGACGACGACGGCTTGGGTCACGGGCCATACAAAATTGCTTGCGAAATGTGGCGCGATGGCGACAAAGCGGTGTTCGATTGGAGCGCCAGCGACCCGCAATCGGTTGGGCCGATTAACTTTTACCTGAACGAGCATATGTTCAAGATGTTTGTGGGTATTTACCTGATTATGGTCTACGACCCGCAGATTCTCTTTAACGACGGCTTCTACGATTTGATTGAGGTACGTATCCCCGAAGGCTCGATTCTGAAGCCGAAATATCCCGCCGCGCTCTCCTGCCGCACCCACGCGCTGGGCCGTATCTTCGATGTGTTCGGCGGTACACTCTCCAAAACCGCACCGCAATACTGGCCTGCCGCCGGGTGGGGCAGCAGCCCGCACCTGATGTTTAGCGGTTACGACAAGCAGGGCGAATGGTTCCAGCTTTACCAGATTGGCTTCGGCGGCGTGCCGGGTCGCCCGGTGGGGGATGGCATGGACGGACACTCGATGTGGCCCGCCTTCACCAACATCCCGAACGAATATTTGGAAAGCTACTTCCCGCTTCGCATCGAGCGCTACGAAACGCTAATTGATAGCGGCGGGGCGGGCTACCACCGGGGCGGCAACGGCATTGACATTGCCTATCTCTTTTTAGAGCCGGGCGAAGTCTCGATTCACGATGACCGTTGGCTGACCTATCCCTGGGGCATCAACGGCGGGCGACCCGGTATGCGTAGCACCAAGTATATTCTCCGCACCGACGGCACTAAAGAAATTGTACCGTCCAAGTGCGACCATATTCAGGTGAAAGAGGGCGATATTCTGCACTACGTGACCTGGGGCGGGGCTGGCTGGGGCGACCCACTGACCCGTGAGCCGGAGCGCGTGGCAAAAGATGTCGAACGCGGTCTGGTTTCGCTCGAAAAAGCTAACAGCGATTACGGAGTTGTACTTGATGCAAGTACGCTGGCGATTGATGCCGAGGCCACCGAAAAACGCCGCAAGGACTTGCGCGAGGAGTGGGGCGAAATCAAGGTTTACGACTTTGGCCCGCCCCTCAGCGAAATTCTGGCGCGCTGCAAAGCCGAAACCGGCCTCGAACCGCCTACGCCGCCCGTCTTTATCCGTACCTCCGGCAACCCCAACGAGTTGCGGATGGTCATGGACAGCGCCGCACCTAGCGACGATTAACTAGGTTTAGCTAAAAAGCGGTCAGAAGTGCAAAATTTACACTTCTGACCGCTTTTTAGCTTTTATTGTCTTTAAGCCTACTTTACAAAGCTCATTGAAATTCCAGATTCATATTAAGTTTTCCGCGAAGTGGTCTGGGAAGGCCCAATAAAACTTTCAACCACCACTCATCAAAAAACCTGTCATATTTTTCCATAGCTTGCTCTACTTGAAGTGAAGTAGAAATAAATAGGGTCAAATGCGACTCGTCAACTTCTTCCGGGTGGTTGATAACTTCCAGAATCAGTTCTGCTTCAGGGAAATAATTTTTGATGTTAGAAGGCGAGGTCTCTAAAAGCGGAATAAGTAAAGAATTATTATCTAAAAAGGCTAAAACTTCTTCCTTCTCACGGAAAAAGTAAACCTTTTCAACTATTTGTGAGGGAGCTTCGGAGTAATGCCTTGAAATTTGCATGGGTGCGTTCTATCTGATTACCTTCATAATTTTCCTTGCTCTAAAATTATATCATAAAAAGAAACGCCTTAAATAAAAGTGGAAGTGCCTATTTGTGAAGAGGTGCATTTTGGTAGGGGCGAATCGCATACGCCCTTTTGATCTGGCACAGTGTTCAAGGGCGTATGCGATTCGCCCCTACCTCTTCCAATTTCGGCACTCCCATAAAAGCACTGGCCTTGTAAATTTTTACAAGGCCAGTGCTTTTTATTTAGGGCGTGAGGCGATTGATGTCACGTGGAAAGAGGGTAGTTTCGCGGATATTACTTGCTTCCACCAACCGGGCGACCCAGCGTTCGAGGCCGATGGCAAAGCCACCGTGCGGAGGCATCCCGTATTTAAAGGCTTCAAGATAGCCTTCAAAGGCTTCCGCCTCAAGCCCGCGTTCAGCCAGAGCCGCCAAATAATCTTTGTAACGGTGCAGACGCTGCCCGCCCGTGACCAGTTCCAATCCTCGAAAGAGTAGGTCGAAACCACGCGAGTAGGCCGGGCGGGTGGGGTCAGGGTGAGTATAGAAAGGGCGCTTGACCATTGGATAACCCACGATAAACAGAAAATCGGAATTATGTTCACGCCGCGCCCATTCGCCCAACCAGCGCTCGTGCGCCGGAGCGAGGTCGGGTTCGTGCCGGGCATCTTCGCCAGTCTCCTTGAGAATAAGCTCCTGTGCTTCGGTAAAGTGAAGGGCCGGGATAGAAGCCGGTACTTCGGGCAGGTTGGGTTTTAGGAGTGTGAGCGCCTCGGCAGCCTGTTCGCGCACACTGGCAAGCATACCAGCCAGCACCCGGTTGAGAACCGCCATTACGGTTGTGTGGTCTTCGATGAAGCCAAGCTCGGCATCCAGCGAAACATACTGGTTGATGTGGCGCGGCGTATCGTGTGGCTCGGCCCGAAAGACCGGGCCAACCTCAAAGACCCGCTCGAACACGCCGACCATAGTCTGCTTGTAAAACTGCGGACTTTGGGCGAGATAAGCTGATCGCCCAAAATAGTCAATCTCAAAAACGTTCGCACCGCTTTCGGTAGCCGACGCAACGATTTTGGGAGTCTGGATTTCGACAAACTCCATTGCTCGTAAGGTTGAGCGAAAGCCTTCCATCGAAGCCGAAGCCAGGCGAAAGAGCGCACGCTGGCGCGGATGTCGCAAAGCTAGGGGCGCGTGGTCGAGCAGGGTAGGCAGTTGCGCCCGCAGGGTAGGCCGGAAAAGGTCAAAGGGTGGCGGGGCGCTACTGGCGGAAAGTAGTTCGATTGAGGGTTGGTGAACTTCGATGCCGCCTGGTGCTTGCGGCACCGCTACTACCAGCCCTTCGATTTGCAGAACCGATTCGTGCTGGAGCCGGGCGAGTTGTTCGATTTGAGCGGGGTCTTCTACGACGATTTGGGCGAGACCCTTGCCGTCGCGAATTACTAAAAAACTGACGTGGCTAAGTTGGCGGAAATGGTGCAGCCAACCGGCGAGGCGAACCCGTTCGCCCACATGTTGACCAAGTTGAGTAGTCCAGATACGTGACATAGTGACACCTCCAAACAAAAACAAAACCCCCTCCGATATGCGGACGAGGGGGGCGCTCGTGGTGCCACCGCATTTCGCTGCGACTTTTTCTAAGCCTGGAAACTGAAAAAGCCACAACCTTGCAGGCCGGATAACGGGGGCGTACCGACAGGGCTTTAGACCACCAAAAAAGGTCGTTCTTCCCCGCGCTCTGGAGGGTCTTCGTAGGCTTCCGAAGACCGCCTTCTCAGCTTCGGCGGCTCTCTGGACTTCGGTCTGTCCTGCTACTCTTCTCCATCGTTGCTTTAAAGTAGTGTAGCGATTTCAGGTGGCTTTGTCAATTTCTCTTTTATTTTATTTTCAAGTGTGAATTGTGCTATGCTATAATCAAAAAGTGAGCAATTCAGTCTATAAGAGGGGGAGTAAGGAATGAGCGATGTGAATAATATTACTCAGAGTGATGAATCGTTGGAGCAGCAGGTCGCGCCTTTGTTGCGCCAGGCACAATTGAAGTTAGCAACGGCAGAGAGTTGCACGGGCGGACTGGTTGGGCATTTGTTGACCAATGTGGCGGGCAGCAGCGAATATTTTATGGGCGGCATCATCAGCTACGATAATCACGTCAAGCAGCGTGTGCTGGGCGTGCCAATCTGGGTGCTGGAAACGGTGGGGGCGGTCAGCCGGGAGACAGCATTAGCAATGGCCCAGGGAGTTCGGCGGATAATGGCTACCGATTTGGGCCTCAGCACTACCGGCATTGCCGGGCCGGGCGGCGCAACTCCCGGCAAGCCTGTCGGTCTGGTTTATATTGCGCTGGTAGATGGCGAGGGCTACGAACGCTGCGAAAAATTTGTTTGGGAGTCTGACCGCGTTGGCAACAAGGAGCTTTCGGCCCAGGCTGCCCTTCAAATGGTACTTGATTATTTTCAGCAGCACTAATCAGTCAAAGTTTTAAATTCAGGAACACAGATGAACGCAGATTAGCACCACCCTTCGGGCGTGAACACAGATATATTACAACCAGAAACTAGAAACCAGAAACCAACTTTGAACTTTTATAACGAGAGTGTATGACGATTTATTTCTATGTTCCTAAAGAAG
This sequence comes from Chloroflexia bacterium, assembly GCA_038209275.1. Lineage (GTDB taxonomy): Bacteria > Chloroflexota > Chloroflexia > Chloroheliales > Chloroheliaceae > L227-5C. The sequence continues at coordinate 20,468 of JBBQXW010000060.1, read as the reverse complement.
AGCCTTACGGCTGCTTTTCAAATTTTTCGGCGCACGGGATTGAGTTGGATGGCGCGTGGTGGCGCACTAGCGAGCATTATTATCAGGCGCAAAAGTTTGCTGGAACGCCGCACGCTGAACAGGTACGTCAGGCAGCTACGCCGAAGCAAGCTGCCGAAATGGGCCGTGACCGCAAACGTCCGCTCCGGCCCGATTGGGAGCAAGTTAAGGACGAAGTAATGCAGCGTGCTGTGCTGTCCAAATTTGAAAAACACGCCGATATTCGAGAAATTTTGCTTGGCACAGGCGATGAAGAAATCGTCGAAGCCTCACCGAGCGATTACTATTGGGGTTGTGGTGCGGACGGTAGCGGTCTCAATAAGCTAGGTCAAATTCTTATGGAGGTGCGCGAAATAGTGCGCCAGCGCGAAAAAGCTTGATGTTAGTTTTTCCGCCAGCCAAACTTTGGCTTGACCCGGATTGCTTTTTGTGATAACATATGAGTAGATGCTCACATGTATGCAATTGAAAGGAGCAATCAATTGGAATTATTTGGACGACGAAATATAGTACAAACCGAAAATAGAGCGTCTGATTGTGCCGACGATGACGAACACTCGTCGCATAACCACACTCATGAATATAGCGAACACGAGCATAACCATTCTCATAGCCATGCGCACTCGACTGTTGTTCTAAGCGAGAGCGGGAAACTAGGAACGCGGTTTAAAATCGGGCTGGGCCTGACCCTGGCGTTTGTTTTTGTCGAGTTCTGGGCAGGTTTTGTGGCAAACAGTCTGGCGCTGATGTCGGATGCCGGGCATAATCTTTCCGATGCGCTGGCGCTCGGTTTTAGTTTGATAGCGGTGTTGCTGGCCCGCCGCGCTCCTAATTCCAACAAAACTTACGGCTACCACCGGGCCGGAATTTTGGCTGCCAGCCTCAATTCGCTGACGCTGGTGCTGATTGCGGGCTTTATCTTTTTTGAAGCGGTGCAGCGTCTGTTCAATCCGGCAGAAGTACAAAGCTGGACGGTGGTAGCAGTTGCGACCATAGCGCTATTGGTAAATTTGGCGGTGGCCTGGTTGCTGCACGATTGGTCGGACGGTGATTTGAACGCCCGTAGCGCTTTTCTGCACGTAATAACCGATGCCGCCGCCAGTGCCGGAGTAATCGTTGCCGCTACCGCCCAGGCGCTGACAGGTTGGGCCTGGTTCGACCCATTAATTTCGATTATGATTGGCCTTTTAATTTTGTGGTCGAGTTGGGGCATAATTAAAGAGTCTACCAATGTGCTGCTGGAAGGTATTCCAGCGGGCCTAAATATGGATGCACTACACGCCGATTTAAGACAACTAGAAGACGTGACCGAGGTTCACGATTTGCACGTCTGGACAATCGGCAGCAATATTCCGGCGCTTAGTTGCCACCTGCAAATGCAATCCACCAGCACTTTAGCCCAGGTAACTCAAACTATTCACACTGCCAAAGAACTACTGGAACATAAATACCGCATCAGCCATTCCACCATCGAAATCGAAAGCGGGCGCTGCGAAACCCCCTGCCGGATGTAGTTAATTTTGAATTTTGAGTTTTGAGTTAGAGGATAGAGGCAATTACAACAATTGCTCCTATCCCTGATTTTAATTCAAAACTCAAAATTCAAAACTCAAAATTTAATGAGCTGTTTGCCGAAATTTTCGCCTTTGAGCAGACCGATGAAGGCTTTGGGAGCGTTTTCCAGTCCTTCGGTGACGGTTTCGCGATATTTCAGCTTGCCTTCGGCGACCCATTGACCGAGTTCGCCCAGCGCGGTAGGCCAACGGTCAAGGAAATCGGAGACGATAAAGCCTTGTAGTTTAACCCGATTGACCAGCAAGCTGGCGAAATTCTGGATACCGTAAGGTTGGGTCACGTTATATTGAGAAATCAGGCCACAGAGCGGAATACGGGCAAAAGGATTGACCCGCCGCAGTACCGCATCCAAAATTTCGCCGCCGACGTTCTCGAAGTACACATCAATGCCATCGGGCGTAGCCGCCTTCAAATCACCGTTCAGGTCGCCCGCTTTGTAATCCACACAGGCATCAAAGCCTAATTCTTGCACCACATAATCGCATTTCTCTTTGCTCCCGGCAATACCAACAGCGCGGCAGCCCTTCATTTTGGCTATCTGCCCCACCACGCCACCGACTGCGCCGGAAGCGGCGGATACTACCACGGTTTCGCCCGGTTTGGGCTGACCCAAATCGAGCAAACCGACCCAGGCAGTCACGCCGGGCATACCAACCACGCCCAGATAAGTCGAAATTGGCACGAGATTGGGGTCTACCTTCTGTATCCCATTTCCGCTGCTAACTCCATATTTTTGCCAGCCAGTGCGGGCTACCACCATATCGCCCGGCTGAAATTTGGGATTATTGGAGGTGATTACTTCGCCAACGGTTTGCCCTTCCATAACCTGACCCAGTTCAACTTTGGCGGCATAAGATTTGGTGTCGTTCATACGACCCCGCATATAAGGGTCGAGCGAAAGATAGCTATTTTTAATCAATAGCTGACCTTCGCCCGGCTGCGGTATTTCGGTCTCAACAATATTAAAATCGCTCTCTTTGACCCACCCGACCGGGCGGTTGGCAAGTAGCACTTGCATATTCTTTTCGCTCATAAAGTTCCTCTCTGTGAAAAAAGTTTTGTTAGTTTGGCTTGCATTATATGTGATGTGTGAAGCGCTGTAAACAGGTCTATCCCTCTCCTACAGAAATTTGGGCAAGGAGAAATCCATTGGCGGAGCAATGTCCCACAGGACTAGGCCGGATTGTAGGATGTTGCTCCGTCAGCTGATTTCCCCCTTCCTCAATGCTTGATAAATCGGTTCGCTTTCGGCCCACAGGCGGGCAAATTCTTCTTCGCCCCACTCCTTTTGTCGTTTATCCACCCAACCCTGCAATTTTTCGCCCCTAGTTTTCTTTGGGTGGCAGGGTGGGAATGAGTGATTGGAAATAAGCCACTGCCGCTTGATGTAAAGCCATTTGTTCATCCTTAGTCAATTTGTGGTTGAGGATGAAGTGACGGAAAAGCGGGTGGAGGTCGTAGCCGCGAATCTTTTTCGGGTTGGCGGAGTCGCGCTCAAGGAGGAGTAGAGCTTTCCCACCCAATCGTTGATTGCATCCTCAAAATTATCTAGAACGACCAGCACAGGATGTTGAGCCAGATATTGCCGCAAATTCTCGGCGCTATCTCCTGGTCGAGTCGCCGCCTTCAAACCTACCAAATCGAGCAGCTTGTTCAAATCTGTGCCGTCACCTTGCACCCGCAGCCAGACTGCCATTTCAAAGTGTGGAGGATTGAGGACGGATGACAGAGGATTAAGAAAAGGCGTGAGCGAGGGAGGTTTTGCCCTGCCCACCAACGCCGATAATAGCGGCACATCCACCGCCAGATAGAAGTCGGTCTAGCCTGCCACTCTTTATATTATCCCGCCAACTCTAACTCGTTGTCAATAATCAGCAGAGTGGGTCAATTCGGCTTGCTAAAGCACGCTCATGCTATTATTATAAGCATGGTAGGAAAGTTGATGGAATGAAGCATAAACAGGATAGTTGTGATAACCAGGATGGAGGAAACTTGTGTCCTTGCTACGTCGGTTGGGTTTTAGTTATGTTGAGCGCACCTTTATCTGGCAGGTAATCAAAATCGTAATTTATTCGACGCTGGGTTTTAGTGCGACGGTGACAGCGTTTACTTATGGTATTCTGGCAATCCAGTCTTTTGTCCGCAAGCGCCGAAATTTTCGCTTTCCCCATCGTGAGCTTGAGCCGGTTAATATAGAAAATCACCGCCTCCAAATTTTTAATTACGGACATCGCACTTTTCAGGATATGCTGGCCGAAATAGACAAAGCCGAAGATACTATTTTACTCGAAACTTTTATTCTTAAAGGCGACGAGATAGGCCAGTGTTTCAAGCAAAAGCTGATTGAAAAAGCCCGGCAGGGCGTTAAAGTTTATATCGCCTTCGATGGTTTTGGCAGCCTGCTTATGCCGTTTGGCTTCCGGCGTTGGCCTTCCCAGGTGCATGTCAGTGTCTTTGGCCCGATTCATTCTTACCTCAATTTTTTGCTGGTTCATACCTACATTCGCAATCACCGTAAGATGTTGGTGATTGATGGACGGGTTGCCTACGTGGGCGGCATGAATATAGGCCGCGAATACGCCCGTACCTGGCGCGATACCCACTTGCGGATTGATGGCGAAACGGCCCAGGAAGTTGCCCTTGCCTTTGCCCATCTGTGGAATAAACATCCAACCAACCGGATTGGCCCGCGCCGTCTGCGCCTTCCCTACAAGCCGCGCTACGAGGACAGCCCTTCGATTTATCTCCATGAGAGCCGCCCCTCGCCAGTTTTCGGCTCGGTCACTATCCGGGAAGCCTATCTAAAAGCCTTTGATAACGCCCAAAAATATATCAAACTCACTAACCCCTACTTTTTGCCCGACCGCCTGATGGAAAACGAATTGCTCGGTGCGTTAAAGCGGGGTGTGCGGGTAGATTTAATCGTTCCTCAAAAATCTAATCACAGTCTGGTTGATTTGCTGGCCCGTCCGGTTTATGAGCGCCTGCTCAAAGCGGGGGCGCATATCTGGCTCTACCAGCACACCGTCATTCATTCCAAAACCGCCACGATTGACGGGAAATGGAGTACCATCGGCAGCGCCAATCTGGATGGTCGCAGCCTCATCAACTACGAAATAAACGTCTTTGTCGAGGATGAAACTTTCGCCGAGCGGATGGAAGAAATGTTCAGCGACGACCGCACCAATTGCCGTCTTGCCGCCGTCCATCAGTTTAGCAAAATTTCGCCTATCCGCCGCCTGGTTGAAATTATCGCCTATCCAGTGCGGCCTTTTGTGTAAGCTAGAACTTTTGCGTGCCAGACTAAAAGTAGTAGCGATTGGCCCAATCGGGCCAATCGCTACTACCAAAGCCGTGTAGCTGTAAATTCAGTCGCGCCTTGCCAGCAATGGCCTGAACTTTCGTAATTACGCGCCACTGTCATGCTGAGGTACGAAGCATCCTTGATTGCCGGATTCAGGTACGGCGGGTAGTGCTTAAACCCTTCCTGCGTCAGGGTGACAGTCGCCTTGAACTGAATTGTTACGAGCTGTCAGAGTTATTTTTAGCACCCTTCCAAGTCGGGACTAACTGGCTATTGTACTGTTAGCCGAATATAAGCTTTAATTAATTAAAATTGCGACGAACTTTTTGGGTTTTCTCAGGCAACTAAGGAATCGGAATACTACAATATTATGAAGAATTTCTTCTCGAAATCGCGGACTGTTTCAACTTTATGCTTAAGCACCGCTTTACTACTTCTAAGTGCGTTACTTTTTCCTTTCTCGGCGGCATTGGCAGCTGACCCCACGCCTCCGCCAGTTACTTCCTCAACCGGCGATTATGCTCATGGATTGGGGGCGAGACCTGCCGCTTCCCGACCCGGCGGCAAGACAATCACGCCCAGGATTTCGATTGAGGCGCTGAACGCAGCGGCTGGCCCGGCTTCTAGTTTGCCGAGCAAGGTAGATTATACCGCTCTCGTGCCGCCAGTTGGCAACCAGGGCTATCAAGGAAGTTGCGTTGGTTGGGCGGCGGGCTATTACTACAAAACTATGCAGGAATACCGCGAACACGGCTGGGCGCTGAACAGTACCGACCACCAATTCAGCCCTTCTTTTATCTACAATCAGATTAACGGTGGCTACGACGGCGGCTCGTGGCCCGAAGATGCCTTTCAGCTACTCCGAAATACTGGCGATGTTTCGCTGACTGATTTCGCCTACAATCAGAATGATTACTACAGTCAGCCACCTTTGAGCCTGAAATGGAAAGCGTCTTCTTATCGGGCCAAATCTTCGGCTTTCCTCTTTTTTAACGAAAGCTGGTATCCGTACTATGTTCCCAACCCAAATAGTACGATAGATTTGTTGCGGCAGTATTTAGCGCTGGGCGACGCTTTTATTCTGACTTTCCCAGTTTACGATAGCTGGGATTTTGTGGGCAATACCCCCACTTCGGTTGCCACCACCCCCAATAACCTGAACAGCTATCGCGGCTACCACGAAGTTACCATTGTTGGCTACGATGATAATATTTCGAGCAAGGATGGCCTGGGAGCGTTTCGGGTAGTGAACCAGTGGGGGACAAACTGGGGCAATCAGGGCTTTACCTGGTTGAGCTACGAATTTGTGCGCAAATACGGCGCGGATGCCTCGGCCATGACCGATTTGGTTGCGCCCGACAAAGCGCCCTACAGCGTGGTCAAAGATAACGCAAGCGTTGGCAATGGCCTGCAAAGCTGGACTTTGAGCGGCACAAACTGGAAACATGGGACGGACAAGAGTAGCCTGAGCGGGACAATTTCCTACAGCCTCAATCCCGGCGATAGCCTCGATTATGCTTTCTCCGGCACAGCAATTAGCTGGGTTGGGCCGTTCTCGCAGGATGCCGGGGTCGCTGAAGTTTATATTGATGGCATTTTCCAGCAGCAAATTGACCAATGGCGCGAAGGCGATTACAAGCCGCGCAGCCTGATTTATCACCGGGGCGATTTGCCACTTGGCAACCACACTTTGCGAATAGTAACGCGCGGTTCGCTGATTGAGCATTGCCCTGGCAACTGGAGTTGTCTGCCTATTTCGACGCGCCCCGTTACCAGAATAGATGCCTTGCTGGTCAATGCCAGTAGTACAGATGATACCGAGCCGGGATTGGTCTATAGCGTCCCCGGTGATTGGACACGCCTGACCTATGATTTGAGTTACAATACTACCGAAAGCCGGGCCAGTAAAATCGGCAGCCAGTTCGTCTACGATTTCACCGGGACTACCGTTAGCTGGGTCGGGTCAACTGGCCCGCAATATGGCCGGGCCGATGTCTATCTGGATAACAGTCTGGTGGCTTCGCTCGAACTGTATACTCCTGCCGTCACGCGCAATCAGGTGCTTTTTAGCCAGGGCGCGCTCAGTCCCAGCAACCACAGCTTGAAAGTAGTTGTCCGTTCTGACCGTCACGCCCAGGCGGTTGGTAATTTTGTCGGAGTAGATTATGTAATGGCAAACAACCTCTAAAACTGACCTACTCAAAGAAAGCCAAAACCCATATAGCAGTAAGCATTTGCTTACTGCTATATGGGTTTTGGCTTTGTTATTTATAATCAGGAAAAATATTGGTAAATTGCTTCGGAGATGCGGGCCAGTTTCGGGGTGGCATCTACTTCATTAGCCAGCTGTTTGGTCATGAGGACGACTACGTAAGTGCCAGAAGGGGCAAAAACTATTCCGGCATCGTTTCGGACACCGCTAAGGCTGCCAGTTTTGTGGGCAAGGCGGATGTAAGGGGGCAAATGCAGGGGCAATATCTGGTTGAATTTTTGGCGCGAAAGAATATCAATTATCGCTTCACAAGAAGTTTGGCTCAAATTCTGATTTTGGGCAATTAAAGTCAAAAGCTGGGCCAAATCATGAGGGGAACTTAAATCGTTGTCAGTTTCGCCGAGCGCCCGGCTAGATGGGTCAGCTTTGAAATCGGGCCGCTCGAAAATCTCGCGGGCCATCTTATAAGTATGGTTTGGGTCATGGGCATCCAGGCCAGCCAAACTTAGAATCATTTCGCGCAAGGTCAGGCTAATCTCAATCTGGTTCAGCCCCAGTTCTTGCATAGTATTTTCGACCTGCTCCCGCCCGATTAAATCCAGTATCATATCGGTAGCCGAGTTATCGCTAACGACGGTCATCAGCACGGCTAAATCGCGCACCGTCAGCTTCAGCCCCATACCCAAATCCTGCAATACTCCCGACCCCGGTATTAAATGCTCCTCGCGCACTTCTATCTGCATATTCAGGTCTATCATTCCGGCTTCGGACTGCCGATAAAGTTCGTAAAGCACCGGGATTTTTATGGTGCTGGCAGTTGGGAAAAGCTGGTCGGCGTTAATCAGTAATGGCTCTTTAGCGCCATCCTCGGCTAATTGCCAGGCGGCTACTCCAACCACACCTTCAATTGTACCAATAATTTCCTGAATTTTGCTTAATCCAACCTTTTCCGTCGTTGTCATAACTCACCCTTATTGAACTAAATTTGAAAGCGCCTTTGCTGCTAAGGGTAAACAAACAGAATTTTCGCTTTAGTAGTAGCGATTTGCTCAATCGCTACTACTTTTAGGCTGGCAAGCGAAAGTCCCGATAAGATTAGTTTCGCAAAAAGCGCACGGTAAACAGGCCAAAAAGTGCTACAACCACGATAGCCGAACCAACACACCACAGGCAAATTGCGCCAATCAAGAAAATTTCGGTGGCCTTTAGATAGGCGGTGAAAGCAACCCCGCTCAAGGCAAAAGCAAAAAGCGCCAGATCCAGCCGTCCCCGCCACTGCACCGCTGTTTCATCCTGGTGATTGGTTAAACGCGCCCGTCCGATTGTCAGCGCCAGCATAGCCAGATAAAAAAACAGGCCCAGATAGGCCACTGGCACGCCCAAGATATAGGCGTATCGGCTGCTATTGACTGTATCGCAACTGTCGCTGCCAGTACATACAATGCTGCTATTGGTGATTTTGGCATAGCTAAGATAGCTGGCAATCCCAATCCCAATCAGACAAAGCACCAGCGCTGCAATATCAAAAGCGCGCCCCGTCTTTTTGTTTAGATTGGCTAAATCTTCCTCGTAAAGCTCGTCCTCTAATTCAACTTCATCAACTTCTGCCTCGAAAGCCTTTGTCTGCTGCGGCTTTCCCGGCTTGCGCGTCTGTGCCATATCCACCTCTTAAGAGTGATGAGTGAAATCCATTGGCGGAGCAATGTCCTACAGGTTCGGGATAAATTGTAGGATGCTGCTCCGTCAGCTGATTTTCCATTGGCAGAGCAATGTCCTACAAGGTCAAGGTGGATTGTAAGATGCTGCTCCGTCAGCTGATTAACTACTCATCACTCATTACTATTTAGCAGCCAGTGCCTTCTCGATAGCGGCTTTGATGTCTTCGTAGCCGTTGGTCTTGGTCGCTTCGCCATTGACCATAATTGTCGGGGTAGCACTGACCCCCTTCTGAGTACCCTGGGTGTAATCCTGGAGTACGGCGCTCTTGTACTTGCGGTCATCCACGCACTTGTTAAAGGTGTCCGTGTTCAGGCCAAGTTGCGAAGCGAGTTGCTTCATGCGGTCAGTGGTTAGCTTGCCAGTATTTTCGGGCAACTGGTTCAAGTAGAGAGCATCGTGGAAATCCCAGAAGCGCTTCTGGTCGGAGGCACAATAGGCCGCTTCCGCCGCCACATGCGATTCCTGGGCTGCCCGGCCCTGGTCTAGGAAGGCGTAGTTAGAAAAGACAAACTTTACCTTGCCCGTCTTGACATAATCATTAAAAAGGTTTTTTTCGGTACTCTCGAAGAAGCTGCGGCAAGCCGGACACTGAAAATCACCATATTCGGTGACAACTACTTTGGCATCGGTTGCGCCTTTAGTGAAGCGGTCATCTACCGCCGTCAGGCCCGCGTCAAGGGGAATGGCATTATCTGCCGTCTTTTGGGCAGGCAAGCTATCAAACTTGAGCGGCTGGGTTACGGAATAAATAATCAAGCCTGCCGCTACCAGCGTCACTAATCCAACCAGGCCAATAACAATCGCCCGGTTGCGGCGGCGAATGGCCTGGCGGCGACGCATCGCCTCTTGCTTGGGCGTTAGTTTGCGCCCATCTTTATTGCTGTTGCCACTGTTCGGCATATCCGGCTTGGCTGCTGGCTTTGCTTCAGGTTTTGGCATGGTGGGAACTGGGGTGGTGCCACTCTTCTGAGCCGGGCGTACCCCGTTTGAGCTTCTGTTTCTGTTCTGATTTTGATTCTGGTTCGCCATTGGTCTACTTAACTTCCCTCTTTAGTATTCAAACGTCATTTGAGGCTTGCCCAAATGACAGGGTTGGATTACTTTAACTTTTCACTACTGAAAATCTAATTCTCGCTGAAATTAGAAAGTTCAGCCCATTGCCCGATTTTACGGTACTTTTCGTAACGGGCATCCAACATCGCTCGCACTCCTGCTTCACCCTGATTAGTATAACGTTGTTCTAGCTCGTTCAGATGCTGGTTCAGCACTTCACGAACGGTTGCCATCAGCGCGAGGCGGTCGGTATGACCACCACCGGGCGGTTCGGGAATTACTTCATCTATAATACCAAATCTATGCAAGTCTGGCGCGGTAATCTTCATCGCTTCGGCGGCGGCGGGAGCCTGGGAAGCATCGCGCCATAAAATAGCGGCGCTACCTTCGGGACTAGCGACGCTGTACACCGAGTTTTCCAGCATCAACATTCGGTCAGCTACGCCAATCGCCAGCGCGCCGCCGCTTCCGCCTTCGCCTGTCACCAGCGCAATAACCGACACGGGCAAGCGGCATAGCTCCATAATATTTTCGGCAATCGCCAGCGCCACGCCCCGTTCCTCGCTCTCCTTGCCCGGATACGCGCCGGGTGTATCTATAAAACTGAGCAAAGGCAACTTGAACTTGGCGGCGTGTAGCATCAGGCGGCGGGCTTTGCGATAGCCCTCGGCACGGGGCATCCCAAAGTTGCGGGTGATATTTTCTTTGGTATTACGGCCTTTTTGATGACCCAGCACCACTACCGTCCGGCCCTCGAAGCTGGCAATCCCACCAACCAGGGCCGCATCATCGCCATAATGCCTGTCGCCGTGCAGTTCGACAAACTCGCCACACAGCGCCCCAATAAAATCGAGGGCGTGTGGACGCTCGACGTGCCGCGCCAATAGTACGCGCTCCCAGGCAGGTGAGTTGAGCGGCTGTTTATCCTTATGTTCTTTATCCTTATCCCGGTCTTTATCTTTGTCTTTAGCCGGAACTTTATCTTTAAGTTGAACTTCTTTTTCTGGCTCGGCTTCTTTAGGGTTCTTTTGGAGAAAACCAGGTCGGATTTCTCTTCTGGCAAAATTTTTACCAGGCATGAGAAACCTCCTGCTGTAACTGGTTAGCACTAATATTATTACGGCGAGTGGCAGCTACCCGGTAAAGTTTGAGCAGGCAGGCTATCGTCGTGTTCAATTCTTTGCGCGGCACTACCTGGTCAATCATACCGTTTTCCAGCAAAAACTCGGCAGTCTGGAAACCAGCAGGTAACTTTTGTTTGGTAATCTGCTCAATCACTCTTGGCCCGGCGAACCCGATTAATGCGCCCGGCTCTGCCAGAATAACGTCGGCGACGCTGGCATACGAAGCAAATACTCCGCCCGTGCAGGGGTCGGTCAGTAGCGAAATATGGGGCAATCCGGCCTCGCCCAGCCGATTGAGCGACGCAGTAGTCTTTGCCATCTGCATCAGCGAGAACATGCCCTCGTGCATACGTGCGCCACCACTGGCGGAAATAGTTAGTACCGGGCAATCCCGCCGCACCGCTTCTTCTACCAACCGTACCAGCTTTTCGCCAAAAACACTGCCCATCGAACCGCCCAGGAAGCCAAAATCGCACACTGCTACCCCGACAGGCAAGCCCTGTATCTGGGCAAAGCCCGTGGTAAGCGCTTCATTCACACCCGACTTCCGGCGCGTTTCCGCCGCCTTGTCCGGGTAAGAAGCTTCGGTCAGGCTGGTGAAAAGCAAAGGGTCGCCGGTAATCAGCCCGGCGTTGGTCTCCTCGAAGCTATTTTCATCTACCAGAAAAGCCAGTCGCTCACGCGCCGTTAGCCGGGCATGATGGTTGCATTTATGGCAAACCTTTTTATTGTTTTCAAACTCTTTGGTATAAATTAACTCTTTGCAAGCAGTACAGCGAGTCCAAAGGTTATCCGGGATTTCGGAGTGAGCAACGGGCTTTTCGCGCTCCTCCTGTTTACCCTGCGGCGACCCGGCATCCGCCGCGCCGTGCGATTTGTTCCAGGTAAATTTAGGCTGTGGGCCGTTCGCCTCGGCTTCAGCTTTTTGCTTCGCCCCGGCGGCCTTTTGTTCGGCCTCGCCCTGCCGGGGGGTGCGTTTGAACAACTCTTTCAAATTCCTATCCTCGCCCTCTTACTATCTCATCTCTCGCTCTTTTGCGAAGTCCGCACAAAAGAAATGACGCCAGGCTATAGCGCCCGCTCAAAGCGTGCCAACTGCGGCGACCTTGCAGCAATTTTGACGTAACGGGGGTTGAACCTTGAGCGCGTCCCAAATCCTAAGCATTATAACATATTAGCGGTCAGTTATCAGCTTTTGCTTTTCGCCAGATAAGGCTGTTGCAAAGTCAGGTTTTTTGATTGTAGGAGAGAGTGTTCTCGATAAAGCGTTTGCTCAGACTCAATTTTCGAGAGCACAGCTCTCTCCTACACCCTCTTTTCGGACTTTGCAACTTTCCGCTTTTTTGGTTGTTAGTTGTTGAGCAAAAGAAAGGACGAATTTTCATGTCAAGAGAAAATGTTGAGCTGATCAAAAAACTCTATGCCGATTTTGCCAACGGCAATATATCGGCGGTATTGGCTGAATTTAGTGACGACTCCGAATGGCACGTGCCACCTGGACACAAACTGGGCAAGGTCTATCGTGGGCCGCAAGCAATCGGCGAGTTCTCTACCTAACGCGCTGCCAGCCATTTTTCAAAAGCGCCCAGGCGGGGAAGGACTGGCTCATTTGCCGGGAAAAGCCCCTCGACTACATTCTGTGTTTTGAGGCCGTTGCCAGTTATATATAGCACTGTTACCTCATCTCGTCCGATTTTTCCGGCCTGCGCCAGTTTCTGCAAAGTTGCCAGCGTCACCCCGCCCGCCGGTTCGGTAAAAATACCTTCGGTGGTCGCCAGAAGCTTAATCGCAGCTACTATTTCTTCGTCCGTCACCTGCTCGATAATGCCGCCGGTGCGTTGAGCCACTTGCAAGCTATAATAACCATCGGCGGGGCTGCCAATAGCCAGCGAGTGAGCAATAGTATTAGGTTGCTTCACGGGCTTGATTTCGGTATAGCCTCCGGCAAAAGCGGCAGCGACCGGGCCGCATCCGGCGGGTTGCGCCCCCGAAATGGCGGGCAGTACTTCATCCTTCACTAATCGCAGCTTTATCAATTCCTCAAAACCTTTGGCAATTTTAGTGTAAAGCGAACCGCTGGCTATCGGGATAACTACATGGTCAGGCAAGCGCCAGCCCAATTGTTCGGCGGTCTCGTAGGCCAGCGTTTTCGAGCCTTCGCTGTAATAGGGCCGCATATTGATATTGGTGAAAGCCCAGCCGTATTCATCGGCAACCTGGCTTGCCAGGCGATTTACTTCGTCGTAAGTGCCATCTACCGATACAATTTGAGCGCCATAAATTGCGGCGGCGGTAATTTTACCCGGCTCAATATTGGACGGAACAAAAACGTAAGTTTTAAGCCCGGCTCTTGCTCCGGCTGCCGCTACCGCTCCGGCCAGATTGCCAGTTGAAGCACAGGCGATAGTATCGAAGCCTAGTTCAACCGCTTTTGCCACTGCTACTGCCACCGGGCGGTCTTTGAACGAGTGCGAAGGGTTCACTGCATCATTTTTGACATAAAGCTCGTTCAGGCCCAGCCGTTCGCCCAGGTTATAGGCGCGCTGCAACGGCGTAAAGCCGACTCCATCCAGCCCACGCTGAAAAGCCGGGGCGGGTAGCAACGAGGCATAGCGCCATAATGAGCGCGGCCCGTTTTCAATCTCGCGCTTCAATTTGGCGGTGTTCAGGCGGCTGTAATCGTAGCTGACTTCTAATGGGCCAAAACAATTTTCACACACATACAGTGCGCCCGCCGGATAAATCGCCGCACACTCTTTACACTTCAGCCCAACCACTGCCCCATGATTTTGAACTTCGTCTGTCTCTTTTTCGATTAACTGCGTCATTATCTAAAAACTCCTTCTTCCTTCTACTAAAGTGTACAGGTTTGGCTTTGGAAATTTTGCAAAATTTCCAAAGCCAAAGAAAAAGTAAATTTTAAGTTTAGAAATTTTTCTGCGAAAATTCCAAACTTAAAAAAGAAAAAATCTAATTTTTGAATTTTTCGCAGAAAATTCAAAAGCTAACAAAAGGAAAGCAGGAGCAGGAAAGGGCAGCAAAAACCCCCTTATCTGCTCTTAGGCTGGGATAAGGGGGTTACATATTTTATAATTTGGCCCGGCGCATCAAGCTACCGAGCTAAACTTTTCCCTTATCTTGCGTTCCCATCAAACGGGTTCGCCGGAATTGGCACCATACGCATATTGGTTCTGGTTTGCGTTGGTTGCCGGGCTTCATCGGGCCTTTTTTCCCTCCACCTCTCTGGATAAGAGCTAACTATTCTTTTGTTAAAGCGTGGCAGTTTTAGTGCCGCCTTAAAGATAACTTACTTGTGCGAATTTGTCAAGAGTTTTTTGCCACCGGGGGTGAGCGTCAATTTTTTGCACCAGGGTCAAGCCAACCCGGACGTGAACGTCTGGTTTTGCAAAAAACTGACGCTCACCTTTGCCACGGTGCCAGGGCGGTTGTAAAGTCGGTTTTTCCCGTGTAGGAGGGGGCTGCGCCCTCGATTTGCGTGGGCAGGGCAAAATCCATTGGCGGAGCAATGTCCTACGAATTAGTTATTTTGCTATCGCCTGCCACTTGACTCCAGGTGGTAAACTTAGCTAATCAATCAAGAAAGCTGGAGAAGATGAACTTATGAACTTAGATACAGGTAAAGTGCGTTCGGTGGTGGAAGCCAGGCCAGCCGTAGCGCTTTTACAGGATTTAATTCGTCTGGTTTCGGTTAATCCGCCGGGCGATGAGGAAGCGGTAGCGCGTTATCTCGCTCGCCATGTCGAAGATATGCCCGGTGCCAGTCTCGAAATTGTGCCATTGGCGGCGGGGCGGGCTAATCTTGAGCTTATTGTAAAAGCTTCCCATGCCGTCGCGCCACCGCTATTGCTGACCGGGCATCTGGATACAGTTTCGCCCGGTTCGCTTGCCAACTGGACGCACGACCCGTTTGGGGCGGAACTGGTGGACGGCTGTATTTATGGGCGCGGTACTTGCGATATGAAAGGCGGCGTGGCGGCGATGTTACTGGCGCTCGAAGCCTTGCAGCGCGATAAGGTTGAGTTAGCCGCCGATGTAATCTTTTTGGGTACAGTTGGCGAGGAAGTAGACTCTGCCGGAGCGCGTCATTTCTTTGATAGAGGGCGCATGGAAGGAGTCGGCGCAGTTATTGTGGGCGAACCAACCGCCAATGATTTGATTCCGGCCCACAAAGGGGCGCTCTGGTTGCGTCTCAGCACCTTTGGGCGCACCGCACATGGCTCAACTCCCGAACTTGGCGTTAACGCCGTCCGGCACATGATGGCACTGATTGAACAAGTAGAAGAACAGCTTGAATTAGCCGCACCTGCCCATCCTTTGCTCAAGCCTCCTACCCTGGCCCTGACTACGATTGATGGCGGTGTTCAGACCAACGTTATTCCCGACCAGTCCCACGCTACCCTTGATATTCGCACCGTTCCTGGTCTTTCGCATGAGGCAGTGCTGCAAAAAGTCCAAAAAATTATCGAGCGGTTGAGCCAGAAAATTCCTGATTTCAAGGCTGAAGTCGAAGTTCTCAATGACCGCCCGCCCGTCTCGACCCAGCCCCAGGCCGATTTAATTGTGCTGGCCCAAAAAGTCTATCGCGAAGTAACCGGGCGCGAACCGAATATTCGGGCGGCGAATTATTACACCGATGCCTCGGCTCTCAGCGTAGCAAGCCAGACCCCCACGTTAATTTATGGCCCTGGTGATGACCGACTGGCGCACCAGCCCAACGAATTTATCGTGGTGGCGGATTACCTTGAAGCAATCAATCTTTACTATCATCTGATAAAAAGCTACGGAACTGATTTCTAATTCATCGGTGTTTACGCCCGTAGGATGGAGGTTCATCGGTGGTTAAATCTTCCAGCAAGGCTCGATTGCTCAAAAATTTAGATATGGTAAAATAGGCGGAAGTCAAAGCAGATAGTTTGAGTAGCGCGAAAGAGCAGAGTTGCTTGAAAAAGGAAATAATTAACGCAATTGTACAAATAGTACATCCGTTGGTCGGGAGGTGTTTTTAATGACTCTCATGCGGCAGGAGATTTTTGAGCAACCTGAAGCAATTGAACTTTGTTTAAAAGAGGGGCGCATTTTGGCCCAGCAAGTTAGCCGCCGGGCTACCGCTTTCAAACCGAGCTTTGTTTTTATTGCGGCACGCGGTAGCTCCGATAACGCCGCGACTTATGCGCGCTATTTGTTCGAGTCCTACGCCGATTTGCCGGTGTCGCTGGCTGCTCCTTCTCTTTTCACCCTTTATCGCCGCCCGCCCAATCTAAAAAAAGCCTGGGTAATTGGTATCTCGCAATCGGGACAATCCCCCGATATTGTGGAAGTGTTGCGCGAGGGACGCAAGCAAGGTGCTTTTACGCTGGCCCTGACCAACGATACTAATTCACCGCTGGCGAAAGAAGCCGCCGAAGTTATACCGCTGTTTGCCGGGAGCGAACGCTCGGTAGCCGCTACCAAAACTTACACTACCGAACTGGCACTGATGGCACTTTTGGCGGCGGAAATGGCGGACGACAACGGTTTGCGCGTCGGTCTGCAACGGTTGCCTACTTCGATGCAGCACGCTCTGACGGTTGAGGAAACGGTTAAAGAACTGGCTAACCGCGACAGCTATAAGCAGGCGGCCCACTGTCTGGTGCTGGGCCGCGGTTACAACTTCCCGACTGCGCTGGAAATCGCTCTCAAGCTAAAGGAAGCGGCCCATGTGTTTGCCGCACCTTATTCCGCCGCCGACTTTCTGCATGGCCCGTTTGCGCTGGCGGACAAAAGTTTGCCCGCCGTGCTGGTTGGCGCAAATGGCCCGGCTATTCCCGGCTTGCTCGATTTGGCCCATAAATTAATCGAGCGGGGGGTTGAACTTATTTCGATTGGCGACGATGCGAAATTGCTGCAACTGGCTACTCCCGGCGGCGTTGCCCTGCCGCTCGACCTCAAGGGTATGCCTGAAGCCCTCAGTCCGATACCCTGCGTCGTCCCTGGTCAACTGCTGGCGTTGCATCTGGCCCTGGCGCGTGGCCTCGACCCCGATAATCCACGCGGCCTGAACAAGGTGACTTCTACGTTATAATTAAAAGATGAACCGCCAAGACGCAAAGAACGCCAAGTTTTTTTGATATTCCGACTTCCTTGACATGTTGGATGGGTAATTATAATAACTTACTCTATGAAGAGAAGAGAAGAGATAGTTCACCACAGAGACACAGAGGCTGAGAAATACGGAGAAATTTAAAAAACTTGGCGTTCTTTGCGTCTTGGCGGTTGACATTTTAATCAGGAAGGGTGGTGTGGAATTGGACGAAGGCTTTGTTTCTAATGGCGAAATTAAATTGCACTATGTTGCCGACGGGCCTGCCGACGGCGAACCAGTGCTACTATTGCACGGCTTTCCCCAATTTTCCTACGAATGGCGACACCAAATGAAAGCTTTAGCCGAAGCGGGCTATCGCGCCGTCGCCCCCGATTTGCGCGGCTACAATCTGTCGGATAAGCCGGAGGCAGTCGAGGCTTACACCCTGCAAACTATGGCGGGCGATATAGCGGCGTTTTATAAAACTTTCGGCTGGAGTAGCGCTAATCTGGTGGTTCACGATTGGGGCGGCGGGCTTGGCTGGTATTTTGCGATTGCCATGCCTAAAATGGTCAAAAAGCTGGTAGCCATAGATATTCCGCATCCCGCCGCCTTCCGTAGCGCCATGCACCAGGGCGTGCAGCAGTTGCAACGAAGCTGGTACATGTGGTTCTTCCAGTCCCCCGGCGTGGCGGAAGCGCGGTTTGGCGGCGAGAATATTGACCGCCTGATCGAATGGGCTTTTCAAAAAGGTGGTGAGGCTAACACGATTAGCTGGAACTCCGGCAAAGAAGTCTTTAGCGCCGAAGATTTAGCTCGTTACAAAGAAATGTTGAGTCAACCCGGTCAGCTAACCGCCGCTCTCAACTGGTATCGCGCCAATGTTCGGCCTGGCGATATGTTTGTGAGCCGTCCGCAAGTTCAATTGCCGCCTATCTCACTCCCGGTTATGCTTATCTACGGCACGCTCGACCACGCTTTCGCCGATAGTGTCTGGGAAGACACCGCTAAATATTGCAACGGCCCGTTCAAGCTCGTTCCGCTCGAAGGGGTTGGTCATTGGTCGCCCGAAGAAGCGCCGCAGGAAGTTAATCGGCTAATTCTGGAACATTTGAAGAGCTAAATGCTAATATAAGAATGTTACACTCAATACCAATTAAATTACAACATCTAATTGAGGAAAAATTAGGGCTGGTGCGGGGTGATTCCTTGCACCAGCTTAGACCTTATTTTCGTAATCAAATTTATGATTTAATGCGTTCGGAAGATAGTCTTATTGGTAATGAGTCAGTAATTTGGCTACAAATTCTAGCTGCACAACACGTATTGTCTATTGGACGCTCAATTTTACCAAAGGATTACAACCCGGAGTTGCTAATTCAAACGGCCAAAGATATTTTATCCGATAAAGTCTCATTAGATTTTGCCGAAACACAATTAGACCGTGCATGGAAGATACAAGTAGGAGTTAAACTTGAGGGCGCACCACAGATTTATCTAAATGCTCACAATGCTTTTGAAGCTAGTCTTCAAGCATTAGCATGGGCGATTGAAATTCCTCACTATTTGGAATTTGATGAGAATGAGACTGATTGGGATTGGTTAGACCCTAGTAGCGATGCCGCAATATGGGCGGCGGCTTCTTATGCTGGATCTGTCTGGGATACAGCTTATAATTTAATAAAAGGCAAAGAGTTTTGGGAATGGTGGTTGACCGAAGCTATTCCTCAAGCATGGAATTTAGCGCACGACCAAAATAGATCCTCATGAAAAGTTTGTTCATTGATTTCTTATCAATGGGCTGATTAGTTCATCGGGGATGTAGTTGCGCTCGATGTGGGCGTTAATTTCAGCTTGATGGTCGCTGTAGTAACTCAAGGCATCAAAAACCTGGGCCAGGGTAAGGTGGGGAAGCTGGGTTGGTATTACTTCCGGCAAAACGCCTTGCCGCCACAATTCGACTATTGCCCTGACGGGTGTCCGAGTATCTTTAATAATTGGTTCGCCACTCAAAATCCGCTCGTCAGTAACAATATAGCAATGTTCAGTAGTTCGTAACATAAAATCCGCCTTTTTGAGGTGCTAAATAATATCGCTCGGTTTTAGCGGTTCACGTTTTGAAGGCCATATCCTAAATACAGTGATTGTTTTCGGTCCTAATCGTCTATAGTAAACTTTGAAGTCAGTACCCTTCGCCTAATACCAGCACAAACCTTGTAACTGAATGTCCTTGCGGTCTAATAGGGGTGTTTCGGCTAGTTTCTTCAAATCCCGAATAATAATTCCAACGTTGCGCGTGGTAAATTGCCCTTTAGTAGTCCTGTTCCAATGGTCAATTGCATCTTGTAAATCTGCTTTGGCCGTTTCAGTTAAGCGGACCCGTCCCATCAGGCGCTAGTCCGCTCTGTGCGAGACGCGGCAATATATTCTGTCGCCCAGCGTTCAATCTCTTCAAGGTCATACTCGGGTTCTTTCCCGACTTTCTCAAACGCGGCTATCACCGCCTTTAGTTCCTCTCTCCCAATTGAGAACTTACCATCATGATTACTATCCAGCGGTGTAACTTCAACTAAATCAGAAGCATCCATATCAAGCGCTGAAGCCAGTTTACCTAGCGTAGAAAGATAAGGGCGAGTATGCCCTTTTTCAATCTGGCTTATTCCCTTTGGAGTAACACAGCTTTTCTCAGAAAGCGCCCTAACCGTCAGGCCGCGTTTGGTTCGCCAGTAAGCTAATTTGTTCATGTCTTTTACCTCTTTTCTAATTCGTCCTTTATCCTACTTTATCAAAAAGTAAACGAATGTCAACAAAATTTGCTCTATCAGCAGATTGGCCCGTCAGTCATTGAGAACCGTTAGTTTGAGCTGGCGAAGGCGTTCGGGGTCGGCGAGCAACTCGATTTCGACGATCTTCCCATCGGTGAGCGTGATGCTGAATACGACACGCGGTTTTCCACCCGGCGACCACACCGCTCCCACGACTCCGTTCACGAGGGCTGTTTGGGCGAACTGCGCCCGTCCTGCGAAGGTGTCAGCCACTGCCTTCGCCCCGCGAACCTCTTTTGTTGCACCCATTTGTACTGCTGCATGGTCGGCTCGAAGTACCACGTCAGGGTCGAGCAGCGCGAGAAGCGCCCCGAACTTACCATCACGCGAGGCCGCAAGGAAAGCGTCAATTACTTCTCGCTGGTGAGTGCGCCCAGCCTCGGAAACTGTCTCTGCCCCCTGCACCCGGCGACGGGCGCGACTGGCAAGCTGCCGCGTTGCGGTTGGAGAACGGCCCACGATAGTTGCAATCTGGTCGAAAGGTACGCCGAATATGTCGTGCAATACGAACGCGAGGCGCTCGGCGGGATTCAAG